>JALYST010000058.1 GCA_030854665.1 Actinomycetota bacterium
CAGCGCGTCGCCGAAGCAACCGTCACGCGCGGTATTTATCCCTAGGGTCGTCCTGTATCACGCGGAGGGCTGCCATCTCTGCGAACGCGCGCGCGCCATTCTCGAACAGGTCCGCAAGGACGTCGACTTCGAGCTCGAGGAGGTCGAGATCGACGGCGATCCGGAGCTGGAGTCGCGCTACCGGGAGTGGCTCCCCGTTGTCGAGATCGACGGAGAGCGCTCATTCGTCTACTACGTGGACCCTGATGCTCTTCGCCGCAGAGTAGCCGCACAAAGTTGACCTACGCGGGACCCTGCCATCGCGTGATACAACGGGTTCGGGTTGTCACAAACTCTCGAATCTGGAGGCCCCGTCGTGTCTGATCGTTTGACCGTCGGCGTGGCGGCACGCCTGTCCCGCTACCTCCAGGTGCTGACGCAGGCGAAGAAGATGGGGAAGGAGCGCATCTCCTCCCAGGAGATCTCCGACTACACGAACATCAACGCGACCCAGATCCGGCGCGACCTGTCTGCGTTCGGGAAGTTCGGTAAGCGTGGGGTCGGGTACAACATCGACTCGCTGCTCGGAGAAATTCGCAAGATCCTCCGCACGCAAGGTCAGCACAACATCGCGCTGATCGGAGCGGGGCGTCTGGGGCAGGCGATTGCCAGCTCACCGATCTTCGCGGAGCACGGGATCAACATCGCCGCCGTGTTCGACACCGACCCGGAGAAAGTGGGTCTCCCCGTCGGCAACGTTCCTGTGAGCGACTACACGCGCCTCTCGAACACGATCCGGGAGAAGAACATCATCGTGGGCGTCGTGGCTGTTCCCGCCGACAACGCGCAGCGCGTTGCGGACGACCTGGTCGAGTCGGGCGTACGAATCATCTTCAACTACTCCGAAGCCTTGCTCGACGTGCCGCAAGACGTGGCAGTCCACACGTCGAATCCGGCCGTCGAGCTGCTCTACGCGCTCTACTTCTACTTGACGTAGCCAAAAAGGGGGCGGGGCCATGCGGATCCTGCTCTGGCACGGCTATCTGCTCGGTGGAACGGGGTCGAACGTCTACACGCGGTCGCTTGCGCGTGAGTGGAGCCGCGCGGGCCATGACGTGGTCGTGGTCTGTCAGGAGCCGCACCCGGAGCGTTACGACCTCGGGGGCGCAAAGGTTTTCAGGCCGAACATCGGCGGGCTGCTCCCCGTGTTCGTGCTCGACCGTTACGAAGGCCTCGAGGTGAAGCTGCTGCAGGACTTCACGCGCGCCGAGCTACAGCGCTATGTCGCTCTCAATGCGACGGCTTTGTGCGCGCACATGCCCGCCGATCTGGTGTTCGCGAATCACGTCCTGCTCGGGGCGGCGGTTGGTTGGGCCAGCGGAATGCCCTTTGCCGTGAAGACGCACGGGTCAGAGCTCGAGTACTCGATGCGAGGCAGCGAGGAGCTGGCGACGTGGGGGCGCGAGTGCCTGGCATCGGCAGAAGCCGTCTTCGTCGGGTCGGCCCACATTCGCAACGTCCTGGAGGAGGTCGTCGGCCACGTCGATCGCGTGCACGAGGTACCGCCGGGCGTCGACATCGATGAATTCCGGCCCTCTGTCTCACGCGACGAATCACTCGCGCGGCTGCTGGAGGAAGCAGGCGTGGACGCGGCCAACCCGGCGAACTCCAACGAGCGGCAACCGGATGAGGGCAACGCCGCGCGGCTCGAGGAATTCTTCGCCACAGACGAACCGACCGTCGTCTACTTCGGCAAGCTTCTTCACAACAAGGGTGTCCACATCCTGCTGGAGGCGCTGCGAAGTGTCGACGTGCGCGCGGTGATCGTCGGCTTCGGCGACTACCGGGAGGAGCTCGAGCTGATCGCCCCGCCCGGAACGCTCTTCACCGGGCCGCTCGAGCATCGGCACCTCGTGCACCTGCTCCAGCTCGCCGACGTGACTGTCGTCCCATCGATCTTCCCCGAGGCCTTCGGAATGGTCGCCGCGGAGGCGGCGGCCGCCGGCTCGCCGCCGCTGGTCGCTCGCCACTCGGGGCTCGCAGAGATCGCGGAGGGCCTGGAAGCCGAGTACCCAGCGGAGCACCGGCATCTGGCGAGCTTCGCGAACGGGGATACGGCCGACCTCGCCGCAAAACTCGTCGAGCTGCTCGCGCTCCCGCCCGAAACGCGCGCGGAGCTCGGCGCAGCCGCCCGGCGCGCCGCAGTCGAGCGCTGGAGCTGGACGAGTGTCGCAACACGCCTGCTCGAGCCGATCGCCGGCGGTTAGGTCGTATTGCTTCATTTACCCTAGTGACGTGGGTGACCAGCAACGACTTTCTCCCGAGGAGCAGATCCGCTCCGCGCGTGAGGCCTTCGAGGACGGACATGACTTCACGATCGCCGTGGAGGAAGAGTTCGCACTCCTCGATCCCGACACGCTCGAGCTGACGAACCGCTTCGAGGAGCTCAAGGCCGGGGCGGCGGGAACGGCCCTCGACGAGCACCTCGTCGGCGAGCTGATCGCGTCCGAGATCGAGGTGAAGACCGGTCGTTGCGCGAACTTCGGCGAAGTTGCCGAGCGGATGGCCGTGCGCCGCACTGAGCTGGGCGAACTCGCCGACCGGTTCGGAGTCGGGCTCGCTTCGACAGGTACGCATCCCTGGAGCCGCTGGCAGGACCAGCGCATCATCGACACGCCGCACTACCGGCGGAACAACGAGATTCTGCAGTACGTCGTCTGGCGCAACAACAGCTTCGGCATTCACGCTCACATCGGGATTCGCGGTGCCGATCGCGCGGTCGCCGTGTGCAACGCGTTCCGAAACGTCCTCCCGGAGCTCCTCGCCCTGTCGGCCAGTTCGCCCTTCCTCGAGGACTGCGTCACCGGCCTCCACTCGGCCCGAACCGAGATCTTCACCAAGCTCTTCCCGCGCTGCGGCGTTCCCGACGCGTATGACGACTGGGCCGCCTACGAGGACTACGTCCGCTTCCTCTACACAACCAGGTCGATCGACGAGAACACGCAGATCTGGTGGAGCGTGCGGCCGCACCTCGCGTTTCCGACCGTCGAGATTCGGATCTGCGACGCGCAGCCCGACCTGGGCGAGGCACAGTCGCTCGCCGCGCTGATCTACGCGCTCGGGACGCGCTTTGCGCGCGCGATCGACGAAGGGGAGGCGCTGCCAAATCCGCCGCACCGGCTCATCGAGGAGAACATGTGGCGTGCGATCCGGTACGGGCTCACGGACGGCCTCATCGACTTCGAGCGTGGCGAGGTCGTCCCGGCTCGGGCGCGCATCGAGTCGCTGATCCAGTGGGTACTTCCGGTCGCCGAGGAGATCGGCGCGGCGCCCTACCTCTCCGTGCCCCAGGCGAATGCAGCCGAACGCCAGTACGAGCGCGTCGCGGAGATCGGCTCGCATCGCGACGTGTTCGCCGAGCTCGTCCGCCGGCCGCGGGAGCGAGTCGGTGGGTGAAGCGGTCGAGGGAGTCGGCGGCATCTTCTTCCGCGCACACGATCCGGTCGCTTTGCGCGCGTGGTTGAGGGCTTCGACTGGGGAGCGGCTGGTGTCGGAGCCTCGACCGCCGCAGGCCTGCTGTTCTCGTTGGGGGTCGGCATCGGCATGACGCGTCGTTCACGGGCTCGGTCGGCGCCTGTATGACGACGTTCATCGTCGAGTCCTACTTGCCGGGAGTGTCCGACGTGGACCTCCGGAGGGTCGCCCCGGCGCTGCCCGGCAGGCGGGAGGTTCGATACCTGCGCTCGATTTTCATGCCCCACGACGAGACATGCTTCCACCTCTTCGAAGGCCCGTCCGTCGAGGCTGTCCGCCAGGTGGCTGAGCTGGCGGCGATCCGGTTCGAGCGCATCGTGGAGGCGGTCCAGCTCAACCCGGCCGCCTGAGCCTCCAGCGGCGCTCGGCGAAGCGCCATGTGATAGAAAACTGCCCGCGCCGAGGTCACTCGGCGCGGACTTTGTGAGGGGGTACTAACGCTGATCGTCGGGAGCTTCTTCAACGACCATCCGGTGCTGTTTGCGCTGATCTGCGCCGGCGTCGCCGTCGCCTACGGCATCTGGCTGACCATCTGGCTGCTCGGTCGCCCGGAGGGCAACGAGCGCATGAAGGAGATCGCCAAGGCGGTGCAGGAAGGGGCCGCGGCCTACCTGCGCCGGCAGTACATGACGATCGCCGCCGTCTCGATCGTGCCGTTCCTGCTCCTCGGCTTCTACAACAAGCTGGGCTGGGGCACGGCCATCGGCTTCCTGGTCGGCGCCGTCCTCTCTGCGGGCGCCGGGTTCATCGGGATGAACGTCGCGGTGCGCGCGAATCTACGGACGGCGGAGGCGGCGCGCGGAGGGCTCAAGCCGGCTCTGAACGTCGCGTTCCGCGCCGGATCGGTGACGGGCATGATGGTCGTTGGCCTGGCACTGTTCGGCGTCGCGGGGTACTACTGGGTGCTCACCGGCTGGTTGGACAACTCCGCAGACTCGGCGATCCATGACCTGATCGGCCTGGCCTTCGGCGGTTCGCTCATCTCCGTCTTCGCGCGCCTCGGCGGCGGCATCTACACGAAGGCCGCCGATATCGGGGCCGACCTCGTTGGGAAGATCGAGGCCGGCATTCCCGAAGACGATCCGCGCAACCCGGCCGTGATCGCGGACAACGTCGGCGACAACGTGGGCGACTGCGCAGGCATGGCTGCGGACCTGTTCGAGACCTACGCGGTGACCGCGGTCGCCGTGATGCTGCTCGGCACGCAGTTCCCTTCGAGCGGGCTCGCCCTCTACCCGCTCGCGCTCGGCGGCATGTCGATCCTCGCTTCCGTGATCGGCACGTTCTTCGCTCGTGTCGGGAAGAGGGGCAACATCATGAACGCCCTCTATAAAGCCGTGCTGGTCGCGACCGCGCTGTCGGCGATCGGGTTCATCCCCGTGACGATGGCCTACGACAACGGCAAGTTCAGCTTCACGGATCTCTACTGCGCCTCGCTCGTCGGCCTCGTCGTGACGTTTCTCCTGGTCGCGATCACGGAGTACTACACCGGCTCGCGCTGGGGACCGGTGAAGTCCATCTCCTCCGCGTCTCAGACCGGACATGCGACGAACATCATCGAGGGGCTCGCGGTGGGGATGCAGGCGACAGCACTGCCTGTGATCGTGATCGCCGCGGGCATCCTGGTCGCGCATCACTTCGCCGGGCTCTACGGGATCGGCGTCGCCGTGATGGCGCAGCTCTCGATGACGGGCCTGATCGTCGCGCTCGACGCGTACGGCCCGGTAACGGACAACGCGGGTGGCATTGCAGAGATGGCGAACCTTGACGACTCCGTTCGGGCGATCACGGATCCTCTCGACGCTGTCGGCAACACCACGAAAGCGGTGACGAAGGGCTACGCGATCGGCTCGGCGGCGCTCGCGGCGCTCGTCCTCTTCGACTCGTACACCACCGGGCTCGCCGACGAGGGTCTCGCTTCGACGTTCAGTCTCAGCGACGCGTGGGTGATCGCCGGCCTCTTCATCGGGGGCCTGATGCCGTTCCTGTTCGCGTCGCTCGCGATGCAGGCCGTCGGGCGCGTGGGCGGAGAAGTCGTCACCGAGGTCCGCCGCCAGTTCCGCGAGAACCCCGGGATCATGGAGGGAACGAGCCGGCCGGAATACGGGCGCGCTATCGACATCGTCACGAACTCGGCGATCAAGGCGATGCTGTTGCCCGCGTTGATCCCGATCCTCTTCCCGATCGTCGTAGGGATCATCAACGCGCGGATGCTCGGCGGCCTCTTGATCGGAACGATCGTGACGGGGCTGTTCCTCGCGATCGCGATGACGTCGGGCGGCGGGGCATGGGACAACGCAAAGAAGCTGATCGAGGACGGCGCCTACGGCGGCAAGGGATCGGAGGCTCACAATGCGTCCGTCACCGGTGATACAGTGGGTGATCCCTACAAGGACACGGCAGGCCCCGCGATCAACCCGATGATCAAGATCGCCAACATCGTCGCCATCCTCATCATCCCGCTGATCGTCTCGATTCACGGCTAACGACGCGAAGCTCTAGGCTCCGGCGCGGTGAGCGCGACCGTGACACCGCGGCGGAGGGGCCGTCGACGCCAGCAGACGCTCGAGCGGGTGCTCGGGACCCCGGCGCTCTTCGCGACTGCCTACGGCAACGTCGGCTCCTCGATCTACTACGCGCTCGGGCTCGTCGCAGGAATCGCGCTCGGGCTGACGCCGCTGGTGTTCCTCGTCAGCGGCCTGATCTTCGCCGCCACTGCGGCGACGTACGCGGAGGGCACCGTTCGGTATCCCGAGGCGGGCGGCTCCTCGAGCTTCGCCCGCCACGCGTTCAACGAGCTCGTCTCCTTCGCCGCCGCCTGGGCGCAAATGCTCAACTACATCATCACGATCGCCATCTCGGCGTTCTTCGTTCCGCACTATCTCTCGATCTTCTGGAGCCCCCTGCGGGAGAACCCTTGGGACATCGTCGGAGGCGCCGTCGTGGTCGTTCTCCTCGTGCTCCTGAACATCGTCGGGATCAGGGAAGCCGCTCGCCTGAACATCTTCCTCGCCGTTCTCGACTTCGGCACGCAGCTCCTGCTGGTGGGTGTCGGCTTTGCTCTGATCTTCCATCCACACATCGTCTTCTCGGCGAACATCCACTGGGGCGTGGCGCCGACCTGGGGGCAGTTCTTCATCGCCATCCCGATCGCGATGATCGCGTACACAGGGATCGAGACGGTCTCCAACCTGGCGGAGGAGGCGCGCGACCCGCCGCGGGACATCCCGCGCTCGATCACATGGGTTGCCGGTGCAGTCTTCGCGATCTACTTCACGCTCCCGATGATCGCGCTGTCAGCTTTGCCGGTGGAGAAGACCGCGCACGGGTACCAAACGCTACTCGGCCTCGGGCCGGATCAGGGCGGCTTCAAGAACGATCCGGTTCTCGGTCTGGTCGAAAACCTGGGTCTGCATGGTCAGGTGCTGCAAGCCTCGAAGGTCTACGTCGGCATCCTGGCAGCGACGATCCTCTTGATCGCTACGAACGCCGGTGTCATCGGTGCGTCGCGCATCACGTACGCGATGGCTACGCACCGCCAGCTGCCCGAGATGTTCCGCCGGTTGCATCCGAGGCTCAAGACGCCCTGGCTGTCGCTGGTGTTCTTCGCCGGGTTGCTCTCGATCCTCGTGCTCCTGCCCGGTCAGACGGATTTCCTCGGCGACATGTACGCGTTCGGCGCGATGCTCTCGTTCACGATCGCGCACCTCTCGGTCATCGCGTTGCGTGTGCATTCGCGGAACGATCCGGAAGCGTTCAAGGTGCGTCCGAATCTTCGGATCGGCGGTGTGGACTGGCCATTGTTTGCGATCTTCGGGGCGCTCGGCACCGGGATCGCCTGGATCGTGGTTGTCGTCCAGAAGCCCGGGCCGCGCTGGGCGGGGTTGGGTTGGCTCGCGATCGGGCTCATCGGCTACGTCGTGTACCGCCGGGTGGGGCTGCGCGAGCCGCTGAGGGCGACGTTGCGTGCGCCGGTGATCATCGGGCCGGCGGTTGCTCTCGAGTACAGGAACATTCTCGTTCCCGTAAAGCCGGGCCGGGCTTCGGAGGAGGCGATCGACCTCGCCTGCCGCCTCGCTGCCGACCGCGGTGCCTCGATCGCCGCTCTCAGCGTCGTCGTCGTGCCGCTCGACCTGCCGCTCGACACTCGGCTGGAAGAAGAAGAGCGCGCCGCGGACGACGCCCTCGACGTCGCGGCGGCGATCGCAGAGCTCTACGGCGTGAAGTTCACCGAGCGGATCGTCAGGGCGCGCCACGCCGGCCGGGCGATCGTCGATGAGGCGAGCCGCCGTCAGAGCGAGATCATCGTCATGGGCGCACCGCGCGCGGCGCGAGGGCGCGGTGTGTTCAGCGACACTGTCGACTTCGTCCTCAAACACGCCCCCAGCAGGGTGATGGTCGTCGCGGGCCGGAGGGCGGCTTGAACGCCTACCGCTCGCTCGTGATGCTCTTCGCGTTCCTCTTCATGGGGATCGGGATTGCGTTGGTCGTCGTCACGGCGGTACACGGCGGAGCAGCATTCGGTTACCTGATGGGTGTGCTGTTCTTCGCCCTTGGCGTCGGCCGTCTCTACCTGCTCCGCAGGCGGCACTAGTGGCGCGCAAGCTGCCCCGTCTCCAGCGGGTTCTCGACGCTCCCGCGCTCTTCTCGATCGCTTACGGGGAGATCGCCTCGTCGATCTACTTCGCGCTCGGCATCATCACGCTACGTGCGCTCGGCTTCACGCCGCTCGTGCTGCTCGCGACCGGCCTGCTCTTTCTGATCGTCTCGCTCTCCTACGCCGAGGGAACTGCAGCGATTCGCGAGACCGGCGGCGCCGCGACTTTCGTCCGCATCGCGTTCAACGACTTCTGGGGCTTTGTCACGGGCTGGGTGCTCTTTCTCGACTACCTGATCGTCATCGCCCTCTCGGCCCTGTTCATGCCTCACTACGTAGCCGGCGCGTTCTTCACGAAGCTGCACCGCCCCTGGGACGTCGTCGCCGGCTGCGGCGTGATCGCGGGAGTCGCGGTGATCCGGCTCGTTCACCGCACCCGCCTACACCGCTGGGCCCTGATCGTCGCTTTCGTCGATCTCGCCACTCAGGTCCTGATCGTGGCGCTCGGCATGGCGCTCCTCTTCTCGCCGGGCGCGCTCAGCGCGGGGACGTCTCTGGGAACGTCGCCCACCTGGCACTCGCTCGCGTTCGCGATCCCGCTCGCGATGCTCGCCTACACCGGTCTCGAGACGGTCGCGAACCTCGCCGAGGAGACGCGGCGCCCAGGCCGCGATCTGCCGCGAAGTCTCTTCAGCTCCATCGGTCTGGTCGTCATCCTCTACGTTGCGATCGCCGTCGTCGGGCTCTCCGCGTTCCCGGCGAAGCACGGGACGCTGCTCGGCAGCAACTGGATCCGTGCGCCGCTAGTCGGAATTGTCACTCAGATCCGGGAGCACGTGCCCGACGTGATCGGTGCGCCGCTGCAGGTCTTCGTCGGACTATCCGGCGCGCTCATCCTGCTCACCGCGGCGACCACCTCCATCTCCGGATTCGGCCGTCTGGCGTATTCGCTGGGGGAGCACGGCCAACTGCCGCGCAAGTTCGGAATGCTCAGACCGCGCACGCTCGTCGCGCCGGAGTCGATCATCGCCGCGGCGGTGATCTCGATCGGGCTCCTCGTTGGAACCGCAGCGCTTGCGCACCCGGTGCTGTTCCTGGCGAGCCTCTTTAGCTTCGGAGTGCTCCTCGCCTTCACGGCGGCCCAGCTCGCCGTGATCAAGCTGCGGTTCAGCGAGCCGAACCGCAGGCGTCCGTACCGGGTGCCGTTCACCATCGGCCGGGTGCCCGTGCCGTCGGTCGTCGGCGCAATCCTCACCTTCACCGTCTGGCTGGTCGCCATCGGCACGCACCAGGGCGCGCGGCTCGCCGGGCCTGTCTGGCTCGGCCTCGGTCTCGTCGTCTACGTCGTCGTCCGCAAGTCGCGCGGGGAGGGCCTGCTCCAGCGGGTCGTGTCGGCGGACGAGCATCGCGGCCTCGCGGAGGCCGAGTTCTCGCGCATCCTCGTCCCGATGAAGCTGGGCGACATCGGCGAGGAGATGATCGCCACAGCCGTCAAGCTCGCCCAGGACCGAGGGGCCTCGGTGGAGGCTCTCTACGTGATTCGTGTGCCGATGGAGCTCCCGCTCGACGCCGAGCTGCTCGACGAAGAAGAGCGGGCCGAGGCCTCGCTCTCCGAAGCGAAGCTCCTCGGGGCAGACCACAGTGTCAACGTGGAGGGACGTACTGTCCGGGCTCGCTCGATCGGGCAGGCGATCGTCCAGGAGGCGCAGGACTCCGGCGCCGACCTGATCGTCCTCGGCTCCGCGCCCCGCTGGCGCAGACAGTCCCGGTTCTTTTCCCCGACAGTCGACTACGTCCTGAAGAAGGCGCCCAGCGAGGTCCTGATCGTGGCTTTTCCGCAGGGAGCCCTCGAAGGGGACGGCAGTCAGCCTTCGGGTTGACCGCCGAGCTACGCTGAGTCCGTGAAGCTCATCGTGATCGGCTGCGGCCGGGTGGGCTCGACGATCGCCAAGCGGTTCGCCTCCGAGGGATGGAACGTGACCGCCGTGGACGAGAACGAGTCAGCCCTCAGCCGCCTGGGAGAGAACTGGACCGGCGGATTCGTTCGGGGCCACGGCATGGACAGCGTCGTACTGCGCGAGGCGGGCATTGAGGACGCCGACGCCGTCGTCGTCTCCACCGACGGCGACAATACGAATCTCGTGATCGGCCAGGTCGCACAGAAGCGCTTCGGGATCGACTGCACCGTCGTCCGGATTCTGGATCCCGCGCGCGCCGACTTCTACCGCGAACGCGGCCTGCGCACGATCTGCCCGACCTCTGCCGCCATCGACGCACTCACCGACGCGGTGCGCTCATGCCCCATCCCGCAGTCCCGCGAGGAGGTGACAGTCTGATGTACGTCCTGATCGCAGGCGGAGGCAAGGCCGGCGCCAACGTCATGCGCACGTTGCTGCGCAACGGTCACGAGGCGACGATCATCGAGCAGAATCGCAACCGCTTCGAGCGGCTCGAGTCCGAGTTCGAGCACCAGGCGATGCAGGGAGACGCGACCGAGCTCTTCGTCCTCGAGAAGGCGGGGGTCAAGCGGCCGCCCGATCTGGTGCTGGCGCTGACCGGGGACGACGAAGACAACATGGTGATCACGCAGCTCGCCAAGGAGAAGTACGGCGTGCCGAAAGTGATCGCGCGCGTGAACGATCCGCGCAACCAGCCGCACTTCGACCTGCTCGGCATCTCGCCCACCGTGTGCGCGACGTCCAGCATCCTCGGCCTGGTCGAACACGAGGTGCCGGAGCACGACCTCGTGCACCTGCTGGAGCTCCGCAAGGAGAACCTGGAGATCGTGGAGGTGCAGATCGACAAGTCGTCTCCATGCGCGGGCACGACGGTCGAGAAGCTGCGGCTGCCCGAGGGCGCGCGGCTCATCTCGGTGATGCGCGACGGCAAGGCGGAAATCGCTGTCGGCAAGACCGAGCTCAAACCGGGCGATCAGGTGCTCGCGATCCTGCAGCCCGGCAAGGAAGACGAGCTCCGCCAGATCTTGCTTAAGAAGTAGGTCAGGCCTCCGTTAAGGCTCGAACTGATTCGCCTGCGGCGGGGTAGTTTGGGACGAGTGCTCGCCGAGGTCCTCGCAGCGGCAGCCCTGGTCCTCCCGGGCTCACACGCGCAACAAGAGCTTTCGGTGCGGCCGTACGCCCGCGGCCTGTCCGCTCTGACGGGGATCGCTTCCACGGCCGCAGAGCCGCGGCGTCTCTACGCGGTCGAGCAGGTCGGCCGCATCCGCTATCTCGTCGACGGAAAGCTCGGCGGCATGTTCCTCGACATTCGCGACCGCATCGTGAGCGGCGGGGAGCAGGGCCTGCTGTCGATGGCGTTCCACCCGGCCTATGCGCGCAACCGCCGCTTCTACGTGAACTACACCGACAAGAGTGGCAACACTCGGGTCGTCGAGTTCCGCTCTCGCAATGGACGTGGCGTCAAGTCGACGGCGCGTCAGCTGCTGTTCGTCCGCCAGCCGTTTGCGAATCACAACGGGGGCCAGCTCCAGTTCGACCCGAACGGCTTGCTCTACGTCGGGATGGGTGACGGGGGCTCGGCGGGAGATCCCGGTAATCGCGCCCAGAACATGAACGAGCGACTAGGCAAGCTGCTGCGGATCGATCCGCTCCGTCGGGGTGCGCAGTGGCGGGTCGTCGGACTCGGCCTGCGCAATCCCTGGCGCTTCGCGTTCGACCGTGCGAACGGCGACCTCTACATCGGTGACGTCGGTCAGGGCAACTGGGAGGAGATCGACTACCGGCCGCGCGCCCAGATCTCGTCCCTCGCGAACTACGGCTGGAAGGTCTTCGAGGGGCGCGCACGCTACTCGAGCACCGCGCTGGGACCTGGCCAGCTCGTCGCGCCGGTGGACGTCTACAGCCATGACGCCGGGGGATGCTCGGTGACAGGCGGCTACGTGTACCGAGGTCGAGCCGTCGCAGCGGCGTCCGGCCGTTACTTCTTTGGCGACTACTGCTCCGGAGTCGTCTGGAGTCTGCGTGTGCAGGGCGGCCGTGCGGCCGACATGAGGCGAGAGCCCTTCCGCGTGTCTTCGCTGACCTCATTCGGCGAGGACGCAGCCGGCGAGCTGTACTTCGCCACCGAGAACGGCCGCATACTCAAACTTTCGCAGTAGTAGGATCAGACAGTGGCCGGCCGCGCTCAACTGCCTCAGCTCTCCGGAGAGACGTTTCTCACCGACGGCGGCATGGAGACGACGCTGATCTTCAACAACGGCATCGATCTCCCGGACTTTGCCTCGTTCCCGCTTCTCGAGAACGAGCAAGGCATTGACGCGCTGCGCGCCTATTTTGCGAAGTACATCGGGCTCGCTGATTCGTTCGGAGTCGGGCTCATTCTGGACACGGTCACCTGGCGAGCGAACGCGGACTGGGGGGAACGCCTCGGGTACTCAAAGGACGACCTGGCCAGTGTGAACCGCCGGGCTGTCGAGTTCGTCGCAGAGATGTCGAAAGCCCGTGGACACCCGCCGATCGTCGTCAGCGGCTGCGTCGGTCCCCGCGGCGATGCCTACAACCCGGACACCATGATGACGGCCGGGGAGGCCGAGGCATATCACCGTCCGCAGATCGAGACACTCGCGGACACCGCGGCCGATTTGATCACGGCGTACACCCTGACGTACGCCTCCGAGGCCGTTGGCATCGTCCTTGCCGCTCGGAGCGCTTCAATGCCGGTCGTAATCTCGTTCACTGTCGAAACAGACGGACAACTTCCAGATGGGCAGCCTCTGAGAGAGGCGATCGAAGAAGTAGACGCCAAGACGGAGGGAAGCGCCGCGTACTTCATGATCAACTGCGCCCACCCGACTCATTTCGAGCTCGTGCTGAACGAGCCGGGAGAATGGCGTGAGCGCATTCGGGGCCTCCGGGCAAATGCGTCGACCAAGAGCCATGCGGAATTGGACGAGTCGGAGGAACTGGACGCCGGCGACCCTTTGGATCTCGCGGGCCACTACAGGACGGTGCGCACGCACCTCGAGAACCTCAGTGTCGTCGGGGGGTGCTGTGGGACGGACCACCGTCACGTTGCCGCGATTGCGGCGGCGTTGACGACCTAGCAGAGACTTGTCTCCGAGTCAGGTTACGGCGAGCAGTTCCGCGCGGGTGGCGATGACTCGCGTGCTGTCGCCGAGTGCCTCGGAGACGCGCTGCTGTGCACCGGGGCCGATCTCCAGGAGTTCCACATGGCGCTCCGCGCCCAGATGCGACAGCGCGATGCGCGCGAGCTCGGCCGGGGCATCTGTAAAGACTCCGATTCGCGTGCCGCTCGCGCGCAGTTGCCGAAGGGTGGTGCTGACGTCGGCATCCCGCCGGAAGTAGACGGGCGCACGCTCCTCAGCAAATCGCTCCAGCAGCTCCCGCCAATTAGGCAATTCCTGATCCAACGCGTCGACATCTACGCGGAAGCGGCGGCGCGCGTCCTCGAGCCAGTCACGCCAGAGCGGCTCGGTGTCCCCGAGCGCCGAGAGGCTGATCGCCACCGCCTTCATCGCTCGCGTATCCGGAGCCAGAACAACATTCCCACGGCGACTCCCACTGCGTCGATCGCGATGTCGACGGGCGAGGCATGGCGGCCGCGGACGAAATACTGGTGCAGCTCGTCGGTCGCTGCGTACGCGACCCCTGCTGCAAGCGCGAGTACCTCCCCGCCAAGCGCCCGGTAGAGCAGCCCGCCGAGAATCGCGTACTCGCCCAGATGCGCGCCCTTGCGGAGGATCGTGTCCCACGTCCCGAGCCCGGTCGAAAGGCTCGGGATCGAGGAGAGCGTGAAGATGACGGCGGCCCAGGCAACGACGGGAAGCCAGACCCTCAGGAGTTGGGACCGGGCCATCGCCGCCCGATGCTAGTCTCCGGCCACAAACCGGCGAGCGGCAAGGGAATCCGGTGCAAGTCCGGAACGGTCCCGCCGCTGTAAGGGGAGACGCTCCCGCGCTACATGCCACTGGCCCACGGGCTGGGAAGGCGGCGAGGGAGGGAGCCCCGAGTCAGAAGACCTCCGCCGCCGGCGAAGTCGAACCCCTCGCGGAAGGAGGATTCGTGTCTCACCGACTCATCGTCGTCGTGGTGGCCGTCGTCGCTGCCCTGCTCATTGTGCCCTCGGCTCTCGCCGTCAAAGTGCACGTCCGGGTGGAAGGCAAGGAGCGAACGATCTTCGGAGCGACCGCACCGCTGATCGACGTCACAACTCCACGCGCAAATCCGCTGCCGGAAAATGCGCTCGACGCGCTCGAATCGGCGAGCTTGTTCGGCGAGTTCTACTACCACCTGACCCTCAGCAGTTTCGGCCCTTATGTGGACCAGGTCGGGCGATATCCCGCCGTCGGCCAAACGGGTTGGGTGTTCAAAGTGAACGGCGCCTCGCCTCCGGTCGGAGCGGATCAAGCACGCCTCGTCGCCGGTGACACGGTGCTGTGGTACTGGGCGCAGTTCGGGATCGTTCCCGGCGGGCCGAAGACTCTCGTGCTCTCCCGCGTCGGCAAGACGCCGTGCTACCGAGTCCAGGCTCAGGACGACAACGGCAAGCTCACGCCGGCGATCGGTGCCGTCCTTCACGTTGGCAAGCGCACGGTGAATACCCGAGGAGCTACGCAGGCCGCAGTCGGATGCGTCGAACCGCATCGAGGCTTGCTCGTGCGCGCAACGCTCGCCGGAGCCGTGCGCTCGAATGCGCTGGCGTGAGACAGGTTATTGTCGTTCTCGCCGTCGCAGCCCTCGCCGGCTGCGGCGGCGAGAACGACGGGACGGCAAAGCTCTGGATCACGCGTGACATGGGTGCGCACGTGATCCTCCAGCGGAACGTGCCGGCGGGATTGACGGCGATGCAGGCTCTGGATCGCATCGCAGAGATCAAGACGCGCTACTCAGGGCGCTATGTCCTGTCGATCAACGGGATCGAGGGCTCGCTTGCTGCGCGGAGCGACTGGTTCTACTTCATCAACGGCTACGAAGCAGACCGTAGCGCCGCGGAGTACCGGCTCCATGACGGAGACGTCGAGTGGTGGGACTTTCGCTCGTGGCGGACACAGATGCGCGAGCCGGTCGTCGTCGGGGCGTTTCCGGAGCCATTCCTGCACGGCTACGGGGGCGGTCGGCTACAGGCGCGGGTCGTGTTCGTACGCAATGCACAACGTCCGGCTGCGGAACGGCTGGCGAGGCTCATCGGCGGTCGAGCCACGAAGGGTCTGAACGCAGGGCTGAAGGAGAACCTCAATCTGCTCGTGCTGCGGTCGTCGCCGGAGACGAAGCCGTCCCTGAAAGCGGAGGGCGGGGACGCACCAGGAGATCCCGTTGTGTTCACGTTCAGCGGAAATCCCGAGCTGCTCCTGCTCAGGGTCCCGTTCGGCCGGTTCCGCTACCAGGTGGGACGGTGAGACCTGCAGCCGCACTAGCGCTGCTCGCCGCTCTCGCGGCTGCCGCGCTGCTCGCGCGGCACGTCGTCGGCGCAGCCTTCGTCGCCCTCCTCCTGCTCGCCGTCTGCCTGCGCGCCCCCACCGAGCGAAGGCGCCTGTACCTCGTCGGAACGCTCGTTTCGGCCGGGGGCCTGTTCGTCCTGACACCGTTCATCGAGACGATCGGATCTCATCCCATCTGGACCGGCCCGATCGTGCCCGTGCTCGGTCAGCTCGACATCACGCACGAAGAGCTCGTGAGCGCGGGGCTGAATGCATGGCGGCTTGCCGCCGTCGGTTTGGCATTCGCGGCCTATGCCCTCTTGCTTGATCATGACGGGCTGCTGCAGGCCGTTCGCTTCGCGCGCCCTGCCGCTCTCGCAACGCGGCTGATGCCGACGCTGGAGCGCGATGCGGCAGGCTTCATGGAGGCGTTGCGCGGGCGAGGTGTCGAGGTCAACGGCGTGCGCGGGCGCGCCGTCCTGCTCTCCCCGCTGCTGGCGAGCGCGCTCGAGCGCGGCCTCAACCTCGCGGAAGCGATGGAGGCACGGGGCTACGGCACGGTAGGACGAACGAGCGTCCCGCGGCCCCGCTGGCGCGCGCGCGACTTCATGCTCATTGCTCTAGCAGGTGCAATCGTGGCTGCGGGGGCGTTATGGCTCTAGCGCGCGCGGACCGGCTGACGTTCACCTATCCGGACGCCGGTGGTCCGGCACTTCATGACGTGTCGCTCGAGATCGAAGCGGGCGAGGTCGTCGCCGTGCTCGGTCCGTCCGGCTCGGGCAAGTCGACGTTGTTGCGTGCGTTCGCCGGGCTCGTCCCGCACTTTCATGGCGGGCGCTTCGAAGGGCGCGTCGAGGTGGCGGGCCGCGACACGAGATCCGTGCGTCCCGCCGAGCTCGCCGGAACGGTCGCCAGCGTCTTCCAGGACCCCGAGGAGCAGATCGTCCTCTCCCGTGTGATCCGCGAGGTCGCGTTCGGGCTCGAGAACATCGGTACCGCTCCAGAGGACATCGCCGGACGCGCGCGTGAAGCGCTCGCCGCGGTCGGCTCCGAGCAACTCGCAGATCGCGCCGTCGCCGAGCTGTCGGGGGGAGAGCTGCAACGTGTCTGCCTCGCCTCCGCGGTCGCGCTTCGGCCGAAGCTCATGTTGCTCGACGAGCCGACCTCCCAGCTCGATCCTCGTGCCGCAGACGCGTTCCTGGAGCACGTGGCGGGGCTCGGCATCGCGGTCCTGGTCTCTGATCACCGCCCGCGCCGGGTCCTCGAGCATGCGGACCGCGTCGTCTTCCTGGACGGAGGGAAAGTTCTCCTCGACGCGGCGGTGCCCGCTGCGAAGGCCTGGCTGGGCAAGAACCGGCCGGTCTGGCTGGGTGCGTCCACCAACGGCCGTGTCGCAGTGCAGTCGGAGCCGGTGTGCCGCCTGGACAGCGTGCAGTTCGCCTATCGCGCAGGCCTTCCGGTGGTCGAAAATGTCGACCTCGAGTTGTGCCGTGGCGAGATCGTGGCGCTAGCGGGCGCGAACGGCACCGGCAAGACGACGATCGCGAAGCTCGCCGCCGGCCTGCTGTTCCCCGACTCGGGCACAGCGGAGCTGCGAGGGCGGGCGGGCATGCTCCTGCAGGACCCGACCCGGTACTGCATTCGGGAGCGTGCGGACGAGGAGGTTGCGGTCGGTGTGCAGGGGAATCGTGTGCGTGCCCGTAGCGCGCTCGGCGCGCTCGGCCTCGCGGGGATGGAAGGCAGGCATCCGCGTGATCTCTCGAGCGGAGAGCGCGAACGGCTCGCTCTCGCCTCGGTGCTCGTGATCGAGCCCGACCTGCTGGTACTCGACGAGCCCACGCGCGGCGTCGACCCTCAGCGCAAGGCGGAGCTGGCCGAATTGCTGCATGCCGGCGCCGCGCGCCGCGCGACGCTCCTCGTCACGCACGACGAGGACTTCGCCCACGCTGTGGCGGATCGGTCGATCATGCTCGGGCAGGAGGCGGCCCTTGTCTAGGACAGCGCTACTCACGGCGGGCAGTGCCGCATTCGCCACCGCGGTGTGGGCGGCTCTCGACCGCTCTCACGACGGGCTGTCGCTCCTGTTGGTCGCCTTCGCGTTGCTCGCGGTCGGCGTTGTCTGGCTCGAGCGCGGGCCGGACTCGGCCAAGGAGCTGGCGCTGATCGCAACGCTCGGCGCTGCCGCCGCTGCGGGCCGGGTTCTGTTCGCAGCGATTCCGGGTGTCCAGCCGGTGACGGTGATGACCGTCGCGGCGGGCGCGGCGCTCGGTGCGCGCAGTGGCTTCGCGGTCGGCGCACTGGCTGCGTTCGTGTCGAACTTCTTCCTCGGACAAGGCACGTGGACCCCATGGCAGATGCTCGGCTGGGGAGCCTGCGGCGTCGCCGGAGCACTCGCGCCGAAGCTCCTGCGGCGCAGGGTCGCTCTTGCTGCGTTCTGCTTCGTGCTGGGGCTGGCATTCAGCGCCTTTATGGACATCTGGAACTGGCTCGCCTTCTACGACCAGCACACCTGGCAGACGTTCGCCGCAGTCCATGCGCGCGGCCTGCCGTTCGACCTTGCCCATGCGATCGGGAACGTCGTGATCGCGCTTGCCGCAGGCCCTGAGTTACGCCGCCTGCTCGATCGGTACGGGCGACGCCTGCACGCCGAGGTCGTGTGGGCATAGCCGCTTTTCTGACGACGGCGATCCTCGCCGTCACACCTGCGTCGTACGTGGCTTCGCGGCAGCAAGCCGATGGCGGCTTCGCCGAGGCGGGCTCACGGTCGACGCCGGGGCTCACCGCATGGGCGATGCTGGGGCTCCGTACGGCCGGGCGGCCGACCGGAAACGCCTACGACTATCTCGTCGCGAACGAGCGCGAATTGCAATCCGCGACGGACATCGAGCTCGCGGTGATCGCCGAAGCGGCGACCGGGCGCGTCTCAGAGACGCTGTACGCGCGCTTGGCCGCCCTCGGCCGACCCGACGGCCGCATCGGCCCTGCGATCAACTCGAGTGCCTGGGGAATCCTCGCTTACGCTCAGGTGGGACGTCCCGTCAAGCTGCGCGTGTCGTATCTCCTCCGGCATCAGCATCGGTCTGGAGGGTGGGGGTGGATCGGGGGAGCTGCGCCGGACTCCAACGACACGGCGGCAGTCATCCAGGCGCTTCGCACGCAGGGTGTGAGAGGGCGGCCGATCGCGCGCGGGATTGGCTACCTGCGTCGCCTGCAAAACGCCGACGGCGGTTTCGAGCTCACCGCGGGGCGAGGTTCCGATGCACAGTCGACCGCCTGGGCGATCCAAGCGTTCATCGCCGCGCGCGTCAAACCGCCGGCGCGAGCCTTTCGCTACCTCGGGGCGCTGCAGCGCCCAGACGGCAGTTATCGCTACTCGCGCAGGTACGGCGCGACACCCGTGTGGGTGACGTCGCAGGTGCTGCCCGCACTCGCGCGCAAGTCTTTCCCGCTTCGCTAGCATCGTGACCGGCGCTTGCGCGCCGTTCTATGAGGGCCTAGGCGAGAGACACACACCTTTTCCCTTCCGCCTTCCGAGGAGGTCCTCTCTTGCAACGCTCGAGCGGCACGCTCGCCGCAGCCAACATCACGAAGCACCACGCAGCGCAGCTCGTCCTGAACGACGTCACGCTGGTCGTGCCGGCGCGCAGTCGCATCGGCCTGGTCGGGCCGAACGGCGCCGGAAAGTCGACCCTCCTGCGCATCCTCGCCGGACTCGAAGAGCCTGACGCCGGAACGGTGCGCCGACTGCCCGCTGAGCTCTCTGTCGGTTATCTGCCGCAGGAATCGGATGCGGACCCCCCCGAGTCGCTCGGCGGTTATCTCGGACGCCGGACAGGTGTTGCATCGGCAGCTGCCGAGATGGATGAGTTTGCGATCCGACTCGAACGAGAGCCGAAGCTGGCGGAACGTCACGCCGCCGCACTCGACCGGTTCTTAATGCTCGGTGGTGGCGATCTCGAGGCACGCGCCGCCACGGTCTGTGCCGAGGTCGGCTTGAACGCGCCGCTCGCCGCACCGTTCGGCGCGCTCTCGGGAGGCGAGGCCGCGCGTGCCCAGCTGGCTGCTGTGTTGCTTGCGCGCTTCGACGTCTTCCTGCTCGACGAGCCGACGAACGATCTCGACTTTGGAGGGCTCGACCGCTTGGAGCGATTCGTGAGGAATCTCCCAGGGTCGGTCGTCGTGGTGTCACACGATCGTGACTTCCTCGATCGCACGGTCGAGCGCGTCGTGGAGCTGGACGGGTGGACGCACGAGGCGACCGAGTTCGCGGGCGGTTGGAGCGAATACGAGCACGCACGCGCCAACCTGCTGCGCCGTCAGACGGAGGCCTACGGCGCTTACGAAGGCGAGAAGGCCCGCCTCGAAGAGCAGCTGCGGCGGATGCAGCAGTGGGAAGAGCGCGGCTACGGCCAGGGTCGTAAGAAGAAGAAGACCAAAGACGTGAAGAAGTCGATCGGCGGCCGCATCGAGCGGCTCGGTGCGGTCGACAAGCCGTACGAGCCTTGGGAGCTCCGCCTCGAGCTCACGCCGCAGAGTCGCAGCGGCGATGTCGTCGTTCGACTCGCGGGTGCGGTGGTGGAGCGAGGCTCGTTCCGGCTCGGCCCGCTCGACCTAGAGCTCTTCTGGGCCGATCGCCTTGCGATCGTCGGCCCGAATGGGAGCGGCAAGACGACGCTGCTCGACGCGATCCTGGAACGCATCCCGCTGGCGAAGGGCACGCGCCGGCTTGGCCCGGGAGTTGTGCTCGGCGAGGTCGCCCAGCAGCGTAGCGAGCTCGCGCACGGCCCCTTGCTGCAGGCCTTCACGGACGCCGCGAGCTTGACCGGGGAAGCTGCCCGCACTCTGCTTGCGAAGTTCGGCCTCGGCGCCGACCATGTGTTGCGCGACGCGTCGTCACTCTCGCCAGGCGAGCGCACGCGTGCCTCGATCGCTCTCCTGGCCGCTCGCGGTGTGAACTGCCTGGTGCTCGATGAGCCCACGAACCACCTGGACGTGGCGGCGATCGAGGAGCTCGAGCGCGCGCTCGAAGTCTTCCCTGGGACAGTTTTGCTCGTGACGCACGATCGGCGCTTCCTCGCCAGTTTTCGCTCTACGCGGACATTGGAGCTTTCGGCGGTTCCCTAGCCCGTATCTAGGCAGCCGGTTTCAGCGTTTTCCCTGCAGACACGGAGAATTCTCCGATGTCCATCGAAAAAAGGAGACGAAATCATGGGTATGGGAGTCAGCCTTCTTCTCATCGCCGTCGGGGCAGTTCTTGTCTGGGCTGTCAACGCGACGGTCAGCGGCATCGAGATCCACACGATCGGTTGGATCCTCCTCGCCGTGGGCGCCCTTGGCGCCCTGTTTTCGCTCATCTTCTGGTCGAGCTGGGGCGGCTTCGGCGGTCCCGCCGAGGGGCGACGCCGGACGGTCGTTCGCGAGGACTACTAAGTCGAGCATCACCTCTGATCGAGAGCCCCGCTTCGGCGGGGCTATCTTTTAAGGTGTGCGCAGCCTGTTGAGCGGCCAGTACGTCAGGACCACCTTGCCGATGATGTTCGCGCGTGGCACGAGCCCCCAGACACGCGAGTCGCAGGAATGGGCCCGGTTGTCGCCCTCCACGAGGTACATCCGTGGGGGGATGCGTCGCATCGTCCCGGCGGGCGGAATGTCGACGAGCTCTTTCGTGTCGCTATCGCGGCGGGCCGTGGCGATGTATGGCTCGTCGAGCCGGCGGCCGTTGATGTAGGTCACGCCGCTCCGCTCCGACCACGCCTCGCCGGGCAGGCCGACGATCCGCTTGACAAAGACCCCGCCGATGCATTGGTGCCTCGCTGCGTCAGGCGCGTGGAAGACGACGATGTCGCCTCTCCTCGGGGGATGGAAACGGTAGATGAAGCGGTTGGCGAGGATGCGGTCCGAGCTGCTTGCCTCACAGTCGGGCTCGGGCCGGGCGCAATGAAGTGTCGGTTCCATCGAGGGGGAGGGGATGCGGTACGGGTTGACGACCCACGCCTTGACGGCGAAGACGATCAGGACCGCACCGAGAATGGTCATCACCCAATCGATCAGCACCCGCGGCCCGTGCGAGAGGTTGGGGAAGAGCCGTTCGACCGGGCCGCGCAACGGTGCGGCTACGCGACGGCCGGCGCGAGCTCGCGCCCGATGAGGGCCACCGTGTCCAGATCGTCGTGCGCGAGGTGTTGCAGCATGACGCGCTCGTAGCCGATCTCCTCGATCTGCTTCAGGCGCTCGACCGCCTCAGCGATCGTCCCGACGGGGCCGTGCTCCACGTAGCGCTCGAGCACCTCTTCTGGGTCCCGACCGAAGCGAGCGCCGATGCGCCGCGCCGACTCGGACACCTCTTTGTCGGTGCGGCCGATGACGCAGGGCGCCATCAGTGAGTAACGCAGGGTCGAAGGATCGCGGCCGCCGCGCCCGCAGGCTTCGTCGAGCAGTTGCTTGCGCTGGCGGACCTCGTTCATCGTCCCGAACAGGGCGTTGTACTCGTCGGCGAATCGCACCGCGGGCCCGGCGGTGCCGGGTTTCGCGCTGCCACCGACGAGGATCGGCAGCTCGGGTCGGTGGAGGCCGGGCGCGTCAACGAGGCGGTGGTAGGGCCCTTCGAAGTCGACCCGATCCTCGTGCAGTAAGCCGTGCACGATCTCGAGCTGTTCCCCAAGCCAGGCGACGCGCTCCCGGACGGTGCCAAACTCGAATCCGTACGCTTCGTGCTCGCGCTCCATCCAGCCGGCGCCCAGGCCGAGGGTGACGCGCCCGCCGGAGATCTCGTCGGCGGTGGCAGCGGAACGCGCGAGAACCGCAGGGTGCCGGAACGTTGCTGGCGAGACCAGAGTGCCGAGCTCTAGCTTCGTAGTACGCGCCGCGAGGCCGGCGATCGTCGTCCAGGCGTCGAGCACGGGACGGCTCTCGTCGAACCCGGAGACGTAGTGATCGGAGCGGAAGAGGGCCTCGACGCCGTGTTCTTCGCAGGCCGACGCAAGCGCGACCCAATCGGCCCAGGTCACACCCTCCTGCCCCTCGATCATGAGCGCAAGCCGCACGAAGCGGAAGCCTATGCGTGCCCGCAGCCGTGTGTGTGGAAGAAAAGTCACACTTTCGACACGATCTCCATGTCCCATCGAGCCGGTTTGGCCAGCGTCTCGGCGGGACCTGTCGGGGACAGTCCCCGCCGTGGCTGGAGTCGGCATGGGCAGCCAAGTCAGGTCTCGGCTGGCCCAAGAGAGCCTCGCTAGCATCGACCCATGGCCGTCGCCTCGCCAGAGCAGTACCTCGCCGACCTCAATCCCACGCAGCGGGAGGCCGTGCTCACGACCGAAGGGCCGCTGCTCGTCATCGCCGGCGCCGGCTCCGGAAAGACTCGCGTGCTCACCTATCGCGTCGCGCACCTGATCAACGCGGTCGGTGCGAAGCCGAACGAGATCCTCGCCATCACCTTTACGAACAAGGCGGCCGGCGAGATGCGCGAGCGCCTGCAACGGCTGCTCGGACGAACCGGCCAGGGGCTCTGGATCCTCACCTTCCACGCCGCCTGCGGGCGGATCCTGCGACGAGAGGCGCAACGGCTCGGCTACCGCTCGAACTTCACGATCTACGACCAGGCCGACCAGGTCCGCCTCGTCAAGCAATGCCTCGAGGAGCTCGAGCGTGACCCGAAGCGATTCACCCCGCGCGGCATCCACAACCAGATCTCGCACGCGAAGAACCGGCTGATCTCACCGGACGAGTACGCGAACCAGGTGCAGTCGTTCTATGACCAGACGGTCGCGGACGCCTACCAGCTGTATCAACGCCGACTATTCGCCTCGAACGCCGTCGACTTCGACGACCTGCTCATGCTTACCGTCGACGTTCTGGAGCGCTTCCCGGACGTGCGGGAGAAGTGGCAGCAGGCATTCCGTTACATCCTCGTCGACGAGTATCAGGACACAAATCATGCGCAGTACCGGCTGCTGCAGCTTCTCGCCGAAAAGCACCAGAACCTGATGGCGGTCGGCGACCCGGACCAGTCGATCTATGCCTTCAGAGGAGCCGACATCAACAACATTCTCGACTTCGAACGCGACTTCCCCGGAACCCGGACGATCGCGCTGGAGCAGAACTACCGCTCGACGAACTCGATCCTCGAGGGGGCGAACGCGGTCATCACCAACAACCGCGAGCGCAAGCCGAAGGAGCTCTGGTCCGAGCTCGGCGACGGTGAGCCCGTCCGCGTGCTCGAGGTGGAGGACGAGCACGCCGAGGCACGGTTCGTCGCCGCCGGCATCGCGGGGCTCGTCGAGGAAGGCTTCTCCGGGGACGAGGTCGCGATCTTCTACCGGACGAACGCGCAGTCGCGTGTTCTCGAGGACGTTCTCGTCCGCCAGGGTGTCGGGTACCAGGTCATCGGCGGCCCGCGCTTCTACGAGCGCGCCGAGATCAAGGACGCGATTGCCTACCTTCAGGTGATCGACAACCCCTACGACGCGGTCTCGTTGCAGCGGATCGCGAACAGGCCGCGGCGCGGTATCGGCGATTCGAGTCTTGCACGCCTGCAGACCTGGGCCGACGCGCAGGGGCGCTCGCTCTGGGAGGCAACGGAGTTCGCAGAAGAGGCGGGTGTGGGCGCCGCTCCGCTCCGAGCGGTACAGGGGTTCCGGACGCTGATGCAGTCCCTGCAGTCCGGCGCCCTCGAGCTTCCTGTCTCGGAACTCCTCGAACGCACGCTCGAGCGGAGCGGCTACCTCGAGGCACTGGAGGCGGAGCGCACGATCGAAGCGCTGGGACGCCTCGAGAACCTGCAGGAACTGGTGGGTGTCACGCGCGAGTATCAGGAGCGGGCGGAGGAGCCTTCGCTGTCCCACTTCCTGCAGGAGATCTCTCTCTACTCCGATCAGGACGCGATCCGCGGGGAAGAGAGCCTCGTCACGCTGATGACGCTGCACAACGCCAAAGGCCTCGAGTTTCGCGCCGTCTACCTGATCGGGATGGAGGAGGGAATCTTCCCGCACAGCAGGTCGATCGAGGAGCAGGGGATCGAAGAGGAACGGCGGCTCGCGTATGTCGGCATGACGCGTGCGCGCGAGCAGTTGACGCTCACGCACGCCTCGTCGCGCTCACTCTGGGGCTCGCGTGGCTACAACCTGCCCTCGCGCTTTCTCGACGAACTGCCGAGCTCGATCGAACGCGAGCGTCTGCGGCCTGCGTCCTGGTCGTCCTACGGCGCGCAGGGCGTCGCGCCGCGCGAGGACGTTCCTTCGCTCTCCACCGGGGACTCGGTCCGCCACGGCACGCTCGGCGAGGGCGTCGTGACGCGGATCGAAGCCGGCGGAGTCGTCACCGTTCGCTTCACGGACGGCAGCGAGCGCCGCCTGATGCTCGACTACGCCCCGCTCGAGCGCATTCCATAGGGTCCGGCGCGTGGGGATAGAGATTCGGAGTCCGGCGGAGGACGAGCTGCGCGCGGCGATGCAGGCCGGCGAGGCGGCGTTCGGCGAGGAGACGCGCGAGGGCGAGTTCGAGCGGTTCAGCAAGATGCTTCCGCACGACCGCTGGTTCGCTGCCTATGACGGCGATCGGCCTGTCGGGACAACTACCTCTTTCCCGTTTCGGCTGACCGTTCCAGGGGGTGAGCTCACCGCCGGCGGCGTCACTTGGGTCGGGGTTCTCCCGAGCCACCGGCGGCGCGGCATCCTCAGGGATTTGATGAAGCGGCAACTCGAAGACCTGCGCGATCGCGGCGAGTCGCTGGCGATCCTCTATGCGTCCGAGCCCCTCATCTATGGGCGCTTCGGCTACGGCGTCGCCGCGCCCTCGGTCTCGATGGACGGCGAGACCGCGAGGTTCTCGTACCGTGACGATCCCGGCCCCGCCGGTGCGGTCAGGATCCTCGACGCCGCGGAGGCGCTGCAGGTGCTGCCGCAGGTCTACGACGCCGTCCGCCGCGAGGTCCCGGGCTTCGTCGCGCGGGACTCGGATGTGTGGGAGCTGACGCGGCTCGCGGATCCGGAGCATTGGCGCCGCGGAGCGGGCCCGAAGTTCTTTGCCGTGATCGAGCTCGACGGCGAGCCGGTCGGTTACGCGATCTACCGAATCAAGTCCGACTGGCAGGACGGCTTCTCGCAGAGCCAGGTCAGCCTCGTCGAGGCGGTCGCCACGTCTCCGGCGGCGACGCGCGAGCTCTACCGGTTCGTCTACGGGATCGACCTCGTCGTCCGCGTGCATGGGCGGTACGACCCCGGCTCGCCGCTCTTCCTGATGGTGAGCGACCCGCGCAGTCTCCACCTGAAGGTCTCCGAGGGTCTCTGGCTCCGCTTCGTCGATCTCGAGGCGGCGCTCGCCGGGCGTACGTATGCCGGGGACGATGCGGTGGTCATCGACGTGCGGGATTCGTTCTGCCCCTGGAACGCCGGGCGCTGGCGGATCGGCAAGACGGTGGAGCGGACGGATGACGCAGCCGACCTCGAGCTCGACACTGCCGACCTCGCGTCCGCCTATCTCGGCGCCTTCGACTTCAACGAGCTCGCGGCGGCGGAGCGCGTCCGCGAGGTGAAGCCCGGCGCGCTGCTGCGCGCGACCGATCTCTTCCGCACGTCGCGTCCGCCGTACTGCCCGGAGGACTTCTGACGGCGTTCGAGATCCGGACTGTCGAGGACCTCGACGAGTTCACGCGTGCCGTTCTCGCCATCGGCCAGTACTTCGGCATGGTCCCGAACGAGGAGCGCATGCAGCGCTTCACAGACCTGCTCCCACTCGAACGCATGCACGGGGCGTGGTCGAACGGAGCGATCGTCGGCGGTGCGGGAGCGTTCCCATTCAGTCTGACGGTGCCAGGTGGCGATCTGCCGACCGCGGGGGTCAGCGTCGTCGGCGTGTTGCCCACGCACAGACGGCGCGGCGTCCTGCGCTCCCTGATGCGCGCGCAGCTCGACGATGCACACGAACGCGGGGAGCCACTCGCCGCGCTGTGGGCGTCCGAGGAGTCGATCTACGGTCGCTTTGGCTACGGGCTCGCCTCGTTCTGCGGCGAGATCTCGCTCGCGCACGAGCACACAGCGTTCGCGCACCCGTTCGAGCAGGAGGGAACGCTGCGTCTGATCGAACCGGAAGAGGCCCAGGAAGCGATCCCGCCGCTGTTTGACCGCATCCGGCCCGAGTGGCCCGGCATGTTCTCGCGGAAGAGCCTCTGGTGGGAGCACCGCGAGATCGCCGATCCCGAGGAACGGCGTGACGGCGCCGGCCCGAAGCGCTGGGTTGCATACGAACGCGACGGGTCGATCGAGGGCTACGCCGCCTACCGGCACAAGCCGGGCTGGGAAGCAGGAACGACGATCGCTGAGTTGCGAGTCCTCGAGGCCTTGGGCACGTCGCCGGAGGCGCTGCGCGATCTCTGGGCTTACTTGCTCGCCGTCGACTGGGTCGCGACCGTCAAGTCCTATTTGCTGCCGCCCGACCATCCGCTCTTCCTCCTGCTCGCGACGCCACGACGCATGCGTTACCGAATGGGCGACGGAATCTGGGTCCGCCTCGTCGACGTCGGCGCGGCGCTCTCGGGTCGGAGGTATTCGGGCGAGGGCTCGATCGTCTTCGACGTTGCGGACGAGTTCTGCCCGTGGAACGAGGGACGGTGGAAATTGGCAGGGGGCCGCGCCGAGCGCAGTCAAGACGCAGCTGAGCTGGCCCTTCCGGTGCAGTCGCTCGGCTCCACGCTGCTCGGCGGCGTCTCGTTCGCCGCGCTCCGCCGCACAGGGCGAGTCGCCGAGCTCGAAGCCGGTGCGATCGAGCGGGCGGACGCGCTCTTTCGCTGGGACCGCCATCCCTGGTGTCCTGAGATCTTCTGATCCTCGGCTAGACTGGCCGCTGTTCCGGGGCGGTTAGCTCAGTTGGGAGAGCACCAGCTCGACAAGCTGGGGGTCACTGGTTCGAGCCCAGTACCGCCCACTGGGAAAGGCGCTGCACACAGCGCCTTTTCTTTTGGTCCCGCGTTTGCAGGCGGTCGCGCTCGCTCGCCTGCAGAAAGACCGCGGAAAGGAACTCGAGCGGGCGAGGATTTATTGCGATGGATCTCTTCGGGGAAGACGTCCACGAGGACCGGCTAATTCTGATCAAACTGCTAGCAGCGTTCGTTCCGGATTCCACTTGGGATCAGTGGAAGCAAGCTCGCCTACCGAGAAGCCCACTAGGCAATCGGCGGTGGGAACGTTGCGCGGGTTCGATTCCCGCCGCCTCCACTTTTGTTGTCGTTCCGACAACGTGCTATGGATCCCGCCTCCAGCGAGGACACCCAGCGCGCACGCGGGAACTTGTAGTCGGCATCATCCAAGGTATGGAACCTAGGCTCCCACTTGTCGCCTGCTCGCTAGCCGCTGACGATCAGCGCGCTCGTCTCGACGCTTGGGCATCGCTGCTCGCGTCGGCTGCATCGCACGCAGAAGTGCCGGATGGCATCTCGTACGTCTTTCGACCCGCCTCAGTGTTCGCGCGGCGCGTTCGCGACCTTGCTGACGCCGAACATGACTGCTGCGCCTTCCTCGACTTCGAGATTGTCGAGCAGAACAATGAGCTTCGATTAACCGTCACCACTCATCCGACGGGGCAGGCGGCGCTCCGATTCATTTTCGCCTAAGCACGGCATGCTGACGGTCTTCGGCGCGACAGCGCTCAGCCTCATGATGCTCATGTACGCGCTGGAGCGACGCCATCGAGGCTTCGTGCTCGCTTTCGCCTGTGGCTGTCTCCTCTCTAGCGCCTATGGGTTCCTTGCCGGGACATGGCCGTTCGGCGTTGTCGAGGCCGTCTGGGCCGCCATCGCACTCCACCGCTACCGAGCGCAGCCCGAAGGGACGCCCCGGCGCGCTCAGACTTGAACGCGCCGGGGCGGACGGTTCGTTAGGTAGGCAACGGGCAGCGCTCGCGTGCTCGACGCGACAAGCGTGAAGCTGCGAGCGCCGTAATCCCCAGGTGTAGAAAGAGGAGAAGCCCCGCGACTGCGCCGAGCCCAGCGTTCGAGTCGTTGAGCTGATGGACAAGCTCGCGTGCATCACCCGCTGCGAAGGCCAAGCCGAAGATCGCGACCGCCACAAACACGAGGCTCGACGGCCACAGCCAGAGCGCTCCCGCGAGCAGGAGCGACACGACGACAGCGACGATGCTCAGTCCGAGCGACTCGGTGTTGACGCCGAGTAGCGTCGCCCCCGCCTCGCCGGAACTGGACGCGACGTGTTTCTCGGTCGCATTTTTCCCTTCGCTTCCGGTTCCGGTTTCGCCGCCCGAGTTTTCAGCCGATTTCGCGGCTACTGATTCGTGGTGACGATGGTTGCGTTCGATTGTCGAGCCGATCAGGAACAGGATCGCTGAGCCGACGAGCAGCACTCCGAGTGCCGCGGGCACGCGAAGCAAGTGCGTCCTCATGTGGAACCTCCTTTTGGTTCGAGGACGAAGAAAGAGAGAGTGCTTAGGGGTGCGCCTCGGCGTGCAGGCGCACTACTCCCTAGAGCTTCGGCGGGCCGCGCTGTGGGTAGCCGAGAGCGAGCGCCGAGATTCGTGGCAACTCGCAGACCGTTGGCCGGCGCGTAACAGGAGAGCGGCGTCCCATTGGAATCGAGGGCGACGGTGAGAGGGCTCGGGCGATCCGCGCAGCAACGCGGAGCAAGATTCGCGCCGCCAACAACGCAACGAGACCCAATGGAATCTGGAGCGCGAGCCCAATCAGAAAGCGAGGCTCAAACGCGCTCTGGAACGGCGCAGCCTCAGCATGGAATAGACGCTCAACAATTTCCTGGAGAACGAAGGCCAGCGGCGGCAGCACGAAGAAGAGCCCCGGCGAAGTTCCGCTTCCGGCTCGTCGTCTGATGATGGAGATCAGCCGTATCACACACGCGACGAAAGTAAGCGCAGCGACGATTCCGATCAGCATCACCGTATGCCCCGCCACTCCTGTGCTCGCACGTTCGGCGGTCTCCTTCGAGCCCTCAGAAACGTGCGCGCCCATGAAAATCCGCGCGAGGACGTGCGCGCCGACTGACCCGGCCACCATGAGCGGCAATGCGATTATCCATGGCAGACGCCGATGCATCGCTTCCCAGCTTACGCCGAGTGACCACTGAATCAGGCGGGGACATGCGTCGGCTCCGGCGGCAAGCTGCTCCTCATCGGCCACCGCTCCATATGGCCTCTTCGGGTGGCGCACCGCGACCGCCGACTTGCGTTGGAATCACGGCTCATGAGATTCTGGAGTCGGGCCGTCGAGAAGGTCTTTAAGACTTTCAGGAGGGTTTGAAAGTACTCCCTTGAGGTCCA
>JALYST010000102.1 GCA_030854665.1 Actinomycetota bacterium
GCCTGGGTCTCGAATGGAGTTGCGGCCGGAAGGATCCTGCGCGTGCGCCCGTTCGTCTCCGCGTGCTACGAGTGCGTGCGCGACAGCGAACCCGAGCCGATTAACTCGTACGGCCCGGTGCCCGTTGGCGACGAGACGCCATGGAGCGGCAGCCTCATCGACGTTGAGGCCTTCGCCGCCGCCGTCACCCAAATAGCGGTCCGCACGCTGAGCGGTCATCGCGTCTCACAAGGCAATCCCGATCACCTGGTCCTCGACTTCGCCGGACCGGTTCCCTCAGCGACTCCCGTCGTGATCGCCCGCGACCCCTCGTGCGCCGAATGCGGGTTCGTCGGAGTCCGGCGGTGAGGCTCGAACTTGGCGGCCGCGTCGTACTAGTGACGCTCTCTGAGCGGAACCTCAAAGCGCTGCTGGCGATGCTGCACGGCAGCCCGCCCGACTCGAACTGCACGATCACCTACGCCACTCGCGAGGGGCTGACGCTGGTGGTCAGCGCTGAGCTCGACGCCCTTCACTACGCGCACCCGGAGCGCGACGCACCCGGGATTGCCGGCGCGATGCACCCCGAGACCGAGAAGCAGATCGACAGCTAGTTCGGTGCGTGGCCGGCGGAAGTTGAGTGAATTGGAGATGGAGGCAGTGGGTCAGATCAAGCTCTTTCCACGTTCGACTCAACGCTCGGAGACGGTAAGGCGGTTCGACACCGTGCTCGTGGTCGGTATGGCCGATGGACTCAACATCTTCGCCCTGCCGGCGACGCTGGTGGCCGCGGGCGCCGATCTCGGCCTGCGCTATCTCGCCGAGTGGGAGCTCAAGGCAACTGGGATCGAGCCGGACCTGATGGTCGAGGAGTTGCCGCCCTCGATGCGTTCGCGCCGGGTGGTCGCACGCACGCTCGCGGATGAGATCGTCGAACAAGACGACGCCGGATGGCTCTGGGTCGATGACGTGCGACTGGACTTTGGGCCGCTGGTCTCATTTGGATCAGCCGACAGCGCTGCTGACCAGCAGCTCGAGCTGGGCGAGCGCGCTGCCTGGCTTCTGGGTGACTGTGCCGATAAGACCTTCGGACTCCAGGTCCGAACGAGCGGTCCGCTCTTGTGGATCTTCGACCAGCCGCACGCGCTTGGTGGCGTCGGCGTCTTCGCCGGCTGGTTGAACCCAGCCCGCCACCTGAGCCGACGGGCATGGGAAACCGATTCACGCTTCTCGTCGGGCGCGTCGACTTCTGACGATCCGCCCGATGATCAGCACGCCTCGCCGCCTTCGGCAACAGCACGCCTCGACATGGATGACAGTGACGTTCGATGCGTGGACTAGTCGTCCTTCTCGGGGAAGTCGTCGCGCCGCCGGGCATCCCTTCGGACTTTGCGCCGCAATCCTCAGATCGCAAACAGGGGCGGGCGAAGTGAGCGCCAAGAAGAGAACGCCGAGCTGGAAGACGCGGGCGCTGTACGCCGAAAAGATGATGCGGGACCAGGGTGAGGCGAGCGTTGGGCTGATGGAGGCCAACCAGAAGCTGCGCAAGGAGCTGGAAATCGGCAACAACGCCGCACTCGCCCAGGCCAACACGCTCGAGGAGCACATCAGGCGCGAGCAGGAGCGCCGAAAGGAGTTCGTGAAGATGACGAACGCCACCCAAGATCTCGCCGAGAAGCTGGCCAAGGCCGAGGAGCGGGTAAAGGAACTGGAGCACGAGGCCCAGAAGGACCGGCGCGAGATCGAATGGTGGATGGAAGCGAGCGATGAATACCGCTGGAAGCTGATCGAGATCGCGCGCGACCGGGAGCCCAAGCCCGAGCCGGAAGAGCTCAAGAGAGTGAGACGAGAGCTGTTGGGCCAGCCCGACGACCCGGAGCAGGCGGTCGAGTCGAGGTGAGCGCGAGGAAGAAAACGCAGAGCTGGAAGGAATGCGCCCATGCGTCCGAGAAGGTCACCTTGGCTCAGGCCGACAGGGTCGAGAAACATCAAGCGCGAGCAGGAGTTCCGAAAGGAGTTCGTGAGGATGACCAACGTCGCCCAAGATCTCGCCGAGCAGCTCGCCAAGGCCGAGGTGAAGCTCGGCAAGGCCGAGGAGCAGATCGCGGAGCTGGAGCATGAGGCAGCGAAGAACCTCCGGAAGGACGCCCTCGTCGCGGTGCGAAAAGAGGAGCGGCGCCGCTTGACGCGCAAGGCTTGGCATCCGACCTTCGCCGAGGCGATGGAGAGACCGGCTAGCCGACGCCGCGCGATACATCGGTTGCCCTCCGCCGTCGGTCCATGAGTACCCCGATCGCTTCGGCCGGCCCTTCCAGTTGTTCGGCGCGGAGGCGCCGCCGTAACCGGCGCGCGTCGGTCTTCTTCAGCGCGCCGCCTTCCCACATCGTCCGAGCGACCGAGGTGTCCAGCTGGAGCATGGCGAGGAACACCTCGACAACGGGCGGAATTGTGTGCGCCAATTCGAGCGGACGCGTGTGCTTGAACGTCGCATAGCGGAGACCCGTGAGATCGAGCCGGTCCGCCCAGCGCTCCGGGACCAGCACGACTGGTCTGATCTGGCGGGGAATGCCGTACCTGGGTAGGTCTTTTGGCCGCAGGACCCAGACGGGGGCCCTGATGTAAAACAAGCGGTCCAGACGGGTTTTCAGGCTCGTCGGCTTGGGTGCGGTAGGCCGACCGCGCGTGCGCTCGACGTAGACCCGCGGGTCGCCGCGTACTCGGCGACGCCGCACCGTCCCGCCCTTCGCCAGCGCTGCCACAACGCGGTGGGCGGTGGAAGGCGGGACGGCGGCAAGGTAGGCGATGTCCCGCACCGAGAGCGGCACGTCTGCCCCTTGGATCACGGCCATAACGCGCTCTCTCGCTTCAGACATCTGCCACAAGTCGTTCCGAGGTGACCGATCGCTTGACATGAAGCGCTGGCGACCCTCGCCTCAACACGAAGCGGTTGCGATATCTGCCATTAGTCGTTCCGCAGCATACCGATCGCTTCGTTTTGAGGCACTCGGTGGCTAGCCTTGTAGTAGCGCAAGAGCGCACAGGAGGAAGTCGTGATCCGCGCGCGAACACCAATTGATGCCTTCGGACGTACCGGTTATTCGGCCTTCATCGGGCCAAACGGAATCATGGAAGTACACAAGAAAAGACGTGGAGTGTGACCGGGGCGCTCGAAACCACTCAGGGCCGGCCGATGCGGCCCCCGCGGCCCAGTCCCGCGAAACCCGTCAGTCCGCCGGCGACTGCCCCGACGCCAGGTCAGGTTGCCCTGCCGGATCCACTTGCGACGCGCCTCTACCACCTCGGCCCGCGAGGGCTCGGAACGTTCGAGACCGAGTCCCTCACCAGCTACGTCCGGCGGCTGGCGACCGAGCACGTCGTGTCGCCGTCGGCCCTGCTCCGGCTCGAGATCCTTGAGCCCCATCGGATCGAGAAGAAGCAGCGCCACCACGCGCTTGCACCCGTCCTTTCGCTCGAGAGCATCAATGGCGCATATCGCACGACCGACCTGCTCGTGCTCGGTCTCGAACGAGCGACGGGGATAGCGCTGCGCGGCACGACGATGCTCGGTCGCGACAGCGCCGTGTGTTTCGACGGCGCGTTCCGGCACGTCCGGGCGTGGTGCCCTGAATGCCTTCGCGCAGACGACCCGTACGACCGGCTGGTCTGGGCCTTCAACGACATCACGACATGCCGCCGTCACGGCCTGCTGCTCGTCGACCGCTGCGGCAACAAGAAGTGTGGCAAGCAGCACCGTCCTTGGCACCGGGCCGCGAATGCGAGGCTCTGCCCGTTCTGCGGTGCGCCGCTGTCCTCAGGGGGCAACACTGAGAGGAAGCCGGACGCGAGCGAAGCGATCGTCCGTGACTTGCTCGCGCTCCTCCTCACCGGTACGCCACTAACGCGTGACGCGATCGCCGCCGGTCTCGTGCATCTGCTCGAGCGATGGTCGTGGGCCGTGGTGTCCGGCATGAGCGGGATCAGCATCGCCACACTCTGCGGGATCCGTCGGCGCTCGATCCGACCCCAGCTCGATGTGCTGGTGAACCTCATCGGGAGTTCAGGGGAAGACGTGCAGACCTTCCTCGCGCACCCGGCAACGCAGATCATCACGCGCCGGCTGCCCAAGCCCACGAAGGGACTCGGCCCGCGAGGGAAGAAGCTCGCATTCACCCCGCCCACGCTGGAGCAGGCGCTGCGCGACGCCATTGCTCAGCCCGAAGGGCAAATTCCGTCGGCTAAGGGTTTCGCGCGCGACCGCAAGACGACGCTCGACACGCTTCGTCGACGCTGGCCGCAGCTGACGGTTGAGCTCGCGCACGCGTTCCGCGCGCAGGAGCAGGCGCGGCGCCTTAGGCGCGAAGCCACGGAGGTCGGGCTACTGAGTGAGGCCGTCAGCGAAGCGCGGCGCCTCGGTGATCCGAGAAAACGCACCGTCGAGAGGCTCCTCGGCCGCAAGGCCCTGTTCCGTCAGAAGCACATCCAAAACGCCTACGCCCGCATGGTGGCGTAAGGACCAGAAGGAGAAACTCGTGCCGCTCAGCGCACTCGATCTCGAGAAGTACTTCCAAGTGCACAACGTCCCGCTCCCCGGCCGCGATCTCATCCGCGACCGCATCGCCACCGGCCCCAAGCGACGGACGCATGGCGGCCGCTCCGTAAACGCTCGCATCGCGAGCCCGAAGAATGGGAAGACGCGCCAGGCTGAGTCGCGCACGCTCGAGGCGCCGGCAACGCGGCTGTGCGAGCGTGCCAAGAACGTGCTCGGGTTCTTCGATCAGCCGTGCCTTCTGAAGCTTGCCTACGTCTCGCCTGGCTCGACGCGCAAGACCACCGACCACTATCCCGACTTCCTCGTGATCCGTGACGAGGAGATCGCGCTCGAGGAGTGGAAGTTCGAGGAGACGCTCCGAGAGCTTGCGATCTCGACGCCCGGGAAGTACGTAAAGGACGCGGATGGTGTCTGGCACAACCCGTGGGCGGACAAGGCAGCTGCCGAGCTCGGCTTTGTCTACCGCGTCCGCACCGAAGCGGAGCTGCCGGCGCTTCTCATCCGCAACAGCGAGCTCATCGCTCCGCACGCAGGCGTGTCGGTTGCGAATCCCGCGGCGATCATCGGGTACGTCCGCGACGTGCCCGGCGCGTCGATCGCGGACGTGCTTGAGCACGTCACTGGCGCGTCGATCAACGACGTGTTTGCGTTGCTCGCTTTGGAGCTCATCTGGGTCGATCTCGAACGGGCGCTGCTGACCGACCACGCGCGCGTCGCGCTGTTCGCGTCCGAGGAGCTCGGCCGCCGGCTGCAGACCCCCATCTCGCTCATCCCTACCGGCGCCGTGTCCTTCGCGCCCGACACCGCGCTGCTGTGGAACGGCATGCCCTGGACCGTCGCGAATGCGGCGCCGACGAAGGTCACGCTCGAGGACGCCAGCGGCCGGCTCAAGACCCTGACGCGGGAAGCCGCGCTCGACCTAGTGCGCGCGGGCGAGCTGAGGATGGCCGGTCCTAAGGTCGTCGACCTCGCTCAGTTGCTGGCAAATGTGCCAGCCCGCGCGCTCGAGGTCGCGTACCAGCGTCTCGAGGCACTCCGACCGTATCTCGAGAACGCTCTCGTTCCGCACGCCCGCACGCATCGGCGCTGGCTCGGGGCGGCCGTCGCGGCGCGTACGCGATATGGGCGGGACGCGGCCGTGCTCGGCCTCGTGCCGAAGTACGGTCTCGCACGCGAGCGGAAAGCGGATGCAAAGGCGATCGCGATCGCGCACGCGGTCATCAAGGAGCTCGTATTCACGAAAGCGCGTCGTCCGTACCACACGGGGTACAAGATCTACGCCGAGCGCTGCACCGCGGAGAAAACGCGGCCCGTGAGCATGAAGACTTACCGCCTCGAGATCGGCCGTCTAACCCACGGCGGTGCGACGCTGCGGCGCCTAGGGCGCAAGATGGCCAACGCGCAGCGCGGCGTGCGCCCGATCTCGCTTTTTCCCGTCGATGGCGACCGTGCGTTCGAGCGAGTCCACATCGACCACACGTTGTTGGACATCGAGCTCGTTGATTCGGTCAACGGCGACCGGCTCGGCCGGCCATGGCTCACGCTAGCGATCGACGCGTACACCCGGCGCATCCTCGGTCACGTGCTCATGTTCGATCCACCGAGCGCCGCAACCGTCATGCTCATCATGCGCGACATCGTCGCGCGCTATGGGCGCCTGCCGGCGACGTTCGTTGTGGACAACGGCAGCGAGTTCAAGAGCACGTACTTCCAGGCGACCGTCGCTGCCTACGACCGGTCGATCGAGTACCGGCCGCCGATGGATCCGCGCTTCGGCGCCGTCATAGAGAGTTGCTTCGGCAAGGTCAACCGGGACTTCATCCACGCCCTCGAGGGCAACACCGTCGGTCGCAAGGACGTGCGCTCGCAGGATCCGAAGCACGACGCAGCCCTACTGGCGATCTGGGACCTCGCGTACCTCGAAGACCTACTCGCAACGTATTTCTACGAGGTCTACGACCGGATGCGCTCACAGACCGCGGGCCTCTCCCCGCGTGAGCGGTTCGAGAAGAGCATCGCTGAAGCGGGAGTCGCCGAGACCGAGGCGATTTCCGATGACGAGCACTTCCGCGTCATGACCGCACCCGAGCTCTCCCGCACCGTGGTCGTGAGTCGTCAAGGCATCAAAGCCAAAGGCCTGCGCTACAGCTGCGACGCGTTCGAGCGGCCGGGCGTGCGCGGCTCGAAGGTGCGTGTTCGGTGGGAGCCCTACAACCGTGCCGTCGCGTACGCCTTCGTCGAGGACGCGTGGCACGTCTGCCACGCTCCGTACTTCGCTCTCTTGGTCAATCGCACCGAGCGCGAGCTGCGCATCGCGTCGGCCGAGCTGACGGCGCGCCTGAAGCGCGCACCCTCCACCCGCGAGCTCGCCCGTCACCTCGAGAAGGCGCTCCAGACCGAAGACGCGCTGCGGGCGCGCAAGAAGGCCCTCGAAGCCCTGCGTGCAGGCGGTGCGCTGAGCGCCAAGACCTCGTCACGCGCCGTGGCCGCGCCGGCGCAAACCACGCCTATCGCGATCAACCAGGACCCGCCGAAACCGATGAAGGAATGGAAGAAGACGGCATGAATACGAATACCAAACGCGATCTCCCCACCGCAGAGGCCGCCCTGTACGCGGCGTTCTGTGACCTCAAGGTCGAACACCGACTACAGGCCGAGTGCTTCGATGCCGTCTGGCGGCGCCTCGCCCAATCGCGGCACACCCGCCAGCGGCGACCGGGATCCGAAGGCGAGATCACGCTGCTCTACGGACCGACCGGCGTTGGCAAGACCGCGCTCTGGGATGCCTGCGTCGATCAGTGCAGCGCGCTCCACGTGCAGCGTGGACTGGTGGGTCGACTGCCGCACCTGTACACGCTCTGCGACGTGCCGTCGAACGGGATCTGGCAGATGAAGCCGTTCTACGAAAACACGCTCGCCGCTGCTGACGAGGCGCTCATCGGGCAAAAGCAACTCGTCACGCCGACCACGATCGCGCAAGCGTCTTGGCACGCAACGACTG
>JALYST010000140.1 GCA_030854665.1 Actinomycetota bacterium
ACGTGGAGCCGAGTTCCTCGGCCACGAAGAGGCGGTTTTTCTTCCGACGGCGACGATGGCCAACCAGATCGCGCTGAACATCCTCGGCCGCCCCGGCGATGCCCTGCTCGTCGAGACGCAGGCCCACATCATGCTGTCGGAGCTGGGTGGGCCGGCTGCGCACTCGGGTCTGCTGACCATCGGGCTCCTGGGGACGAAGGGCCGGTTCTCGCCGGACCAGGTTGTCGCCGAGATCCGCGACCGGACGAGCGTGCACGTTGCGCCGACCCGGATCGTCACGATCGAGAACACGCACAACAGCTCCGGAGGCCGCGTCTGGCCGCTCGACGAGGTCGACGCCATCGTCGCAACCTGCCGTGAGCACGACCTCGCGGTTCACCTCGACGGCGCTCGGCTCGTCAACGCCGCTATCGCGTCCGGCGTCGCTGCAGCAAGGATCGGCCGCGGCTTCGACACCGTCACCCTCTGTTTCTCCAAGGGGCTCGGCTGCCCGCTCGGTGCGCTGATCGCGGGCTCCGCGGAGCTGATGGCCCAGGCGCGTCGAGGGAAGCACTTCTTCGGCGGGGCGATGCGACAGGCGGGGATCGTGGCCGCCGCCGCGCTCTACGCGCTCGACCACCACGTCGACCGGATCGCGGACGACCATGCCCGTGCGCGACGCCTCGGCGAAGGTCTCGCCGATGCCGGCGTGCGGGTCGACCTCGGGCAGGTGGAGACCAACTTCGTGCAGATCGACGTCGGTCCCGATCGCCCCGGCGCGATCGAGCGCATGAAGGAGCGGGGCGTGCTCGTCTCGACGACCGTGCATCCGACCGTCGTGCGTGCTGTCACGCACCTCGACATCTCGGACGACGACATCGGCACGGCGATCGAGGCAATTCCGGCCGCGCTCGGCGCTACTCGTACTGGAGTGCCTCTAGAACGTTGAGCCTGGCGGCGCGGCGCGCCGGGAAGATCGCCGCGATGATGCCGACGATGATCGCGGCGATCCCGAAGATGATCAGCTGACCCACCGGGATCGAGAGCACGATGAAGTCGACCCGAGCGATCAGCAGTGCAGCGAGAACGATGCCGAGCGCGATGCCAATCACAGCGCCGATCAGCGCCGTGATCACGCTCTCATGTCGAATCATTCGCCGCACCTGGCGACGCGTCATCCCGATTGCGCGGAGCATTCCAATCTCGCGAGTACGTTCGAAGACTGTCAGCACCAGGGTGTTGACGATGCCGAACAGGCTCACGATCACGGAAAGAGCGAGGAGCACGTAGAGGATGTTGAGCACCGAGCTGAGCCCCGAAATCTGGTTGTCGATGAACTTCTGGCGCGTTGCTGCCTTCGCATTCGGAAACGCTTTGAGGGTTTGATCGAGCGCCGCCTTGTTGGCGTCCGTCTGGCCCCCCTTCATCAGGACGAACGAGTAGAGGTTCTGCGGGTGAGCTACGAAGCGGTCGAAGGTCGCGGCAGAGATGGTCACGCTTCCGAACGGCGAGCCGCCTGTCGGCGGATCGAAGATCCCCCGTAGCACGAACGTCTTGCGGGCTCCGGTTGCGAAGGTCAGGGGAATCGGCGAACCGACGCGCAGATGGTGATCCTTGGCGTAGCCCTTCTCGACAAACGCGCCGTCCGCTCCCAGATCGGCGAGCAAGGATCCGGAGCCTTGGTTCCAGTCGAGCTGGAACATCTGGCTCGAAGCCGGATTCACGGCGGTGACGAAGCTCGTCTTGTTGAACGCCCTCGCCTCGCCCGCACGCACGTTCCCGATGGCGATTACGCCCGGCGTCTTCGCGACGGCTTCCCCCGCAGCGACCGGAATGGGGGAGAAGTTGTTCTGAGCGGTGATTGCGTAATCGGCGTTCTTCCAGATCTTGACAACGGAGCTCTTGAAGCTCGTGATGATCCCTGCTGCAAGCATCGAGACGAGCGTCACGAGGGCGAGCCCGATCATCAACGCCGATGCAGTCGACGCGGTTCGCTGCGGATTGCGCTGGGCGTTCTCGCGGGCGAGAGTGCCTGCTGTGCCGCCGATCCTCGTCGCCGGCCATCCCAGCGCTCCCGCGAGCGGAGTTACGAGCCTGACGGTAAAGAGCGCGATGCCGAAGAACACGAGCAGCGCCCCGCCGAGCATGAAGAGGAGGATGCCGGACGTTCCGAGCTCGGGCGCAAACAGGCCCCAGAGCAGTCCGCCGAAGCCGAGCACCATCAGCAATGCTGACACCGGCAGGCGGAAGCGGGCGTAGCGCGATTCCGGCAGTGTCGCGCCTTCTCGTACTGCGGCGATCGGCGGCACGCGCGTCGCACGCAAGGCCGGGCGCAGGCTTGCGAGGAGCGTGACGATGATCCCGACCGCGAGCGAGACGACAACCGTCCGGGTCTCGAAGGTCAACCCGTTGTTCGGGAGCGTGAAGCCAACGGTGTCGAAGAGCGCGAACAGCCCCTTCGCGAGTGCGAGCCCGGCGAAGAGCCCGATCACGGCCGCGAGGATTCCGATCGCCAGCGCCTCGATGATGATCGACCGGAGCAACTGGCGGCGGGACGCACCAAGGGTCCTGAGGGTCGCGAGCTCGCGGGTTCGCTGAGCGATCGTGATCGAGAGCGAGTTCGCGATCACGAAGCTGCCGACGAAGAGAGCGACGCCGCCGAAACCAAGCAGGAACTTCTGGAGAAAGGAGATGAACGAATTCGTTTCTTTGCTGTCCTCCTGTGCCTGCCCCTGCCCGGTCCGCACCTGCGTGTCGGCCGGGAGGATGCCCCGGATCTGCTGCAACAGCTGATTGGTGGCGACGTTCGGCTCGGACGCGATTGCGATCTCGTCGAGCTTGCCGGGCTTGGCGAACAGTTTTTGTGCGGTTGGCAGATCGAAGCCGGCCAGCGTCGCGCCGCCGATGGTCGACACTGAGCCGAACTTCACGACTCCCGAAACCCGCAGCTTCTGAACCGGGCCGACGGCCTGTACGCCGACGATCTGTCCGATGCTCAAGTGCTCTTTGCCCGCAGTCGACTTGTCGATAACGACTTCGTCTTGCTTCGGCCATGAGCCTTCGACGAGTGTCAAGGGATTGAAGGGCGAATCGCCCTTCGCGATGCTGAACCCCAGATTTGGGGCGCCGCCGTAGACGATCGCCTTGCCATCCTTGCCGATCAGCTGAGCCTCGCCGTTGACGCTGCCGTCGGCGAGTCGGACGTCCGGAAGGGCGCGGACCTTCTGGAGCAGCGATTCGTCCAGGGCCGGGGCCGTTACCCCGGTTCCATCTCCGATGTCGAAGGCAGCCTTGCCGCTGATGACGGCGTCAGATCCGTTACGGCTCTCCGTGAAGATCGACCCGAAGGCCTTGTCGATGGAGTCGGTGAGAACGTACGTGCCGCTCACGGTCGCGACCCCGAGGACGATTGCGAACGCCGAGAGGACCGTGCGGAGCTTCCGGCCGAGCAGTGCTTTGAGAGCGAAACGGGTCATTCGCTGTCGAGCTGTTCCATCTCTTCGACGATCTCGTGCGCAGAAAGGTCTTTCGACTCGCGGACGATGAGCCCGTCTGCGAGGAACAGCACACGGTCGGCGATCGCCGCGGCGCGCGCCTCGTGCGTCACCATCACGATCGTCTGCTCGAGCTCTTGCACCGAGCGGTTGAGAACTTCGAGAATCTCCCCGCTCGTCTTTGAGTCGAGGTTGCCCGTGGGCTCATCGGCGAAGACGATCGTCGGCCTGCTGACCAGGGCGCGGCCGATTGCCACGCGCTGTTGCTGTCCGCCGGAGAGCTCGGACGGGCGGTGCGTGCGGCGGTTGGTGAGACCCATGCGCTCGATCAGCTGGTCGACCCACTCACGATCCGGCTTCACACCCGCGATCGACAGCGGCAGCAGGATGTTCTCTTGGGCCGTCAGCATCGGAAGCAGGTTGAAGAACTGGAAGATGAAGCCGATGTTCCGGCGGCGGAGCTTCGTCAGGTCCGAGTCGCTCAGCTTCGAGATGGCCGTGCCGGCGATCGTCACCTCGCCTGAGGTGGGCTTGTCGAGGCCGGCGAGGATGTGCATCAGGGTCGACTTCCCTGACCCGGAAGGGCCCATGACCGCGGTGAGCTGGCCCTTCGGTACATCGAGTGAGACGCCGCGCAAGGCGTCGACCGCGGTGTCGCCTTCGCCGTAGCGGCGGGTCAGGTCAGAGGCGGAGAGGACGAATCCCGTGGAGGGGGCATCGACCGTCTCCACGGACTGAGCTGCCAGTGGATTGCTCATCTGTCCTCCATGTCGTTGGGGCAAGTTTCCACCGTAGCGGCGGAAGTCTCAATGCGGGCTACTGGCTAGTGCGGGTCCGGTTAACCGCACCTATCTGTCTCCTGCGGAGAGGAACCAGACGACAAAGCCGCCGTAGACGGCGATCAGGAGCGCTCCCTCCCAGCGCCGCGCGCGTCCGTCGCGGATAACGAAGCCGACGAACAACGCCGCTGCACCCATGGCGATCAGCTCGATCGGCCTGAAGGAAAGCGCAAGTGGGTGCGCGAACCCGAACGACACCAAGGTGACCACAGGGATGACGAGCAGGCCGACCTGGGCGCTCGAGGAGATCGCGATCTCTGTGGCGAGCTTCATCTTCCCTCGCCGGGCGATCACGACGGCGCCGCCGTGCTCGGCGGCATTGCCGACGATCGCCACGATCACCACTGCGATGAAGAATTCCGAGAGGTCCGCCGCTTCGGCGAAGGCCTGGAGCGAATGGACGAGGATCTCGCTGATCACCGCAGTGGCCGCCGTCGTAAATCCCAGGACAACGAGCGACATGCGCAGGCTCCAGCCGGCCGTATTCGTGACCTCGTGTGGGGGGCGCCGCTTGAGGTCGGCGAATGTGACCACGAGGTAGAGGCCGAGCAGTACGACTGCGGGGCCGATGCTGAGCACGGCGAGCGAGTGGCGATTCGGATCTCCGTGCCAGCCCGGGATCGACGGGATCAGTAGCAGGCCCACCGCGACGAGGACAAGAGCGAGTTGGCCGAGCAACGATTTGCGGTCGAGCTCCGCCTTGTCCCTGCCGAGGATCAGCGCGGCTCCGAGCACGAGCAAGATGTTCGAGACGATGCTTCCCGCCATCGAGCCGCGCACGACGTCGGGCAGATTCTCATTGACCGCGATCACGGCGATGATGACCTCGGGCGCGTTTCCGAAGCTCGCGTTCAGTAGGCCGCCGATGCGTGGGCCGGTGTGTTCGCCCGCGTGTTCGGTTGCTTCCCCGATCAGCCAGGCGAGGGGGATCAGGGAGATCGCGGCAAAGACGAACAGGATTGTCTTGCCCGGATGGGCGAACAAGTCGACCAGGATCGTGATTGGCGCGAGCGCAAGCGAGGCCCAGAGGAGTCGGCGCGCCACGGCGGCCTAGACTAGCGGCCTTAGCTGATCCGCGACCTCCATGTCAAGTCTTGCGGTGACCGGTCTGCGGTACCACAATTCCGTCATGCAGCAACCGGCCCAGCGCCTCGAGGCACTAACCGTCACGGAGCTCCCGCTCCGGCCGCAGGACGAGTTGGAGTGCCGTAGGTGCGAGGTGCACTGCGACAAGGTGGTCTATCCGTCCGCGTGCGTTCAGCGTGCGTGCCCCTTCATGTACGCGTACGAAGAGTTTGGCCATACCTACATCGGCTGCATGCAGCGCGTGTACGCGGTCGAGATCGACCTGGAGATGCTGCGGGAAGCCGAGGCGCGTCATGAGGGCTTCGGCGCCATGCGGACGGCGCGCGCGCCGCTGCCGATGTGCCGCGTCGAGGTCGAGGAGTGCTACGGCGAGGAACGGTCGGGCGAGCTCGGGTGTGTCAACCCGGAGTTCCATGAGCTCCCGGTAGGCAAGCCGACGTTCAAGGTCTTCGCTCAGCTAGCGGACTGAGCAGCGCGTAGCCCACCAGCGGACTGAGCGCCGCGAGCATGAAGGCGACGCGCCAGGAGGCGTGGTGGACGGCGGTCGCGAACGCGATCGGCGCGACGATGGCGCCCGCCGACAGAAAGGTCTGCTGGAGCCCGATCGCAGCACCGCTTCGTTCACGCCCTGCGGCCTCGGCAGCGGCGGTGAAAGACAGGCCGTTCCAGGACAGGCCGAAGGTGCCGGCGACCACCAGGGCTGCGATGACGACCCACACGGGTGCGTCCACGAGACCCGCGGTGAGCCCAACAGTGAGAGCAAGCCCGAGTGCGACCCAGCGCAATGGAACGATCCGCATCCGCAGCCGGTCCGACAGGCGCCCGACGGCGATCCGCGCGATGCCGCCGAAAACCTGCGTCACTGCGAGCGCTCCCGCGGCCACTCCTGTCGAAACCCCTCGGCGGTCGTGGAGGAAGAGCACGAAGAAGCCGAGCAGGCTGAGCTGGGTCGCGACGTAGAACGTGCTCGCCGTGCAGATCCGCCAGACGCGAGGATCGCGCAAAGGACGGGCGAGCACGGAGTGATCCTCGCCCGGTTCGGCGCGAACCAGAATTGCTCCGACCACCGCCGCGACGAAGCAGGCGCCCGCCAACCCATCGAACGCAGCGCGCAGGCTGATCTGTTGGTTCAGCGTAGGAAGTGCGACGGCGGCCACCGCTCCTCCGAGCGGCGTCGCCATCTGGCGGATACCGAGTGCGAGGCCACGCTCCTCCTCGCCGAACCACGCCATGACGGCGCGTCCGCTTGCCGCGTTGACGCCCGCGCCGAGCGCGCCGACAAGGGAGAGTGCGCCCACGAGCTCTCCGTACGAGGACGCGTAAGCGGCCCAGACCAGTGCCGCAGCCGTTCCCGCTTGTCCGACCGCGATCACCGCGCGCTCCCCGATCCGATCGGCGACGATCCCCCAGAGCAGCATCGTCGCCAGCGAGCCGAAGCTCATCGCGGCGAGCACGACGCCGATCTGCGGCAGGCTGAGGTCGTACCGATCCTGGATCGCGGGAGCGATCGCCGGGAGGCCGAGCAGGATTGCGGAGAACGCTGCCTGCGCGAGCACTCCCGCGGACAGGATCGTCCAGCGGTAGTTACGTCGAGGCGCGGGCGTGGAGCTCACGAAGCTTGCGGATCTCGTCGGAGTTCGGGCCTTTGCCGTCGGCCCCCGGCACTTCGAGCACGACGGGCAGATCTTGCAGCGCAGGGTGCGCGAGGAAGACGCCGAGCCCTTCGCCGATCAGGCCGTCGCCGATGTTGTCGTGGCGGTCGCGATTCGATCCGAGCGGCGCTTTCGCATCGTTCGCGTGCAGTGCGCGCAATCGATCGAGGCCGACGCGTACGTCGAAATCCTCGAGCAACGCATTCCACGTTGACGCATCGGTGACGTCGACGCCCGAGACGAAGAGATGGCACGAGTCGAGACAGACGCCGAGGCGCTCGTGGCGTCCGAGTGCGTCGACGATCGCAGCGAGCTCATCGATCGAGCGGCCGATCGTCCCACCGGCTCCGGCGGAATTCTCGATCAGCAGCCACGTTCGCTCGTTGCAACGGTCCAGCACCTGCTCCACCGCCGGTACCACTCGCTCGAGTCCCGTCTCGAAGCCGGCGCCAAGATGAGATCCAAGGTGGAAGACGACCGCGTCGGCCCCGATCGCGCAGGCCGTGTCGACCGTCGCGCGCATCGTGTCGACGCTCTTTGAATAGATGGCCTCGTCCGGGGCGGCGAGGTTGACGAGGTAGAGGGCATGAACGAGGACGGGGATGCCTGCCTCGTCGTGCTTCGACCTGAACGCCTCGAGATCGGCGGGGTCATGCTCGGGGAACCGCCAGGTGCGCGGGCTCTGGACGAAGAGCTGCACGGCCTCGGCGCCCATCGCGGCTCCGTTGTCGAGCGCCTTCCTCACTCCCCCCGAACAGTGGGCCCCGAACAGCACGCCAGTAACCTAACGGTGTGTCCGTTCGCGTCCGCATGGCTCCGAGCCCGACCGGCTTCCTGCACATCGGAAACGTTCGCACCGCTCTCTTCAACTGGCTCTTCGCGCGGAACAAGGGTGGAGAGTTTCGGCTCCGGATCGAGAACACCGATACGAACCGCGAGGTCGAGGAGGCGACACAGCAGATCCAGGATTCGCTCCGTTGGCTCGGGCTCGACTGGGACGGGGAGGTCACGTTCCAGCTCGACCGGTTGCAGGACTGCGCAGAGATCGCGCGCGGTCTGGTGGCGGAGGGCAAGGCCTACGAAGATGAGGGGGCGATTCGCTTCCGCATGCCCGACGAGGGTGTCACGGCCTGGGACGATGCAGTGCGCGGCCGCGTCGAGTTCCCGAACGAGAAGCTCGAGGACGTCGTGCTCGTTCGTTCGGACGGACGGCCGACCTACAACTTCGCATCGCCGCTGGAGGATGTGTGGGACGGCATCACGCACGTGATCCGGGGCGAGGACCACATTTCGAACACGCCGAAGCAGATCAACATCATCCGTGCTGTCGGAGCCGAGCCGCCCGTCTATGCACATGTGTCGCACGTCCTCGGCGCGGACGGCAAGAGCCTGTCCAAGCGTCATGGTTCCGTGACGGTCGACGAGTTCCGACATGCGGGCTACTACGCGCCCGCGTTGATGAACTTCCTCGCGCTCCTCGGCTGGAGCTACGACGACAAGACCACCATCATGTCGTCTGACGAGCTGATCGAGCGCTTCAGCCTCGACCGCGTCGTTCCAAGCCCTGCGACATTCGACTACGAGAAGCTCGACTGGCTGAACGGGATGTACCTTCGCGCGCTCTCGTTGGACGAGTACGCGGACGAGCTGGTGAAGTTCCTTCGCGACCGGGGTTATAACTGGGACGAGACGCTCATACGCCGTGCTGCGCCGATCGTGCAGGAGAAGATCGAGCGCTTCGGGCAATTTCCTGACTTCGCAGGTTTCCTCTTCCGCGAGATCGATCCCCGATCGGTCCCGTTGCCGACCGGCGGCGCACCAGTCGTCACCGCGGCGCATGACGAGCTCGAGCGCGTCGAACCCTTTGCGGCACCGCAGATCGAGACCGCGCTGCGCGGTCTCGCGGAGCGGCTCGAGCTCTCGCCGCGCAAGGCGTTCGAGCCCATCCGTATTGCGGCCACCGGCTCAAAGGTCTCGCCGGGCCTGTTCGAGAGCCTCGAGTTACTGGGTAAGGATGAGACGCTTCGGCGTCTCAGTGCTGCCGCCGGCCGCGCAGCGGCCTAGGCGGGGCAAAAGGGTCCAGGGCGCGTTGAAATGCGAGCCACGAGTGGCGCCTGAAGTGGGGTGAAGGCAGCGGAACACGACGCGCGACGCGGTCGATCTCGCGCTCGAATTCGCCCTCGTGCTGATCGGATCTATTTCTCATTTTCAAATACTAAACGGGGTTAGCCCAGATCGGGTTACGCGTACACTCCGGGCCGCGGTGGACTCGCCCAGCCACACCGTGCTCGTCGTCGACGACGACGCAGCCATCCGTTTCATCTGTCGCGTGAACCTGGAACTCGACGGCTGGGCCGTGCTCGAGGCAGAGGCGATCGAGCAGGCCCGGAAGACGCTCGCGGGGGCCGCGGTCGACGTCGTCCTGCTCGATGTGCACGTCGGCGTCGAAAGCGGGCTCGACTTCATCGCAGAGATCCGCGACAGCCGGCCCGGGCTTCCCGTCGTCCTTCTCACCGGCTCCGTTGGTTCGCCGGGCCTCGAAGGCGCCGACGCCGATGCTGTGATTTCGAAACCTTTCACGCTCGAGGAGCTGACCGGCACTCTCGGCAAGCTCGTGCCGCGGAGCGGCCGCGAGGCCGGATAGAGTCTTCGCTATGTCGACCACTGCGGTGCGCAGTCCCGCGGAATTCGAGGAACAACTCCAGCGGTATCTCTACGAGCGGTCGGAGGAGGGGCGAGCCGTCCGCGTCGGCGAGAAAGAAGTGTCGGAACAGGCGGCGATCGTCGCGCGCTACGCCGACCTCTTCAGCCGCGACCAGTTGCGGGCGCTCCGGGACGAGGAGGCGCGCGCCGAGGAAGACCAGCGCGAATGGCTCTACCGGCTGCGCAAGACGTGTGAGAGCGGGCTTCTCGCCGCAGAGTTCGCGGAGAGGGATGACGAGCTCGAAAACGACATTCTTGCCGCGCGTCTCAACTTCAAGGGGGATGAGCTTCCGCTTCGCTCGGCACTGGCCAAGCTCGCGATCATCTCCGACTACGCGGAGCGCGACGAGCTCGGAGAGCTCTACCGGCGAAGGTCAGCCGACTTCAACGAGCAGCGGCTCGACTTGCTGCGCGCCTACGAGGAGCTCGAGGCGGACCTCACGGAAGAGCCCGACGCGGTGGCGCGGAACGAGGACGAAAAGCAGATCTCGTTGCGGGAGCTCGAATCCGTGCTCGCTGCTGCTAGTGACGAGATCGAGGGGAGCTTCATCACGATGCGCGAGCGCTGGTTCGAGCGGCTGCTCGGCCCGAGCCGTGAGGAGCAACCGTCGTCCGCGCAGATGGGTTACGTCCGGCGGCTTTCGCCGCTCGACTCCACGTATACGAAGGAGCGCGCAACCGATGTCTGCCTGGCGACGCTGTCGGCGCTCGGCTTCGACCTCGCTGCGGACCGAAACATCCGCCTCGACCTCGATGACAGACCTCAGAAGTCTCCTCGCGCCTGTGTGATCGCGTCCGACCCGCCGCGAGTCGTCCATCTCATCACTCGTGCGCAAGGCGGGCTGCACGACTATCAGGCCTTCATGCACGAGGCCGGGCACGCCCTCCATTACGCGGGCGTCGACCCGAATCTGCCCTACACCTTCCGCAGACTTTCTCGCGATCATGCACTGACCGAGATCTACTCGTACATCTGCGAAGCGATCACCCGCGAGCCGGCATGGCACGCAGAGCATTTCGGTCTGTCGGACGAGGAGGCGAGCACGAACGCCGAGGCGACGGTCTTCCTCGAGGCGCTCCTCTTTCGGCGCTACACCGCGAAGCTTCAGTTCGAGCTCGACTTCTGGTCGAACTTCGACCAGGCCGCACTGACGAGCGACGACTACTCTGAGCGCCTGACCGCGGCGACAGGCATCCGCTATCCCAGCGATGGTCACCTCGCGGACATGGATCCCGGCTTCTATTCGGCGGACTACCTGCGCGCCTGGATCCGCCATGCACAGTTGCGCGCCTACCTCTTCGAGGATATCGGCGAGGACTGGTGGCGAAGCGCAAAGACGGGAGAGCTCCTGCGCGACCTCTTCGCCGAGGGGACGAGGCCTTCCAGCGAAGAGATCGCGACGCGGCTCGGTTTCGATCCTTACGACACGGCTCCGCTCGTCGCCGAGCTGACTCAGTAAAACGTGCGCTCCGTCGCGTACGACCATTTCTACGCATACGAGGAGCTGACCGACACGCTCCGCACGTGGTCGGAGGAAGCCCCGAAACTCTGCGCGCTCGAGTCCATCGGCAAGTCATATGAGGAACGTGACATCTGGCTTGTCACGGTGACCAACACCGAGACGGGCGAGCACCTGGACAAGCCGGGGTTCCTGATCGAGGCCAACATCCACTCGATGGAGTGGACCGGCTGCACGGCCGCGCTCCATCTCATCCATCGCCTGCTGATTGGACACGGCAAGGATGACCTCGTCACGCGTGCACTCGACACTCGTGTCTTCTATGTCATTCCGCGGCTGAATCCCGACGGCGCCGAGCGCGGGCTCGAGGAGCGGCGCTTCATCCGTTCGAGCGTCCGGCCGTACCCGCGGGAAGACCATGAAGACGGGCTGCGAGATGAGGACATCGATGGTGACGGGCGTGTGCTCTATATGCGCATCGAGGACCCGAACGGCGCCTGGCGCCCCCATCCCCAAGAGCGCAAGCTGCTCGTCCGTCGAGAGCCCGTCGATTCGCCGGACGACGGGCCGTTCTACCGCTTGTTGGCGGAAGGGCGGATCGAGAACTACGACGGCGTCACGATCAAGGTCCCGCCTCCGCTCGAAGGGCTCGATCTGAACCGCAACTTCCCGGCGGAGTGGGTGCCCGAGCACGAGCAGCGTGGCGCGGGTTCATACCCGACCTCCGAGCCGGAAGTGCGCGCCATGGTGCAGGCGGTCACCGAGCGCCCTAACATCACCGGGCACATCGCGTACCACACGTTCAGCGGCGTCCACCTGCGCCCGTACGCGGGCCGCACCGACGACGACTTTCCGACACCGGACCTGCGCGCTTACAAGCTGATCGGCGCGCGCGGCACGGAATTGACCGGCTATCCCGCCGTGTCGGTCTTCCACGACTTCAAGTACGACCCGAAGCAGACGATCAAGGGAGGCGCTCACGACTGGATGTACGACCATCTGGGCGTCTTCTCGTGGACAACCGAGTTCTGGAGCCCTCAGCGCCAGGCCGGGGTGTCCGACTACCACTTCACCGACTGGATCAGAGAGCACCCGGTCGAGGACGACCTCAAGCTGATCGAGTGGGCGAAGAAGAACTACCCGGCCGCGTACGTCGACTGGTACGAGTTCGACCATCCCGAGCTCGGAAAGGTCGAGCTGGGCGGCTGGGACATCATCAACTACTGGTTCAACGTTCCTTTCGACCGGCTGGAGGACGAGGTCGCGCCGCATTCGGAATGGGCGCTCTTCCATCTCCTCGTCTCACCGCTGCTCGAAGCGCGGTCGCTCGACGTCGAGAAGCTGGGGGAGAGCTCGTTTCACATCCGCCTCGTGTTGCAGAACTCCGGCTGGCTGTCGACGAACGTGACCGAGAAAGCACTGGAGCGGAAGGCCGTTCGCGAGCTCGAGGTCGAGCTCGAGCTGCCGGAAGGCGCCCGGCTCGTCGGCGGCGAGAAGAAGACCGAGGCGGGCCAGCTCAAGGGCCGGGCAGACAAGCGCTCGACCACCTGGTGGGCGAACGACGAGTCGACGGGGGACCTGACGAAGCTCGAATGGGTTGTCGAAGCGCCTGCCGGGACGGAGATCGGGATCGAAGCCCGCCATCAACGTGCCGGTACCGTCCGCCGGCGCGTAAGGCTCCAGTAACGCGAAGAGCGCCGGCGGCGCCGGCGCTCTTCGGG
>JALYST010000166.1 GCA_030854665.1 Actinomycetota bacterium
GATCGCGTTGAGGAACTCGACGACGTCCTCTCCCATTGCCACGATGAGCTTTGGCTGGACGATGTGCAGCTCGCGTGTGAGGAACGGCCGCGACTCGCCCTCGTCGCCGTCCGTGAACTTGAGGCAGTTCGTCCCGTAAACGGACATCGGATCGACGTGGAGCCGCTGGAGCGACTTCAGGACCGCCTGGCCGGCGCGGCCGTAAAAAGCGACGCCTTCCTGCACCTCGGCCGGCTGCGGCTTGAGTTTGAGCAGCATCACGTCTGCGAGCGGATGGCCGGATCCCACGACGGGCACGCGCGTGCCGCCGCCGACCTGGGCCACCTCGTGGGCCAGGTCGTTGATCTCGACGATCGCCTTCTGGAGGTACTTCTCGTAGATCTCATCGGTCGAAGTCACTTCAGGGATCCCTTGTGGCTGCCCGCGGGGTAGGCGTGGCGCCGGCGTGTTGTGTCTCCGGCTGTACATCGGACGCGTAGCGTGGCACTACTCAGACCAGGTTCGGGACTAGCGAACCCGTTCCTTGGCCTGGGCCATCCACTTGAGGGATTGGAGGTACACGAGCGACCTTGGACGGCGCAGGATCTGGGCGGAGCGGAGGCTGAGCAAAAACTCCTCCGGGCCCTCGAATGCCCGCATCCGGACCCCGCCGGTGCCTACTCCCTGGAGCACGTGGGCGTCCGAGCCCGCCCCCATGGTCAGGTTGTACTTGCGCGCGAAGCGCAGCGCCTCGTCGTTGTAGGCCTCGAAGAGGAGACGTGCGTTGTAGACCTCGAAGATGTCGATGTCCGCGAGGTGACGCTGGAGCGTCGCCGGATCGGCGATCGAGTGCATGCGGTCGAAGGGATGCGGGAGATAGACGAGGCCGCCCTGCTGCTTGATGGCCGCCACCGTGTCGGCGAACGACCTGCCGCGCGGGATCTCTTCGCGCAGGAACAGGCCGATCACCTCGCCCTGGCCGTCTGTCTTCACCTCCTCGCCGGGGATGATGACGAGGTCATGGTCGCAGGCGAGCTCGCTGGTCTCGAGCGCGCCGCCGAACACGTTGTGATCCGTGACGGCGATCGCACCGAGCCCGATCGCTTCAGCGTGCATGATCAGGTCGGCCGGCTCGACGGCGCAGTCGTGTGACCAGCTCGTGTGCATGTGCAGGTCGCAGAGCACCCACGGTCGATCCGCAAGCGGGTCGTCTGACCGGTGGGGCGCATGTCGGCGCTCCGTGAGCGAGCGGTAGAGCTCGTCAAGCTCGTGCGCGACATCCGCGAAGCCCTGGCCCTCCGCATCGGCACGTGCACGTTCCACCTTGCGGTCGCGGAACCCCGGGTCCTCGGCGAGCCGCGCAGCTTCCGCGCCGGCGAGCTCGGGCTGCTCGCGGGTGCCCTGAGGGGAGCCGATCGCGCAGCCCGACGCCGATGCCTCGAGTCGCACGCGCTCGAGCCCCGCGAGTGCCGGCACGAAGATGCTCGCCTCCGCGAGCAGCGGTGCTCGCGCAGCGCCGTCGCGCGCGGTTCGCACGTGCACGCGGTCGCGCATTAAGCGTGGGATCGTCGGGCGCCCTGCGAGAGGCTTCGTGCGCAGGAGGATGAGCTCCCAGTCCGGCAGTTCCTCCAGCGCTCGGAAGACGCCGCGTAACAGAGCGCGCTCGTTCGGCCGCCACTCGAGCACGATCAGGTTGCGCTTGGCCCCGGGCTGGAAGAGAGCCGGGTCGATTCCCTCGCTGACGACCCGATACTCGCCGGGGAAGCGAATCGCGGCTGCCTCGGCCGTTTCCTCGTTCGTCACAACGAGCGCATCGATGCGCCCCAGCAAGCGGTCGCGCTGCGCGCGTCCGGGCGGATAGCCGAGGCGTTCGGCATTCAGGAAGGTCGCAACGGTCATGGCCTGCGCGTCACGCAAGGCCAGGTACGAGAGTGAAGGGAGGCCGGGCTCGAAGCCGTGGACGATGTCGAATCGTCCGAGTGCCAGCGCGAGCGACAGGTTCGCGCGGGCGCCGACCGGCACGCCGATCCGGCTGCGGCGAGAAATCGGAACGGCCGGTCCGAGGGCCACTACTTCCGCGTCGAGGCCGTCGAGCAGCGCTCGCCGTCCCGCGGCCAGGTCGCGAGCGCGGTTCGAGGATGCGAGCACGGTGACCGAGTGACCGAGCTCGCGCAGCTCCTTGGCGACGCCCGCCACGTGCTCGTTGACGTCGTGTGGCTGCGACCAGGCGAAGGGCGTGACGAGGCAGATTCGCAGTGCCATCCTCGTCCGAGTGTAGATCGGGGTTAGGGCTCGGTCGGTGCTTCGCTGGGCGCGGGCTTCGGAGTTGCGTCGGGTTTGTCGAAAATCGCTCTGGCCAACGCCTTCTTCGGGTTCGTCGCCACCACGGCGACCTTCCGAATCTGCTTGACATCTTCGAGCGAGACGGCCTCCTTCACCCCGTCGAACGGCTCTTTGAAGGACGTCGCCGATTCCTTGAACTCACGCAACCCCTTGCCGGCCGAGCGCCCGATCGAGGGGAGCTTCTTCACTCCGAAGAGGACAGCTGCGAGCAGGAGGAGTAGAAGAATTTCCTGCACCCCGATTCCTCCGCCTAGCACGGCTTTCACCGTAGCAACGCCTTGACCCGCAGGAGGGCCCGGCACGAGGCCGAGCCCTCCTCGAGAAGTGGCAGCTAGCTATTCGGTATGTAGAGGGCGAGCAGTTGGCCGTCCTCGCCGTTCGGCGGGAGCGGAAAAAGCCAGGGAGCCGGTTGCACGCCCGGGGCAATCGGACCAGGCTGTCGCTCGGTCGAGATCAGTCCGGTCGGGTGCGCCTGGACGTCGACCAGCCACCAGTCGTTGCCGAGCAACGTCTGCGCATTGATCACGCCAGACGATTCCCACTGGCCTTTGCGCTGTCCCGGATACGGGTCGACACGGGCGACCGCACGCAAGCTCTTGTCCCGGAAGTTGTAGACGAGTACGCGGTTGTAGCTGTCTCGGAAAGGCGATTCGCGGTCCTCCTGGAACACCAGCGAGTGTGCGGAGGTATCCAGGTTGTCGGGATTTGCGAATCGCGTCCCGCCCAGGCTGTCGAGCAGGAACGTCAACGACGCCTTCGTAGGATCCGAGGGATCGATGTCGAGTTGATAGATCCGACCGGTGGCAGTCGGGTCCGTCGTCGCCCCGGGAGCGTTGACCTTGCCCGTGTCGGCGAAGTAGAGACGACCCGGGGTCTGCTGCGCGGTGGCGGCGTCCTCGAGGCGCGAGAAACGGAACGCACCCTTCGCATTGGCGGCAAGCTTGATCGACACCGAGTTGGCGTTCTCCGCCTGGCTCAGCTCTTCGAACTTGCCTGGAATCGTGTCGCCCTCGTGGATCGTGAACGGCGTGTCCGTGGGATTCAATGCCCTCCAGACGTAGAGCTGCCCGTTCCCAGCCACCGCATCGTCGAACGAATCCGCGATGTAGGCGAGCAGGAGCGCAGGCTGGCCGGTACGGAAGTCGTCGTCGGTCGTCACGACCATGAACTTCTTGATCCGCTCGACCGGCACGATGTTTTCGTGCTGGATGTGGCCAAAGTGAGGCGTCGCCGTCCAGGACCCGGTCTCGGCGTTCATGACGATCGAGCTGCCGTCGCGACCGCTGGGTGGAGTAGTGGGCGCGATCGACTCTTCGCCGGTGAAGTAGTACGGAGTGCCGTTGATCACCTCGAGCGTTGCAGAGCAGAAACGCTCGAAGCCCTCGGTCACGAGGTTGCCGTTGAATAAATACGTCGCACCCAGGACGCTATGGGTCTTGTCGTCGATCCTGACCTTCGAGATGCGCGTGTCGATGAGCGGTGGAGTGCCCGGGAACGTGGCGCCGAGCTCGTGGTTCATCAGCACCTGCAGCGTGCCGCTGTCCTTGTATGCCCCTAGCCCGTCCGGGATGCCGGACATCTGGTAGCCACCGACGACGTCGCCGGTGGAAAGGATCGGATCGGTCAAAACTCCCGAAGCCGGATCGATCGGTACGAGATACGGCCGTTTGGCCGTCTTGAAGCCTGGATCGCTCGCGGCCGGCGCGCCTAGGGCGCCGAGCCCGATCACGAGCAGGCCGAAAACGACCGCAAGAACTGTTCTCCTCATCACTCTCCCCTTTTGTGACGGAATGGTGAACGGGACGAGTAGGTCGCCCGGCACCACTCGCTGCAACGGGAGCCGCTAGGCCTGGGCCGGCGCGGGCTCGTGCGCCGGCTGCTTGCGCGCGTTATCCCGGATGAACTTCTCCGCCGCGTCGTAGGCCTCGTCGTCGGGCACCTGCTTCGGCGGCGACTTCATCAGGTAGGAGCTCGGGCCTTCGAGCGCGCCGGCGACGCCGTTGTTCAGCGCCAGCTTCGCGAGCCGGACCGCGTCGATGACGATGCCGGCCGAGTTCGGCGAGTCCCAGACCTCGAGCTTGAGCTCGAGGTTCAGCGGCACGTCGCCGAAGGACGAGCCCTCCATGCGGATGTACGCCCACTTGCGGTCGGTGAGCCACGGCACGTAGTCGGACGGGCCGACGTGTACGTTCTTCGCGCCGAGGTCGTAGTCGAGCATCGAGGTGACGGCGTTCGTCTTCGAGATCTTCTTCGACTCGAGCCGCTCGCGCTCCAGCATGTTGAGGAAGTCGGAGTTGCCGCCGACGTTCAACTGCATCGTCTTGTCGAGCCGGACGCCTCGCTCGCGGAAGAGCGACGTGAGCACGCGATGAGTGATCGTCGCGCCAACCTGCGACTTGATGTCGTCGCCGATGATCGGCAAGCCCTTCTCCTCAAAGCGGCGCTGCCAGTAGGCCTCGCGTGCGATGAAGACCGGCATGCAGTTCACCATCGCGCAACCCGCCTCCAGCACCTGCTCCGCGTACCACTTGGTGGCGGCGTCGGAGCCGACCGGCAGGTAGTTGACGACGACGTCGGTGTGCGTGTCGCGCAGGATCCCGACCACGTCGGCGGTCTCCCCGGGAGCTTTGGTGACGACCTCGGAGATGTACTTGCCTAACCCGTCATGCGTCATGCCGCGTTGGACCTCGATCCCGGTCTTCGGTACCTCTGCAAATTTGATCGTGTCGTTCGGATGTGCCCAGATCGCCTCGGACAGATCCTTGCCGACCTTGTCCGTCGTGACGTCGAACGCAGCTGTGAACTCGATGTCACGGATGTGGTACCCGCCGAGGTTCACGTGCATGAGGCCGGGGACGAACTGGTCGTCCGGCGAGTCCTTGTAGTACTCCACTCCCTGCAGGAGGGAGTTGGCGCAGTTGCCGACGCCGACTAGCGCGACGCGGACGCGATCATCCAGGCGCGCCTTTCCGTTCTGCTTACCATTCTGCTGGGCCACTGGATCCTCCTCGGTATCGCACACTTGCTATGGGAGGAAGATAGCAGATTTGCGATGAGGCTCCGGTACGGAGCCGACTAAGGAAGCCGACGGCCCGCGGGGCCCGTCATGCCACGGCCCTGGACGAACCGGCGGTAGAGGTAGAGCAAGAGCACCGCGCCGAGGAAGGCGAAGATGAGGCCGCCCGCCGTCCCGAGGAGGACTCTCGCAATGATCCCTCCGAACAGTGAACCGCCGAGGCCGAGGCCGATGGTCGCGTACCAGGGCATGGGGTCCGGGCCGGGGAGGGCGAGTCGCGCGAGAGCGCCGACGATGAAGCCCCACACGACCAGGCCGATGATGAAGAACACCACGGGCCCAGTATGAGGCGCTAGCCGCGCCTGCGCAGTTGCGTGCGGACGTGCAGGATCCGCTGGAGAACCGTCAACCAGGCGGTGATCGTCAGCAGGTAGATCGCCCACGGAAGAAGGCCCCACGGTGCGAGCACGAGTCCCGCCGTGATCGCCACGACGCGTTCGGCTCGCGAGCCGAAGCCGACGTCGCCGCGCAGACCGAGTGCCTCCGCCTTCGCGCGCGTGTAACTGACGAGGAACGAGCCGGCAATCGCGGCGATCGCGGCGCCGAGGGCCACCTCGTTGCCGTGGCGCGCGAAGATCAGCGCGATGGCACCGAGCATCGCGCCTTCGCCGACACGATCGGTCGTCGAATCGAGGAAGGAGCCGAACGGCGTGGTCTTGCCTCCGGCCCGAGCGAGCGCGCCGTCGAGGATGTCGAGGATCGATCCAACGACGAAGACGAGCGCGCCGAGCCAGTAGAAGAGGAGCTTCTCGTGGTATTCGAAGTACACGATCACCGCGGCGGCGAGGCAGAGCGAGACACCGGCGGTCGTGAGCGCGTTCGGAGTGACACGCGTACGGGCGAGGCCGACGATTGAACGGGACGCCAGCGTGCGTGCCCCGGTCGTGTAGCCCTGCTTGACGCGTTGCAACACGGCGGTTTCCCTCATGTTCTCGCCCATCGCATTCCTGCTATGTTCAAAACTATAGCAGGCTTGCGATGACGCTCTTGAACCGCGCTCGGTAGCCGATCGCGAGCGCGATCACGGCGAGCACGATGCCGGCGACGACGTCGAGCCAGAAGTGGTTGCCGGTCGCCATCACAGCGAACCAGACCCACATCGGCCAGAACACCCACACCGCTTTCCAGATCGGACGCCGGACGACGGATGCAAGGATGACTCCGGCGATCAGGGCGTCGGCGGCATGGAGGCTCGGCATCGCCGCGTAGGGGTTCGACGCGAACTCGATGAGGCCGCTGCCGTGATTCAGCCCGCCGAACTGGCTCAACGTGTCGGTGAAGCCCATCGACGTGAAGAAGCGTGGCGGCGCCGTCGGCAGGAAGACGTAGCCAAGCAGGCCGAGCACGTTCGCGAGCAGGATCGTGTTGCGGAAGCGCGTGAACGCCTCGTGGCGCCGAAAGTAGACCCAGAGCAGCGCGAGCCCGACCACGGTGAACTCGGAGTTCCAGTACGTCCAGGAGACGAGCGTCTCGAGCACGTGTGAGGACTGTGTCCAGCCCTGCAGCGTCAGCTCGCCGAGGCCGGCGAGACGCTGCTCGACGTCGATCACGCGCCACCCGTTGGCGAAGGCTCGCGTGGGATCGCGGTCCGCCACGCCCCGCGCCACCTGGTAGGCCGCGAGGAAGCCGAACCAG
>JALYST010000214.1 GCA_030854665.1 Actinomycetota bacterium
AACGGGCTGCGCATCCTGACCGCGCCGATGGACTCGGCCCAGTCCGTGACCTGCGCGATCATGCTCGCCGCCGGGTCGCGCTACGAGACCCCCGAGACGAACGGGATCGCGCACTTCGCGGAGCACATGTTCTTCAAGGGCACCGAGCGCAGGCCCACCGCCCGCGACATCTCGATGGAGATTGACGGCATTGGCGGCGAGTTCAACGCCTTCACCGGCAAGGAGTACACCGGTTACTACGTCAAGTGCGCGGCGGAGTCACGCGACATCGCGCTCGACGTGCTTGTGGACATGCTCCGCCACTCGAAGTTCGCTCCGGACGAGATCGAACGCGAGAAGGGCGTGATCATCGAGGAGATGAACATGTACTACGACACGCCGCGCGACTTCATCGGGGGCGTGTACGAGGAGCTGCTCTACGACGACCAACCGCTCGGGTGGGACATCATCGGCCGCAAGGAGACCATTCGCAGCGCGAAGCGGGAGACGTTCAACGGCTACGTCGACCACTGGTACAAGCCCTCGAGGATGGTCGTGGGGGTCGGCGGGAAGATCGGCGACAACCTGCACGAGCGTGTCCAGGAATTGCTCGGCGACATGGGAGAGGCGGAGACGGGAAGCCCCGCGCCTGTCAAGGTGGAGCCACACGACCACGCGCACGTAAAGGTGCACACCAAGGCTTCCGACCAGGCTCACATCTGCATCGGCGTGCACAGCTATCCGCTCGAGCATCCGGATCGCTATGTGCTGCAGGTGCTCTCGACGGTTCTCGGTGGCGGGATGTCGTCGCGCCTCTTCACTGAGGTGCGCGAGCGCCGCGGGCTTGCTTACTACGTCTACGGGCTCAACCACAGCTACACGGACGCCGGCTCTCTCTACGCGCAGGCGGGCGTCGACATCAATCGCATCGACGACGCCGTCAGCACCGTTGCGGCCGAACTGCGCAAGATCGCCGACGAGGCGGTGCCGGTCGACGAGCTCGAGAAGGCCAAGAGCTTCGCGAAGGGGCGGTTCGTCCTCCAGCTCGAGACCTCACAGGGCCTGATCATGTTCGGGCTGCGCCGCGAAGTGCTGGAGGGCAGGACACCGGATCCGGAAGAGATCCTCGAGGCGATCGGGAAGGTGACCGCGGACGATGTCAGCCGCGTCGCCCAGGATCTGATCTCACGCCAGGGCTTGAACCTCGCCGTAATCGGTCCGTTCGACGATCCCGAGCGCTTCGAAAAGCTCCTGTCGTAGTTTCGGTCGGCCCGCTTGCGAGCAAGACTGTGGCCGTGAGGGTGTTGGCGGCGGCACTTCTGACTGCTGTTGCGCTGGCGGCGGCCGGTTGCGGTGGTGGTGGCAAGTCGGCTGTCACGACGACGGTGACGACAATCGCCACGGCGACGAATCCGACTGGCACCGTTTCGGTGACGACGCATGGGCGCTACAGCTATCCGTCGGTGCTCATCGACAACTTCATGCGCAGCTGCACCAGTGGCGGTCAGGCTAGGAAAGCGTATTGCGCCTGCACGCTCGACGAGCTGTCGAACACGGTCTCGACGCAGGACTTCACCCGGATCGGCCTCTCCGGCGGCAAGGTGCCGCCGCGCGTCCGCCGGGCGATCAAGCAGGCGACGATCGCCTGCGCCGACAAGCTCTAGGCGCTAGTCGTCTGTGGATTCTGCCGTCGCGCGTTCCTTGAGCTCTTCGACGACCGCCGGGTCGGACAGCGTCGTCGTATCGCCCAGGGCGCGGTTCTCCGCCACATCGCGGAGCAGGCGCCGCATGATCTTGCCGCTGCGCGTCTTGGGAAGCTCGGGCGTGAACACGATGTTCGCCGGCTTGGCGATGGCACCGATCTTCCTGGCGACGTGGTTCCGCAACTCCTCGAGCATCTCGACGCTGCCTTCGTCGCCGCCCTTGAGTGTCACGTAGGCGACGATCGCCTGGCCGGTCCGCTCGTCCTTGCGGCCGCATACCGCCGCCTCCGCCACCTTCTTGTGGTCGACGAGCGCGCTCTCGACCTCGATCGTCGAGATGCGGTGGCCGGAGATGTTCATGACGTCGTCAACACGGCCGAGCAGCCAGAAGTCTCCATCCTCGTCGATCCGCGCGCCGTCTCCGGCAAAGTACACGTCGTCGTACTTCGACCAGTAGGTGTCTCGGAAGCGCTGGTCGTCCTTGTAAATCCCGCGCAGCATCGCGGGCCAGGGGCGCTTCAGGACGAGGTAGCCGCCGCCGCCCGGCCCGACTTCCTCGCCGCCCTCGCTGTACACGCCGGCATCGACCCCGGGAAACGGCTTCGTCGCCGAGCCGGGCTTGGTCGTCGTCACACCCGGCAGCGGCGTGATCAGGATCATGCCGGTCTCCGTCTGCCACCAGGTGTCCACGATCGGGGTGCGGTCGCCACCGATGTGCTCCCGGTACCAGATCCACGCCTCCGGATTGATTGGCTCGCCGACGCTGCCTAGCAGGCGCAACGATGAGAGATCGTGCTTCTCGGCGTGCTCAGGCCCCCACTTCATGTGCGACCGAATCGCCGTCGGCGCGGTGTAGAGAATGTCGACCTTGTAACGCTCGATGATCTCCCACCAGCGTTCCGGGTTCGGATAGTTCGGCACGCCTTCGTACATGACGCCGGCCGTCCCGTTTGCGAGCGGCCCGTAAACGATGTAGCTGTGCCCGGTCACCCAGCCGACGTCGGCGGCGCACCAGTAGACCGAGTCCGGCTTGATGTCGAAGATGTAGTGGTGTGTGGCGGCGACCCCGACGAGGTAGCCGGCGGTCGTGTGCACGATCCCCTTCGGCTTCGCGGTCGTCCCCGACGTGTAGAGCAGATAGAGCAGGTCCTCGGCATCCATCGGCTCGGGCGGCGCGGAGGCCGGATCGTCGTCCTGTCCTTCCGTGAGCTCGTGCCACCAGGCATCGCGTGACTCGTCGAACGGAACGTCGTCGCCCGTTCGTTGCAGCACGACGACCTTCTTCACGGTTGGAGCCTGCGCCACCGCCTCATCGGCGTTCCGCTTGAGCGGCACCTTCTTGCCCGCGCGCCACCCTTCGTCCTGCGTGATCAGAACCTCGCACTCCATGTCGTTCATGCGGTCCGACAGCGACTCCGCGGAGAACCCACCGAACACCACCGTGTGCGGCGCGCCGAGCCGAGCGCACGCGAGCATGGCGATCGGCAACTCGGGAACCATGCCCATGTAGAGCGCGAGGGGGGTCCCCTTCTTCACTCCGAGGTCCTTCAGCGCGTTCGCGAAGCGCACGACCTCGCGCTGGAGTTCGGCAAACGTGAGCGTGCGCCGCTCGTCCGCCGGCTCGCCTTCCCAGTAGTACGCGACCCGGTCACCGTTGCCCGCTTCCACGTGCCGGTCGACGCAGTTGAAGCACACGTTGAGCTTGCCGCCGAGGTACCACTTCGCGTACGGCGGCTCCCATTCGTAGAGCTTGGCGAAGGGCTCGTACCAGGTGACGCGCTCGCGGCCCTCGGTCTCCCAGAAGTCCTCCCAATCGCGCTCGTAGATCTCGGGCTGGGCGTTGGCCTGCCGCGCGAACTCGGGGTCGGGTGCGTAACGACGCTCCTCGAGGAGCATCGTCTCGATCGTGCTCAAGGGGTAAGGTCGTAGGGGTAGTCCGTGAGGACCTCGTAGCCGTCCTCGGTGACAAGGAGGAGGTCTTCGAGCCGGAGGCCGCCGTAGCCAGAGCGGTAGAGACCGGGCTCGATCGTGACAACGTCGCCCGGAACGAGGTCGTGCCCGATCCGCCCCATCGAGGGCAGTTCGTGCACCTCGAGCCCGACGCCGTGGCCGAGCCCGTGGAAGAACCCGTCCTCCAACACCTCGCCCGGCTCCTTGTTGAGCTGCGTCTTATAGCCCGCACCGTGGAAGATCTCGCAGACCCCCTCGTAGAGCTCGCGGCCGTTTACACCCGGCTTGACGCCGGCGGTGGACGTATCGAGCGCCTCCTTCACGAGCCGGTGCCACTCCTTCATCTCGTCGGAAGGCTCACCGACGACGTACGTGCGCGTCATATCCGCGTAGCAGCCTGTCGCCTTGTCCTTTGGAAAAAGGTCGAAAACGATCGGCTCGTTCGCGGCGATCTGTCCAGAGCCCATGTTGTGGCCCACGGCGGTCTGCGGCCCGTGCGACACGATCATCTCGCTGCCCTCGACCTCGTGGTCGGCGAAAACGTCCTCGATGATGCGCTTCAGCCGTTCGCAGGTGAGCGGCTCGCCGTCTACTTCGAGACCCGCGCCGTTCGGCTGCGCCCGCCGCAGCACCTCGCGCGAGGCATCGAGCGCCGCCTCGCATGCTCGCTGTGCATTGCGAATCCCGCGCAGTTCCGTCTCGTTCTTCGAGCGGCGGCGGTTGTCGAAGAGGTCGCGGTCGACGACGAGCTCGATCCCGTTCGCACGAAGGCGGTCCGCATGCCCGACCGGAAAGCTCTCGGGAACGGTGGCACGCTCGATCTCGAGGTGGCGGCAGGCTCGTAGGGCGAGCTCGAGCATGACCTCCCAGCCCTGCAGGCCTTGCGTGAAGAGCTCGTCGGAACCGAGTTCCTCGAGGGGGACGATCTCCAGTTCGGGCGCGTCGTCTCGCACGCGCGGGATCTCCAGTGAGTGCAGGATCGCAATACGCCGGTCGCCCTTCTCCGCGTAGAGGAAGGCATCGGGAATCGGCACCGGCACCTCATGGCGCAGCTCGGGCGAGCGAATCGTGTCGCCGTAGATCAGCACGTCGGGCACGGGCGGATCCTAACGGCCAGATCCCAGGCGTCTCCCTGAGACCGGGGAAACCTCCCGGTTTCCCCGAGCCCCTTCCCTGGTCCGCCTCGCGGACAGGCGCTACGCGCCGCCCACGAAGACAGCGCGCCGCTGCATAGACTCCGAAGCGTGGACGACGCGCTTCAGCGTGCCCAACGGCTGATGGCTCAATGGGACGACGAGCTGCGCAAGGAGCTGCCCGAAGGCGCCGAGATCTTTGACGCCCACACGCACCTCGGCACGGACATCGACGGCATGGTCGGGATCTACGACGACCTCGTGGCCGGAATGGACAAGTACGGGATCACGCGCTGCTTCATGTTCTGCCTCGACGAGCCCGACCGTCATCCCGGATTCCAGGCCGGCAACGAAAGAACGCTGGAGTTCGGCGAGCGCTCGAACGGGAGGATGATCCCCTTCGTCCGGCTCGATCTCGCGGAGGATCCGATCGGTGAAGCGACGCGCATGCTGGACCGCGGCGCCAAGGGAATCAAGCTCCACCCGCGGGCACAGAAGTTCCTGCTGAACGACGAGCGCCTCTCCCCGATCTTCGAGGTCGCAGCCGACCGGAAGGTCCCGATCCTGATCCACGGCGGCCGCGGCCTGCCACCGATCGCGGACGACCTGGCTCGCGTCGTCGACCGCAACCCGGACGCACAGCTGATCGTCGCGCACGCGGGAATCGCCGATCTCGCCGCACTCGCCGACCGGCTCGGCGGCAAGGCGGGCGTGTTCTTCGACACGTCCGTCTGGAGCCCGCTCGACCTGCTCGGCCTTTATCGCCTCGTCGGGCCGGAGCAAGTCGTCTACGCGTCGGACTATCCCTACGGGCAGCAGCCGGCGTCCTTGCTGATTTCATTGCGCACAGCGCGGCTCGCGCAGCTGAACGACGAACAGGTGCGCGGCGTGCTCGCCGGCAACGCCAATCGCATTGCCGACGGCGAGCCGGCATCCGAGCCGTCAGCGCCGAAGGGCATCGATACTTTTTCGCAGTCGATGTCGCTCGCGCGGATCCACCAGTACCTCTCGATGGCGACCCCGCTGCTCTGGACGAGACAGCAGGATCGAATCGGCGTGCTCGGACTCGCGCTGAACGCCTGCGACGACCGGGCGAACGGGCACCGCGAAGAGCTCGATCAGATCAGGGAGCTCCTGACCGTCGCACAGGACATGTGGTTGACACTGCCCGAAGATGGAGACGAGAGCGACCGCATGGCACACGCGCGCGCGACCTTCCGGCTCATCCACCTTGCAGACATCGTGGCGGTGACGACGCCTGCCTGAGCTGCGCATCAACGGCGAGACGCATTCCTACGACGCGCCGGTGGGCCGGTCGCTCGCACAGGTGCTGCGCGAGGATCTCGGCTTTACGGGTACGAAGATCGCGTGCGGCGAAGGTCACTGCGGCGCCTGCACCGTGCAACTCGACGGCGTGCCGACGCTCTCCTGCATCACGCTCGTCCATACGGTCGGCACTCGTGAAGTGACGACGATCGAAGGACTGCGCGACCATCCCCTCGTCCATGCGTTCGTTCGCACCGACGCCGTGCAGTGCGGGTTCTGCACACCCGGCCAGGTCGTTTCGGCCGCCGCTCTCGTCGAGGCGAACCCGAGCCCGTCCCGCGACGAGATCCGGCACGCGATGTCCGGAAACATCTGCCGCTGCGGTACGTACCCGAAGATCGAGGAGGCCATCAGAACTTGGCAAGACTGATCCGCACCGAGAAGGAAGTCGAAGGACGCTACGAGGAAGTCTGGATCGTGGTGGACGAGGATGCGCTCGACCAGTGGCCCGCGGGACCGCTCACGACCGTGGGACAGAAGGTGCCCCGCGTCGACGGCTTGATGCGCGTCCGCGGCGAGGCGCCGTATACGGCCGATCTGCAGCTGCCCGCGATGCTGCACGCCGCGGTACTCCGTAGTCCCTACGCGCGCGCGCGCGTCACCTTCATCGACCTCGAGCCTGCGCGCACCGCACCCGGGGTACGCGCGGTGATCGGACCGGCCGACCTCGACGCGCTCACCGACGAGCCTGGCTTTGTCGGTCACGCAGTGGCCGCGGTTGCCGCCGACACCGTCGGTCAGGCGCAGGCCGCTCTCGAGCGGATCTCAATCGAGTGGGACGTGCTCGAGCCGCTGCTCGACCCGGACGAGGCGGTGCGGCAGGAGTCGTTCGTCTCGGACGTGGCGAAGTACGAGCGCGGGGACTTCGAGCGCGGGCTCGCCGAGGCAGACGTGGTCGTCGAAGCCGAGTACCGAACCCAGGTCGTGCTGCACAACTCGATGGAGACGCATCAAGCCGTCTGTCACTGGGAGGACGACGGAATCACCATCTACATCTCGACCCAGTACATCTGGGGGATTCGCGCCTCGATGGCCGCAGCACTCGGCCTCCCACCCGACAAGGTGCGCGTGATCTGCCACGCCATGGGCGGCGGCTTCGGCGCCAAAAACGGTCCCGGCGACTACACGCCGATCGCGGCCGAGCTCGCAAAGAGGACGGCACGGCCGGTCAAGTGCGCGCTGACGCGGCGAGAAGAGAACGTTGCTTCAGGCAACCGCAACGCGACGATCCAGCGGCTGTCCGCCGGTGCGACATCGGACGGGACACTCGTCGCGCTCGGCGGCGACTTCATCAACGCTGTCGGCTTTTCGGGCTGGTCCGCCACGACCGAGGGTCCGATGAAGATGCTGTACGCGTGCGACAACGTGCGCACAACGCAGTACCCGGCAAAGCTCAACCTGCCGCCGATGGCAGCGTTTCGAGCTCCCGGCTTCGTCGAAGGCACGTTCGCGCTCGAATGCCTCCTCGACGAGCTCGCACTGAAGCTCGGCATCGACCCACTCGAGCTGCGGCGTCGCAACTACGCCGACTCCGACCGCACCGATGACCGTCCGTTCTCCTCGAAGAACCTCGCCGAGTGTTATCGCCGCGCGGAGCCACACTGGGCGAAGCGCGACGAGGTTCGCGCGCGCAGCCGGGGGCCCTGGAAGCACGGCATCGGTCTCGCGTCGCAGATCTGGTACGGGGGAGGCGGTCCACCTTCGTATGCATGGATTCGCGTCGGCTCCGACGGCCGCGCACAGGTCGTCACGGCGATGCAGGACATCGGCACCGGCACGCGCACCGCGATGGCCCAGATCGCGGCAGAGGAGCTCGGGATTCCCCTCGAGCACGTGCAGGTCTCACTCGGCGACTCGGCGCGCGGACCCTTTGCGTCCATCTCCGCAGGCTCGTCGACCGTGCCGTCGATGGGGCCGGCGGTGCGCTCGGCCGCTGGGGACGCCAAGCGTCAGATCATCGAGATCGCGGCGCAGCGGTTCCACCTCGAGGAGAGAGTCCTCGATCTTCGCGACGGCCAGATCGTGTCCGCGGACGGAGGCTCCTGGCCGCTGACCGAGGTCACAGGTCTGCTCGAGAGCGGCCAGATCCTGGGCAAGGGAGCGCGCGGACCGAATCCAGCCGGCATGCAGGTCCTGACCTTCGGTGTCCAGGTCGCAGAGATCGCCGTGGACGTCGAGACCGGAGAGGTGCGCGTCGACAAGATCGTTGCGATCCACGACGTCGGCCGCGTGATCAACGCGCTCGGCGCGGAAAGCCAGGTCGAAGGCGGAATCATCCAGGGCATCGGGCACACGCTCTCGGAGGAACGAATCGTCGATCCGTCGACGGGATCGATCCTCACACGCACGCTCGACGCCTACCGGATGCCTACGATCGCAGACGTTCCGGAGATCGTCACGGAACTCGTCGACGTACCGGATCCGCACCTGACGAACCTCGGCTCGAAGGGCCTCGGCGAGCCGCCGATCATCCCGGTTGCAGCCGCGATCGCGAACGCCATTCGAGATGCGACCGGAGCAGAGATTCGCTCGCTGCCGATCACTCGCGAAGAGATGTTGCGCGCGCTGCACGAGGCGCAAGCACGCGACAAGGAGCGCAGTGAAGCTCCTGCGGCCGTCTAGTCCCGAGGAAGCCACCCGCGCGCTCGGCAACGGCTCGCGCGCGCTCGCGGGCGGAACGGAGCTCGTCCCGCTCATCCGAGACGGCCTCGTGCGCGCCGACACGCTCGTGTACATCAGCGACGTCATCCCGCGCGGGATCGACGGCACCCTCATCGGCGCCGGTACGACACTGGCCGAGCTCGAGGTCGACCCGCAGATCCCGCAGGCGCTGCGCGAAGCGTGCACGCAAGCGGCTTCGCCACAGCTGCGCTCGATGGGGACGATCGGCGGCAATCTCCTGCAGGCAACACGCTGCTGGTACTGGCGGCTGGGGTTCGACTGCTGGCTGCACGGCGGCGAAAAGTGCTTCGCGAGGGACGGTGCGCACCGTGAGCACGCGATTTTCGGCAACGAGCAGTGCGCGTCCGCTCACCCGTCGGACATCGGCGCGGCGTTGCTTGCGCTCGGCACCACTCTGCGCACGACGCGCCGTGAACTCGGCGTCGCAGAGCTCTATCGGCTGCCGACCGACGACAACCGCAACGTCACGACGCTTGCGCCCGACGAGTTAATTCTGGAGCTCGAGGTGCCGGTGCCTGACGCTTCCATCTACCTCAAGGCGATGGACCGGAGGAAGTGGGCGTTTCCGATCGTCGGCGTTGCCGCAGCGCGCTTCGGCGACGAGGTTCGGATCGCACTTGCCGGGGTAGCTCCGATTCCCTGGACGCTCGAATCGACCGCGGCGCTCGAGGAGGCCACGCCTCTTCCCGGCACGGCCTACAAGGCCGAGATCGCGCGCGCTCTCGTCCGCCGGGCGCTCGAAGACGTGGCCACCCCGACCCGATAGGATCGCGGCCTCGCATGCGGCGCCGCCTCCTTGCCCTGCTCCTGGTTGCACTGGTCTCCGCCGCCGTTGCAGGAACGGTCGCGAGCGCGAAGGGGAAGCTCGACGGCGGCGCGCGCATCCCGGCGCTGCCCAAGCTGCAGGAGGTCGAAAACACCTGTCCAGTGCCTTCGCAGTACCGGCCTGCGTTCGCCCGGGCCGCCCACGACACCAGCCTGCCGCTGGCGATGCTCGTCGCGGTCGGGCAAATCGAGTCGAGCCTGAAAGCTGACGCCCGTTCGAGCGCCGATGCCCGCGGGCTCCTCCAGGTTCTGCCTTCCACGGCTGCAGAGCTCCAGCTGAACGCCGACCGGCCCGCCTCGAACGTGCTCGCCGGCGCGCGCTACCTCCAGCAGCTGCTCAAGCAATTCCATTCCACCGATCTCGCGCTTGCCGCTTACAACGCTGGCCCGACGGCAGTAGCCGAGGCCGGCGGCGCGCCCACCGAGGAGACAGTTGAATACGTCGCAAACGTCACCGCCCTGTGGCGCGCGCTCCGCGGCTGCCGCTAGAACGCCGGAAAGTCCGGCTCGCGCTTACGCGCGAGCCATGATGACTTCCCGGCGGGTGGGCGGACGGAGGCCACTACGGGCAAAGCCCGCCGTGGCGGCGGCAGTGGGCCTCGCGGTCTGCACGCTCGCAGCCTGTGGCGGGAGAGGCACGACGCATACGCAGAAGGCTGCAACTCCTTGCCCCACGAGCGGCAAGCAAGTGACATTCCCGTTGCTTGACAAGTCGAAGGCCTACACGGTCGACGTCCTGACGAACTTCGGCCGCTTTGACATTCGTCTCGACGTCGGAGACTCGCCGTGCACGACCTCGTCGTTTGCCGCGCTGGTGCGGAAGCGGTTCTTCGACGGTACGCGCTTCCACCGGATCGTGCCCGGTTTCGTCATCCAGGGCGGAGATCCGACCGCAACGGGTGCGGGCGGCCCCGGTTACAGCGTCCGCGACATTCCGCCGCGCAATTCGCTTTACACGGAGGCGGTTGTCGCAATGGCGAAGAGCGCCGCGGAGCCACCCGGAACAGCCGGGAGCCAGTTCTTCGTGGTCACAGGGGTGAATGCGGGCCTGCCGCCCGAGTACGCAATCCTCGGCGTCGTCACCAAAGGGTTGCGCGTAGTCCGGAAAATCGGCCGGCTGGGCAATCCGGTGAACGAGAAGCCGACGCGCCGGGTCATCGTCCTGCGCATGGTCGTCACGCCGTAGCCTGGGGGTCATGATTTCCGCAGTCGTGCTCGCAGCAGGAGCATCGACGCGCTTCGGCTCGCCGAAGCAAGCGGTTCTGCTCGAGCCTGTCCTGGAACGGGTGCACGGCAGCGCCGCGATCGACGATGTCCTAGTTGTGCTCGGCGCCCACCACGTCGAGACGCGTGAGCGTGCCGTCCTCTGCTCGGAGTGGGAGCGCGGACCCGGTGCTTCCCTTCGTTGCGGTCTCGCGGCACTCGCCGACGAGGTCGAGGCCGCGGTCGTCGTCCTCGGCGACGGGCCCAAACTCGACTCGCGCGCAATCGATCGCGTTGTGGCTGCCTGGCGCAAGGAAGGAGCCGAGCGCGTAGCGGCCACCTACGGCGGCGTCCGCCTTCACCCGCTTCTGCTGGCGCGCGCCGCCTGGGACGCGGTGCCCGACGTGGGCCTGCGAGCCCTGCCTGCCCACCTCGTGCCCTGCGACGACCTCGACCCTCCAGGAGACGTCGATTTTGCCGATGATCTGAGTCACTGAAGGAAGGATGGCCGCCCCGGAAACCAGAATGAGGTCGAGCATGGAGCTCGTCCACCCCCTCGAGCCGACCGGCGAGGAATCGCCGCTTGCCCGCGCGCGCCTGCACCGGCAGCTGACCGTCGACGAGACGGCCCGGCGCGCCGGCATAACCGCCGAAGAGGTGCGCTGGCTCGAGGAGGGCCGTGTGTATCGCTTCCCGAAGCCGGACGATGCACTGATCGCAACCGCCCTCTACGCCACGGCGCTCGGGCTGGACAACCGCGAGGCGCGCGAGCTCGCCGGCCTGCCCGTTCCGCCGCAGCCGATCGAGCGGAGCCCGTTGCCCCGGCTGCTCGTCGTAGGGGGAGTCGTGATCGCTCTGGCGGTTTTCGCGACGCTGCTCCTGATCCCACGGTTCGGCGGCAAAGAGACGCAGGATGGCCCGAGCGCGATTCTTCCGCCGCCATGGCGCATCCCCGTCAGCGTCCTGAACGGCAGCGGCGATATCAACTACACGCGACAGGTGGCGAGCCGCATCGGCGCATTCGGCTACAGCATCAAGAAGGTCGGCCGTGCAGACAACTTCACCTATCCGCAGACGGCGGTGTTCTTCCCGCCGACGTGCCAGGGCGTCGCCGTCCGGCTCGCGAAGCAACTCGGCGTTCCGACGAAGCCGCTCCCGGGCGGAGCCGCATCGTGCCAGCTGTTCGTGATCGTGGGCCCCGCGCGGGGACCAGGCGAATAAAACGGCGCGAGCCGACCCTTACGGCGCTATTGCAAAGGTGTACGTAGACCGGCGAGCTTCGTCTTGAGCTCGGCGGGCATCGGTTCCTGTTGCACGGCCTGCCGCACGAACTGACGCAGCTTCTCCTCGAACTTGTACCGCTTGCGGCAGTACGTGCACTCGTCTAGATGCGTCTCTGCCTCCGCGCGTTCCAGATCTGTGATCACGCGGTCCATGTACGGCTGCATCATCTCCTCGCAGTGCGAGCAGGGATCGTATGCCGTCATGACTCCTTGCCTCCCACCGCAGACTCGGCCATCGCCTGCTTCAGGATACGCCGACCGCGGTGCAGGCGCGACATCACGGTGCCGATCGGGATGCCGAGGATCTGCGCTGCGTCCGCGTAGGTGAAGTCGCCGATGTCCACGAGAACGACGACGTCGCGGAAATCATGCGGCACCTCCGAGAGTGCACCCACGACGTCGTTCTGGGACAGCCGCTCGACGACGCGCTCCTCGTCCGTTGCCCCGTCACCCGATGCCTCGAGCTTGTTGTAGAGGAAGTAGTCGCCTTCCTCGAGCGGCTGCGTGTCGGGCGTGCGTTGCTGCTTGCGCCCGCGGTCGATGTTGAGGTTCGTCAGAATCCGCAGCAGCCAGGCGCGCAGGTTCGTACCGGGCGTGAACGATCGCCAGCTGCGAAACGCGCGGGCGTAGGTCTCCTGCATCAGATCCTCGGCCTCCTCGCGGGAGCCCACGAGGTGGCGGGCCACCCGATAGACCTGATCCGATAGTGCAAGCGCGTCCTCCTCGAAGCGCACCCGGTTGCGCGCTTCAGTCGCAAGTTGCCTTGCGTCGGGCTCCCGTGTGGTCTCGCTCATCCGGGCCACCCTACCAAGGGGTTCTTGGCGTAAACGCACGGTTATCCACAGACATTCCGCGAGACGAGGCTAGGCCACTTCGCGGAAGCCACCACGAGCCATTGCGGTGAGCAGCTCGTCGCGTTTCGTGCGCTCGTCATCCCAGGAGAGCGTGACCTGCCCCATCAGGTTGGCGTTGGCCTCCTCGAGGCCTTCATGCCCTTCGAGCACTTTCGCGAGCCGCATGACGCAGCGCTCGCAACGGACGCCGCTTACCTGGATCATCTCGGTTACCACTGCCATGCCTCTTACGCTACCGACCGCTCGATGAGATCTGCGCAAACAGCAGTCAAGCCCTCTGCGCGGCCGACCTCCAGCTGGCGGTCGGCTTCACAACTCTCGGGATCGAGGCTGTCCAGAGGAACCGGCAACTCGCGCGCCAGCGCCGCAACGGGGACCGCTTCGTCGCGGTCCGGATGAATGAGCTTGCCGTGCGGCCCGAACCGTGAGGCCGCCCAGCGGTTCTGCTCGTAGACGCCACGCTCGGCCGGCTCGAAAGGCCGCGGTGGCGAGTCTATTGCCCACGCGCAGAGCGCATGCACCAGACCGACCAGCGCGCCGGTGCGCTCGATCGAGGTCGCCTGGTCAGGCGTGCGAACCTCGAGCGTTCCGAAGCGCGGATGCGGACGGACGTCCCACCAGAAGCTCGTGTAGTCGTTCGCCAGCCCCGTCGCCGCCATCCGCTCGACGAAACGTTCCCACTCCGCGTAATCGCGGAACGGCGGCGGCGCGCCGTGGCGCGGCAGAAAGCCGAGCACTTCCGCGCGGATCGAGAGCATCCCGGTGTCGCGCCCCTCGAAGTACGGGGAATTCGCAGACAGGGCGAGCACGAGCGGGAGCCAGGGCAAGATCGTCTCCATCACGCGGAAGCAGGTCTCTGCATCGGGCATGCCGACATGGACGTGCAGGCCGCTGACGCCTTGACGTCGCGCGGCAGGGCCTGCGTATTCGACGAAGTCGCGGTAACGCTCGGCGGGCGCGATCTCCTGCTCGGACGGGATGCTCGTCGGATAGGAGCCGGCGGCCGCGACCCGGTGCCCGCCTCGTTCCGCGATGTCCCGCGCAGCGCGCCTCAACTCGACGACGCGCTCGAGCGCCTGATCGGTCGTGTCGCTCACATCGGTCGTCAGCTCGACCACCGATGCGTGCAGCTCGGTCTTGAGCGTGCCGGGAAGGGTGCGCTCCTCTGCGCCGGCGACAAGCGTCGCGACCGCCGGCACGAGTTGCAACGTCTCCGCATCGACGATCCAGAGCTCCTCCTCGACGCCGACCGTCAAGGAACGCCCGAACCGCTGCTCGATCACCTCGCCCTGACGCCGTGCACGGGGCCGCCGGCCGCTTCCCACGCGTAGTACGACGCGCTCGGCCCATAGGAGCGCTCGTAGGCCTGGATGCGCGGATTCCGTCCGAACTCTTTGGCGCGCTGAGCGTGGTGAAGCAGATTCGGATCATCGCGGCGCTCCCAGACGAGAATCAGGTGCGCAGCCGTCATGAAGCCGGCCACGAACGTGCAGCCTGACGCCGGACAGGGGAAGGGATTGGTGCGCACGCAAAACCAGCCGCTGTGGTCGCCGCCTTGCTCGCCTCTCCAGAGGTCCTCGTCCCAGACGAGCTCTGCGTCCGCGAGCACGCCCCGCCCCGGCTCGATCCGCCCCTCCTCCACCGCGAACAGGCTACCCGTCGGGCGCTGCGCTTCGGCTTCGGGCACTCTAGGACCGGGGTCCGGGCAGCCTGGCCCGCAGCCGCAGTCGGGCCAGGTGCCGGGCGCACCTCGTTGGCGCGCCCACCCGGGCCCCTCTTATCGGGCCTTCCAGTCGCGGAACGTGCGGAGCAGAACCTCCTCGGCTTCCGGCGACACGTCGTCGACGCGCAGGGTCCCGGTGAGCTCGATCGTCCGCCGCATCTGCTCGACGTACATCGTGCAGCCGTCGCAGCCGGCGAGATGCGCGTCGAAGCGCTTGCGCCGGCCTAAGGACAGATCGCCCTCGAGGTATGCGGTGACGAGCTCGACGAGCTCACGACAGTTCAGATGGGCGAGACCGATGCTCATTGTTCCTCCGACAGGTACTGCTCGAGCACGCCCCTTACCTTCGCGCGGGCGCGGTGAAGCAACACGCGTTGATTTGTCTCCGAAAGGTCAAGGGCGTTACGGACCTCGTCTGCAGTCCACCCCTCGACGTCGCGGAGAGAAATAACCGTCCGTTGGCTCGGCGGCAGCCGCTCGATCGCGCGCTCGATCACCGCGAGGGTCTCGTTCGCAAGGAGCCTGTCCTCGGGCCACGCGCGCGGTAGGACAGCCCAGTGACCCGTGCCGGTGAAGCGCGAGCGCTCGACAGCGGGCTCGAAGCCGCCTTCCTCCGTATCGAAAGTCGAGAACGGGACCGAGCGCCGCTCTCGCTCGCCGCGTGTCTTCGCGGTGTTCGTGAGGATGCGGAAGATCCACGTCTTCAGCGAGGAGCGCCCTTCGAAGCGGTCGATCCCGTTCAAAACCGCCAGCCAGGTTTCCTGGACGACGTCCTCTGCCAAAGCGGCGGTGGGCACGAACATTCGCGCGACGCGCAAGAGCGACGGGTTGAGTTCCCGGATCAGCTCCATGAAAGCCTTCTCGTCGCCTGCGCGCAGGCGCTCGACGAGCTGTGCGTCGCCTGGGTCGTACACCCACGCGACTGTAACGGAGCCTCACGGCGTGAGACAGTCATCCTATGAACTCCGACCGCTACGACCTCATCGTCATCGGATCAGGCTCGGCGGCGCGGGACGGTGCCGGCAAGGCAGCACGCGAACACGGCGCACGCGTCGCGTTGATCGAGCACTGGTTGTGGGGAGGTTCGTGTCCCAACGTAGCCTGCCGTCCAACGAAGGCCTACGTGGTCGCGGCCGAACTGATGCACGACGTGCGCAATCATGCCGCCGAGCGGGGTATCCCTCTTCCCGAACCGTCCATCGACCTCGCGCAGACGCGCAAGTGGAAGGACTCGCTTCGCCGCGATCAGCAGGGCTGGGTTCAGACCTTGAAAGACGCCGACTACGGCGTCGTGCCCGGAACCGCGACTTTTGTCGATGCCCGCACCGTTCGCGTCGGCGAGCAACAGCTGAGCGGCGACAGGATCCTCATTGCAACAGGCAGCAGGACTGCGGTCCCGCCGATTCCGGGGATCGAGGACATCGACTGGATTGACCACGTCAGCGCGCTAGAGCTGGAAGAGGTGCCCCAGTCGCTGCTCGTCGTCGGTGCCGGCCCCGTCGGGCTCGAGTTCGCGCAGATCTTCGCGCGCTTCGGATCGCGTGTGACGATCGTGAACAGCGGCCCGCAGATCGCCGCCCGCGCAGACAGCGAGGCGGCGGGCGAGCTGCAGGCCGCGCTCGAAGAGGAAGGGATCGAAGTCGTGCTCAACAGCGGCGTCGAATCGCTTGCGCGCAATAGCGAAGACATCACGGCATCAGTCGCCGGGCGGAGGGTCGACGTGTCGCACGTCCTGCTCGCTTCGGGCCGGCTCCCGAACGTCGAGGAGCTCGAGCCTGACCGCATCGGCCTGCAGGTCGGCCGCGGCGGCATCTCGGTCGACGACCGTCAGCGCACCAATGTCGACGGCGTCTGGGCTGCAGGCGACGTCGCGGCCGGCCCGATGCTCACGCCGATCGCGCAGTACCAGGCCCGCATCGCAGTCGAGGACATCTTCGGCGACGGTTCCCGGCGCGCCGACTATTCGGTGCTGCCGACCGCAATCTTCACGGATCCCGAGCTGGGTGGAGTTGGCCTGACCGAAGCGGAGGCGGTAGCGCAGGGGTACGACGTCGACGCCGTCAAGCATCCGCTCGCGGCAGTCACGCGCTCGCAGTACACGCGCACGAAGCATGGCCTCTACAAGATCGTCTTCGATCGCGGAACGCGGCGTGTGCTCGGCGTCCACGTCGTCTCACGCGGGGCAAGCGACATCGTCGGAAGCATCACGCCGGCACTGAAGCTGGGCGTCACCGTGGACGACCTTGCCTTCATGCACCACGTGTATCCGAGCTACAGCGAAGGCTTGAAGGCAGCGGCCGAGCAAGCCATAGAAATTCCGACGAGCGCGGCGAAGTCCTAACCAATTACCCGAGCAAAGTGCGAAGCACTTTGCCGGATTTGAGAGTCAGGGGCCCTGGCAGGCGTGCGAGCCCCTGACTCTGCGCTTCCGCGCGCCGTGCTGGCCTACGGCTCCGGCGGAAGCAGGCCCCCAGGGGTACGGGGCCAACCTGGGCGGCCGGTCACGGCTGCCGCCCTAGTTTTACGTTGAGGTGGAACCGGCGGGTGCCGCGAACGACCTCTAGATCGACCTTGTCGCCCGGCTTCTTCGATGCGATCAAGTCGATGAGACGCTCGACGGACGGCACCGACTGACCGTCCACCTTCACGATCACGTCGCCGCCGGCCGGCCAGCTCTCCCCTTCGACCGTCACCTGATCCGTTGCCGGCTTCAGTCGGGCTTTCGCGGCTCCCGTCCCGGGTCGGACCGACGCGACTAGCACACCGTTGGTAACGGCAAGGTGGAACAGTCGCCCGATGTTCGGCTGGAGCGTCTTGCCCTCGATACCGAGGAACGCATGCTCGACCTTGCCGCGCTTGATCAGCTCGGCGACGACGTCCTTGACGGTGTTGATCGGGATCGCAAAGCCGATGCCGACGTTGCCCTGGCTCTGGCCTGCCGTCTGGATCTGCGCGTTGACGCCGATCACCTGGCCCTGAGCGCTCAGCAGCGGCCCGCCGGAGTTGCCGTGATTGAGCGCAGCGTCGGTCTGGATGACATGTGAGATCGAAAGCTGGTTGGGCGCCTCGATCCGACGCTGCACGGCGCTCACGATTCCAGCACTGACGGAGCGGTCGAGGCCGAACGGATTGCCGATCGCAATCACCTGGTCGCCAACGCGCACCGATTCGGAGTTGCCGAGTGGGAGCGACTTGAGGGCACGTGACTTGACCTGGACCTGCAACACAGCAGTGTCGGTCGACGGATCGACGCCGACCACCTTGGCATTGAAGCGCTCGTTGTCGGAGAAGCTCACCTGAATCGCCCTTGCGCCGCGGATGACGTGGTAGTTCGTGACGATGTGGCCGGCTTTGTCGATGACGAAGCCGGAGCCGAGCGCGCGTTGAGTCTGAGTCGTTCCGAACGGATTCCCGAAGAAATCGGAAGGCTGCTGGGCGCGCGACGTCGTTTCGATGTGCACCACCGCCGGCGCCGACGCGCGGTAGATCTCGTTGATCGACATCGCCTTGCCCTGTTCGAAGAGCACCGGGGCCGACGAGTTGGGAACCGCCTCCTGGCGGATGACAGTCGTGTGGTCACCGACCTTCCCCAACGCGGCCGCGCCGCCGAGCGCAACACCGCCGCCCAGCAAAGCGGCGATGAAGAGCCCGGCGGCGCGGCTCCGGAGGTGGAGGGTGCGATGCACCTTCCGTTTCTACAGGGGGCACGCTTAAGGCCAGGTTGCGCTCCGTTAAGGCCGGGTTAAGCCTTGTGAGCGGATCGAGCCCGACCTCAAACAGCACTCCGGAAGCTCGCAAAGAGCGAGGTGTCGCGGCGTTTTTGGGCGACCTTTACACGGCTCTAAAGAGGCGTTTCCTAGGGTAAAAGCTCGAATGCGCCTAGACCCAACGACTGAGGGGGAAATCACATGACTGTGCTCAAGAGGTTCAGGCCGTCGCCTGCGATGGTCATTGCCTGCCTGGCGCTGTTGCTGGCGCTCGGTGGCACCGGTTATGCGGCGATCAAGCTGCCGCGAAACAGCGTCACGACGATTCAGGTGAAGGACTTCAGCCTGCTCGCGCGTGACTTCAAGCGCGGCCAGGTGCCCGCCGGTCCCGTAGGTCCGACAGGCCCGGCCGGTCCGGCCGGCCCGGCCGGCCCGGCAGGTCCCGCCGGTAGCGCAGGCAGTTCGACAATCAAGTGGGCGCTCGTGCGACCCGACGGCGGCATCGCGGCGCAGTCCGGCGGCATCACGCTTGCAGCGAAGCCGAGCGCAGGGATTTACATCCTAAGTATCGGCAGTGTGGTGGCCGGTAAGCCGATTATCTCTTCGGGCGCTTACGCGGCGGACGCCTCGGATCAGCGTGGCGAAACCTCCGCAAGCCCGTGCGGAGGGGGCAGCGAGGGCAGGACGTGCCCCACCTCCGACACCACGAGCAGCATCTTCGTGGAGACGCGCAGCAACGCCGGCGTCCCCGCGGATCACGCGTTCTACGTCGCAGTCATCGGCTAACGGCGCACTCGCTCATTCCGCACCATACGCAGCGCGTCTGCCCGCGGGCGGACCACGTCAAATGTGAACCGCAAGCCGTTCCATAGAATCGGTCGGGTGAGCCCTTCTACCCTCAACGTCGGCGACCAGAGCTACGAGATCTTCCGGCTGGAGGGGGCCGAGCGACTTCCCTACACGCTGCGGATCCTGCTCGAGAACGCCCTTCGGCACGGCGAAGAGGAGGATGCAGAGGCGCTGCGGCGCTGGCAGCCGGCGGCCGTGCCGTCGGACGAGATCTCGTTCCGGCCCGCCCGCGTCCTGCTGCAGGACTTCACCGGCGTGCCTGCGGTCGTCGACCTCGCGGGGATGCGGAACGCCATGGCCGACCTCGGGGGGGACCCGTCCCGGATCAATCCGCAACTGCCCGCCGAGCTCGTCATCGACCACTCGGTGCAGGTGGACGAATACGGATCGGCGCGGGCGATGTTCCGCAACGCCGAACTGGAGTTCGAACGAAACCGCGAGCGCTACGCCTTTCTACGCTGGGGACAGACGGCGTTCGACAACTTCAAGGTCGTCCCGCCGAACACGGGCATCGTCCACCAGGTCAACCTCGAGTTCCTCGCACGCGTGATCGAGGCTCGCGACGGCCAGGCGTTCCCGGACACGCTCGTCGGCACGGACTCGCACACGACAATGATCAACGGGCTGGGCGTGCTCGGCTGGGGTGTCGGCGGAATCGAAGCAGAGGCGGCGATGCTCGGCGAAGCCGTGTCGATGCTCATTCCTGAGGTCGTCGGCTTCAAGCTCACGGGCTCGATGCCGGAGGGCGCGACCGCGACCGATCTCGTCCTGACGGTGACGCAGCAGCTGCGAGCGGCGGGCGTGGTCGGGAAGTTCGTCGAGTACTTCGGGCACGGACTCGTCGGGCTCCCGCTCGCGGACCGGGCGACGATCGGGAACATGTCGCCGGAGTACGGCGCGACCTGCGGCTTCTTCCCCGTGGACGACGAGACGCTGAAGTACCTGCGACTGACGGGGCGCGACGAGGAGCGGCTCGCACTCGTCGAGGCGTACTGCAAGGAGAACGCACTCTGGCACGACCCCGATCACGAGCCCGAGTACTCGCAGGTCGTCGAGCTCGACCTCTCCGAGGTGGAGCCCTCACTGGCAGGGCCACGCCGGCCGCAGGACCGGGTGCCGCTGCGCGATGCGAAGCGCTTGTTCCTCGACTCGCTGGAGACCTTCGGCGTCGACTACGGCAACGAGCACGACGAGGCGGTGGCGGAATCGTTCCCCGCCAGCGACCCTCCGAGCACCATCGAGCCGGGTCACGGCGAGCCCCTTCCCGACGTGCAGGTTCAAGTTGGGGGCGTCGCGGTCGCTACGCGCCCGGTGTCCGTCGCGGTGGAGCTGGACGGCGAGGAGTTCGAGCTCGAGCACGGCTCGGTCGTGATCGCGGCGATCACGTCCTGCACCAACACCTCGAATCCGCAGGTGATGATCGGCGCCGGGCTGCTGGCGCGGAACGCGGTCGAGCGCGGCATGCGGCGCAAGCCGTGGGTGAAGTCCAGCCTCGCGCCGGGGTCGAAGGTGGTGACGGAGTACTACGACCAGGCAGGGCTGACCAGGTACCTCGACGAGCTCGGCTTCCAGACCGTCGGGTACGGCTGCACGACGTGCATCGGGAACTCCGGCCCGCTGCCGGAATCGATCTCGGCCGCGATCGCGCTCGGCGACCTCGTCGTCTGCTCGGTGCTGTCGGGCAATCGCAACTTCGAGGCTCGAATCCATCCGGAGGTCAAGGCGAATTACCTCGCGTCGCCGCCGCTCGTCGT
>JALYST010000237.1 GCA_030854665.1 Actinomycetota bacterium
TCGACGACGTGACCTCCGCATGGTGCACGCTCGGCCTCTGGGGCCCGCGTGCGCGCGGCATCCTGGAAGCGACCACGAGCGCCGACGTCTCGCACGAGGGCTTTCCGTTCCTGCGCTGCCGCTGGATCGACATCGGGCCAGTGCATGCCCTTGCGTCCCGCATCTCCTATGTCGGCGAGCTCGGCTGGGAGCTGTACGCCCCGATGGAGCAAGGCGCCGCGCTGTGGGACACGATCTGGGAGGCGGGACAGCCGTTCGGAGTCGTCCCCTCGGGGATCGGCGTCTACGGCACGACCGGCCGGATCGAAAAGGGCTACCGGCTGTACGGTGCGGAACTGGAGACGGAGTACAACGTCGTCGAGGCCGACATGCAGCGGCCGAAGCTGAAGGACGCTGACTTCATCGGCAAGGAGGCGCACGTCCGCCACCGGAGCGAGGAGCCGGCGGCGATTCTCTCCACGCTCACCGTCGACGACAACACGTCGCCCTCGAACGGGAAGAAGCGCTACATGCTCGGGCGCGAGCCGATCCTCACGCCGGACGGCGCGCGGATCGTCGACCGCAAGGGACGAGGCTCCTACGTGACCAGCGCGGGCTCGGGGCCGTCCCTCGGCAAGCACGTCCTCCTCGCATACCTGCCGCCGGAGCATGCGGAGGAGGGCAACAAGCTCCTGGTCCAGTACATGGGTGACCGCTTTCCCGTCACCGTCGCGGTCAAGGGCAGCCGCTCGCTCTTCGATCCGGAGAACACGCGGGTTCGCAGTTGAATGTCCTCGTGTGCGTGAAGCGCGTTCCCGAGACGGGGGCACGCATCACGCTCACGGGCGACGCGCAGGCGATCGACACGAGCCTCCTCGGCTTCACGATCTCGCCGCACGAGGAGTGCGCCGTCGAGGAAGCGCTGCGGATCGTCGCGGAGCACGGCGGCTCGACGACGGTGCTGACGCTGGGACCGCCCGGCGCGGCCGAGCAGCTACAGAACGCCATGGCGATGGGCGTGCAGAACGCGGTGCTGCTCGAGACGGACGGGAGCGACTGGAACGCGGAGGCGACGGCCGCTGCACTTGCAGACGCGATCCGCGCGCAACCCGAGCCGTTCGACGTGCTGCTGTTCGGCAACGAGGCGGCGGACACCGGCGACTACCAGGTGGGCGTTCGCGTCGCGCATGCGCTGGGGTTGCCGTGCGTCACCGGCATCAAGGGCATCGCCATCGAGGACGGAAAGCTGACGGCGCGGCGCGAGGCAGGCGGCGGTTGGGAGATCTTCGAGCTGCCGCTGCCGGCGGTCGTCACGGTGAAGGAAGGGATCAATCTGCCGCGCTATGCGTCGCTGCCCGGGCGGCTGCGTGCGAAGAAAACGCCAATCGCGCGGATCGAGCCACAGCCGCGCGCGAGCGCGCTGGAGACGATCAGGCTCGTCATCCCACCCGAACAGGAGACGCATGTAGAGATCCTCGCCAGGGGCGCCGACGCGGCGCCGCGCGTCGTGGAGCTGCTGCGCGAGCTCGGGCTCGTGGGGTCGTCGTGATCCTCTGCCTCGTCGACGGCGACCCGGTCTCGCTCGAAGCGCTGACGTTCGCACGCGGGCTCGGTGACGTCGAGGCTCTGATCTTCGAGGAGACAGACGTCGATGGCTACACCGCGCACGCGCGCCGCGTCGTGCACCCGCGGCTCCGCGACTACGCGCCGGAGGCGTGGGCGCAGGCGATCGTCGAGCTCGAGCCGGAGGTCGTAGTCGGCCCGGGCACCGACCGCGGGCACGAGGTGCTGGCCCACGTCGCCGCACGGCTGGGCGTCCCACTGGCCGCGAATGTCGTGGCGGCAGCAGCCGACGGCGATGCCTTGCAGCTCACGCGCCAGCGCTGGGGCGGCAGCCTGCTGGAAGAGGCCCGGCTCACCGGGACGCCGAAGCTACTCACGGTCGCCGCGCATGCCATCGTTGCGCAGCCCGCCGGTGTCACCACCACGACGGAGGAGTTCACCCCGTCACTCGCAGACGAGCACTTCGTCGTGCAGGTGTCAGGCCGCGAGCAGCCGACCGCCGGCACCGTCCGGCTCGACACCGCACGCGTCGTCGTCGGCGGCGGGCGCGGCGTCGGCAGCAAGGAGGGGTTCGAGCTGCTCGAGGAGCTTGCGAAGCTCCTCGGAGGCGCCGTCGGCGGCTCGCGCGTCGTCACCAACCTCGGCTGGAGACCACATTCCGACCAGGTCGGACAGACGGGGGCGCGGATCGCGCCCGACCTCTACATCGCGTGCGGCGTCAGCGGCGCGATCCAGCACATAGTCGGCTGCAAGGGCGCCAAACGGATCCTCGTGATCAACAAAGACCAGAACGCTCCGATCGTGGCGCGCGCAGATTGGGCCGTGATCGGCGACCTCCACGAGATCGTCCCAGCGATCGTCGCGGAGCTCCGCAAGACGGGCGCGTAGCCCCGTGGTGATCAGCGCCGTCTAGTTCAAGTCGAAGCTGCCGCCCCGGACCGCCTCGCAAGAACGGCAATGACTGCGAGCGTGAACACGGCAGCCGCAACGCCCGCGGCCTCCTGTCCGATTCCACTTCGTCTTCCCGACGTGATCAAGAGCAACAGTCCCTCCCACGATCGCCGTGGCCAAACCGGCTGAAACGAGGACCGGAAAGCCGACGGACTATGACTTGCCGTTCGCTGCGCCAACTCCGGCGCTCGATCGACCAGAAGGACAACTCCGCCGCAATGAAGAACGCCGCTGCGACCATCGGTGCGCGCGCGTCGACCGTGCCCGGTCGCAGACTGAGAAAGACGGCGTAAGCCGCAGCGACTCCGACGAAGCCCCAGGGCAGAAGAGTCGCCCAACGACCCACGAGCGCAAGAGCCCCAATCGAGAGCCCGATGGAGCCGACCGCGGTCACGACGGCGACAAAGCGGTCGCAGGCCGCCGCCGAGTACGCGACCACGGCACTAAGGAGCGCAAGGGCTGCCAATCCGGTGGCTATACGCGCACGGTTCTTGCCTGACGGCGAAATGCGTCCACCTCCTCCATGGCAACCCCGAGTGACGAGTCTTCGTTCCAGACTGCGACGGGAACGCCCGCCCGCTCAAAGCGACCGCGGACCGCATAACGACCCAACCGCCAAAGCCGGTGCGTGATGTCCTGTATCTCTCCTCGCTTCGGGACGACGAACGCGAGAGGTGAGATCTCGATAACAATCAGGTCGAAGCCGCGAGCCCGCAGGTCGAGTAACGCGGTTGCGGCTCGGTCGTCCAGCAATGGAGTGAGCGCAAGCACGAGCGCTTGCGGGGGAAGGGTGCGCCGCGGAACGACGACGAGGTCCTGCCAGGCGTAACTGAGAATGATCTGGGTGTCGAGCATCGCGTCGACGATGCGGTACAGCTGGCGCGCCCCCGTGGCGGGCAGTAGCCAGTTGAGCATCCCGCCGAAGCTCACAAAGCCGACCCTGTCGCGCTGCCGGAGATAG
>JALYST010000249.1 GCA_030854665.1 Actinomycetota bacterium
TAGTCCTCGATCACGTCGTACTCGTGTCGCGTGACGTACTCCTCATGTCCGGGAAAGACCACGAGGTCGTAGCGCAGCGCCAGTTGCGCGCCGCTGTTGACCGCACCGAGATCGTCGTCCGAGAGGAAGTCCACCACCCTGCCGGTCCGGTTGAGCCACGCGACGAACTCCAGATCCCAGTCGTTGAAGCGAAAGGGCACGCCGAAGTCGAGGAACGGCCGACGCAGGTCGACGCTGCGGTGGCGTCCCGTGACGTACCAGGAGTCACCCCAGCCGTCGCCGTCGCCGTCGGCGAAGTTGTACGCGGCCCATGTGTTGGTCGCGAGGACGACTGCCACACGGTTCGTCCCGAGTCTCCGGGGCCGCACGATGAAGGGCGCATAGCCGACCCGGCCGTCCGCGGCGGCCGCGCGCAGGAAGTAGAGGCCGCTCGGCCAGTCGCCCGCGCGCACGACGCGGAGCAGCGCCGGACGATCACGGTGCGCGCGCCAATCCACCCGAATCGGGCCGGTCATGGCGAGCCCGCTGGTCTTGACGTCCTGCTCACTCGGCCGGCCCGGGGACTGATACGCAAACACCTGCAGCCGCAACAGGCGCGCGTCGGTTGCGAGCCGAAGCTCGGCCGATTCTCCCGGCGCGTAGCTCCGTTTCGTGAAGCCTGCATCGATTCCCTGGACACGCACCACCGGTGTGTTCTGCCGTCCACTCGGGCCGTAGCCGCCGTAGACGCGCCCGCCGACCTTCAGGCGCATCACATACGTGCGCGGCTGCGTGCCCGCAGCCGGTCGCCATGTGAGAGCGCCGGCACCGGCGGCGAAATCGCGCGCCGTCTTCCAGACGATCGTGGTGCCGCCCTTGCCGGCGCGCACCATGTTGGTCGCGACGACCTCCAGCCGCACCGTCGCGGGATGCAAAAGTCGGAAGTGCACGACCGCCGCATCGCGAAAACCGTCACGGTTCGGGCTTACCGTTGTCAGCAGACGCCGGTCGCCGAGGTAGGGCACAGAACCGTTCGTCACGTGGACGTCGAGCAGTTCCGGCCCGGGTGCCGTCAGAGCCGCCGCCGCAGCGAGGACGAGGGGCGTCACCGCCTTACAATCTCCTTACGTTCCAATGATGCAGGGCACAATTGAACGGTCGATACTGACTGGTGATGAGGGCGCTCCTCACCTTTGCCATGCTCGCGGCGCTGGCCTTGCCGGCAGCTTCGGCTGCCCGCAACCAGGGTGCCAGTGACGGCACGCTATCCGTGCGCGACGCGCGCGGCATGGTCACGATCTCCGCTCGAGGCGGCGTGATCGGGAGCTTCGCCCGTGGCTCCGTGACGATCAGCGACCCGGTCGACGGCGACGGCACGGGGCCGATCGTGACCGGAGACGAGTGGTCGAAGGACCGCGATGCCACAACGACGACCTGGGGCGGCACGAAGGTGCGCTTCCGGATCATCGGCGGCTCCTTCCGGATTGTCGTGAAGGGCCGCGGCATCAACCTGTCGCTCGTCGGCAGGGGGAATGTGACGGTGGACGGCGCCGGCACCGGGGACGACGGGTCGTATTCCGTCAACGGCGGGGAGTACCTCGCGATGCCGGGGTTCCCGTTCGCCTTCCCTCTTTCGTCTACCAGTCCCTAGGGGCATCCATTTGAGCGCCAGCACGCAGTCAGTGCTCGTCGTCGAGGACGAAGCTTCGATCGCGTCTTTCGTCTCGCTCTACCTCAGGAACGCGGGTTATGAGGTCCGGACCGCGTCGAACGGCACTGACGCCCTCGCGTCTGCGCAGAGCGAGCAGCCGTCCCTGATCGTGCTCGATCTGATGCTCCCGGACATCGACGGCATCGAGATCTGCCGGCGCCTTCGCCAGAAGTCGGACGTGCCGATCCTGATGCTGACCGCGCGCGACGAGGACGTCGACAAGATCATCGGGCTCGAGGTCGGCGCCGACGACTACATGACGAAGCCGTTCAACCCGCGCGAGCTCGTCGCGCGCGTGAAGTCCATCTTGCGCCGCGCCGCGCCCGAGCGGAAGGAGCCGGAGAGCGCAGTCCTGCAGCACGGCGAGCTCGTCATCGACGCCGGCCGCCGCGAGGTGAAGGTCGGCGACGACGAAATTCAGCTCGCACCGAAGGAGTTCGACCTCCTCTGGGAATTGCTCGACCACCGCGGGCTCGTGCTCACTCGTGACCAGCTGCTCGAACGCGTCTGGGGCTACACCTTCGCCGGAGACACGCGGACCGTGGACGTCCATGTGCGCCAGTTGCGGCGGAAGCTCGGCGAGGCCTCGCCGGTCGTAACCGTGTGGGGGGTCGGCTACAAGGTCGGGCCCACGCCGGCTGCAGTCAAGGCCTAGGGGCGCCAAGTACCTTGTAGGACCTGATGCTCAGCTCGCTGCGGTTCCGGTTGCCGGCGCTCTTCCTGCTCGGCATCCTCGTGAGCGGGCTGATCGCGGCGGTCGTGGCGCTGCGGCTCTTCCAGGGCTACGTCCTCAGCCGCTCCAAGGCCGATCTTCGCCGGGAGGCGATCGGGCTCACCGAGGTCTTCGCGCAGCAAGCGATCACGGCCAACGACACCGGCGTGCTCCCGCGCATCGCCAGACAGCTCGAGCGGGCGACCGACGATCGTCTTTTTTACGTCGGCGTCCCGCCCGTTCCCGGGCAGAGCGTCGGGCTTGAGCGCCTGCCGCAGAGCACCGTCGACTGGCGTTCCGGACGAACGATCACCTTCGAGTTCACGCCGCCGGGCGCGAACAAGACGTATCTCGCCGTCGCGCGTCCGCTGAAGCTCGAGAAGAAGGGGCCCGCGTTCGGGGATCTGATCGTCGCGAAGCCGAAGACGGAGTTGAACCAGCGCCTGATCCCGCTCCTCCAACGGCTGGCGATCGCCTCGCTCGGGGGAATCATCGTTGCCGGCCTGCTCGGTTGGTACCTGTCGCGGCGCATCACGCGGCCCGTGTTGGCGCTTTCGCGCGCGACCGACGAGATCGCGCGCGGACGCTACGACGTCGATCTGCCGCGTGTTCGTGGTGGCGGTGAGATCGGCCACCTCGCAGACCGATTCCGGGAGATGGCTGCGCGGCTGTCCGACGCCGAGCGCCAGGAGCGCAACTTCCTCATGAGCGTCTCGCACGAGCTGCGCACGCCTCTGACTGCAATCCGCGGCCATGTCGACGCGCTGCGGGAGGGAGTCGCGGAGGATCCCGAGGCGCGTGCAGCGTCCCTCGACGTGATTGCGCGGGAGGGCGCGCGGCTCGAGCGGCTCGTCGGCGATGTCCTCGATCTTGCCAAGCTGGAAGCACACCGCTTCACCGTGCACACGGAGGAAGTGGACATGGAACGGCTCTGCGACCAGGCGTACTCCGCCTTCGGTGAGGAGGCCCGCCGGCGCCGGATCGACTACGGCAAACGCTTTGAGGCGCGCCCGACGATCGTCTCGGACGGCGATCGGGTGCTGCAGATCATCTCCAACTTGCTCTCGAACGCTTTTCGCTGGACGCCGGACGGTGGGCGGGTGGAGCTCGAGCTGAGTGCGTCGAACGGCCGCGTGTCGGTCGCGGTCGACGACAACGGCCCAGGTGTGGCGGTCGAGGAGCAGGAGCGGATCTTCCGACCGTTCTGGTCGCGCGACGACTCGGGGACCGGGCTCGGGCTGGCGATCGCGCACGAGCTCGCCGTCGCGTTGGGTGGGAGCATCGAGCTCGACTCGAGGCCGGGCCACGGCAGTCGCTTCAAGCTCGTCCTCCCGTCCGGCCCGGATTAGTCTCCGGTCCCGGATGGTGCTGCCCGAGCCCACACCGATCTACGACTTTCCGCGCCGACGCTCGCGTTTTCGCGCCGTGCTCGTCTCGCTGCGGCCTCGACAGTGGACGAAGAACCTGCTCCTGTTCGCAGGGATCATCTTCGCCGCGAAGCTCGGCGATCTCACCCGCTGGGGCGAGGCGCTCGCCGCGTTCGGCGCGTACTGCGCGGCGTCGAGCGCCAGCTACCTCGCGAACGATGTTCGCGACGCTCCTCACGACCGCATGCATCCCATCAAGCGGATGCGGCCGATCGCACGCGGCGAGGTCTCCACCCGCCTCGCTGAAGCGCTTGCAGTTTTGTTGCTCTTCTCAGCGGTTCTGCTCGTGGTGCCGCTCGGCCTGGCTTCGATCCTGTTTCTCTGCACGTTCTTCGTGCTCCAGGCCGCATACACGCTCGTGCTCAAGCAAGTCGTGCTCTTAGATGTGATGACGATCGGCGGACTGTTCGTCGTGCGCGCCGCGGCAGGTGCCGCGGCGGTGGACGTGAGGATCTCGCCGTGGCTCCTGCTCTGTACCGCGTTGCTCGCCCTCTTCCTCGCGCTCGCAAAGAGGCGCGGCGAGCTGGTGCTCGTGGGCGCCGAGGCGACGCCTGGTCGACCTGTACTGGAGGGCTATTCGCTGGCGCTCGTCGACCAGCTCGTGACCGTCGTGGCGGCCTCCACCGTGATCTCGTACTGCCTGTACACGTTCACGGCGCGCGGGTCGAAGGCGATGATGATCACGATTCCGTTCGTCCTCTTCGGCGTGTTCCGCTACCTGCTCCTGATGCACCGGCGCGATCTCGGCGAGGAGCCGGAAGAGATCCTGCTGCGCGACCTGCCGATCCTGGTCTGCATCGCGGCCTGGGCCGTCTGCGCGGCGGTCATCCTCGCGGTGACTTAGCCCTCAGTTAAGAAGGGCTAGGAGCTGGCTGCGTCCGGACGGCGGTCTTCCATCCGGTAGACGACGGCGCCGCTCTTCTCCTGCATGCCCTGCTCCAGCCTGCTCATGACTGCTTCCATGCGAGCGAGCCGCGTGTCGACGCCTTTCCACCCGGATGAGACGAGGTCGACGAGCAAGGCGAGATCGTCGACGCGCGCATTGCGCTCGGCGAGGAGATCGCCCTCGACGCGCTCGAGGCGCCGGATGACCTGGTTCATGAGCCCGCGAATCTCGGCGAGGTTGCGCCCGACCGGCTGCGCCTCGTTGCGGACTGCTTCGCCGACCCGAGCGGGCAGCGTCTCTTCGAGCGCCGAAGCCGCGGCTGCGAGCGCGTCCACCTGCTCGCGTGCACGAGTAAGAAGGCTGTCCAGAGCGGCTCCCTCGGCCCGCTGCCCGACCTGCTCCTGTGCGCGCTCGACGACGCTGTCGTCCATGTCTGGCAAGGGTACCGTGGGAACCGGATGAAAACGAGGGAGCTCGAATACGACCTCCCGCCGACGCTGATTGCGCAGCATCCCGTGGCGCTCCGCGACGAGTCGCGACTGCTGGTCTACGAACGCCGATCCCAGAGGGTGCATAGGCGCAGGTTCGCAGAGCTACCGGACGTGATCGGCGACGCGCTCGTCGTGGTCAACGACACGCGTGTCGTCCCGGCACGGATTCCGATCGAGGCTCCCAAGGGAGAGGTGCTGCTCCTGGAGCGGCTCGACGACGACGGGCTCTGGGAAGGCCTGGCACGACCAACCCGCCGATTGCGGCCCGGCCGCCGCTACGGGCCGGTCGAGTTGCTCGAGCACCTCGGCGAAGGCCGCTGGCGGCTGCGCCTGCACGGCGAGCCTGTGGGCGAGACGCCGCTGCCCCCGTACATCACCGAGCCGCTCGCTGATCCGGCCCGCTACCAGACGGTCTACGCGCGCGAGGCGGGCTCCGCAGCAGCGCCGACGGCCGGTTTGCACTTCACCGAAGAGGTGCTCGCGCGTCTCGACGTCGAACGCGTGACATTGCACGTCGGCCTCGACACGTTCCGGCCGGTTTCCGCAGAAGATCTCGGCGAGCATCAGCTGCACGGCGAGCGCTACGAGGTGAAGCCCGAGGCGTGGGAGCGCATTCAGGCCGCGCCGAGGGTGCTCGCGGTCGGGACCACGACCGTTCGCGTCCTCGAGACGCTCGCGCGCGGCGGCCCTCTGTCCGGACGGACCGAGCTTTTCATCATTCCGGGCTTCGAATTCACGCGGACGGATGCGCTGCTGACGAACTTCCACCTGCCCCGCTCGACGCTGCTCGCCCTCGTGATGGCTTTCGCCGGAGTGGAGGAGACGCGGCGGCTCTACCGGACCGCCGTGGAGCAGCGCTACCGCTTCTATTCGTTCGGCGATGCGATGCTGGTGCTGTGAACGTCCGCCGCGCGCACCAGGAAGACGCCGAGATCGTTGCCGCACTGCTCGACGAGGCGACGGTGTGGGTCGGCGACCTCGGCTACAGCCAGTGGCCGTTGCCGTTTCCCCTCGACCAGCTCGCCGCCGCGATCGACCGCGGCGAGGTGTATGTGGTCGAGGCGGAGGACGGTGAGCCCGTTGCGACCGTGGCCATTCTGCGCGACGACCCGATGTACTGGGGCAGCCGGCCACCCGATGCTTTCTACGTGCACAAGCTCGCGGTGCGGCGCGATCGGGCCGGCCGCGGCATCGGTGCCGCCGTAGTCGAGTGGGCGAACGCCGAGGCCGCGGAAGCAGGACGCGAGTTCCTGCGGGTCGATTGCCTCGGCGACAATCCGGGCATCCGCGACTACTACGAGGGCCTCGGCTTCGAGCACCGCGGCGACCTCGTTCTCGACGGTCGCACCATGAGCCTGTACGAGCGGCCTGTCCGATGAGCGAGACGTACACGGTGACTGCGACGGACGGCGCCGCGCGGGCGGGAGTCCTGCGCACCGCGCACGGTGAAGTGCCGACGCCCGCCTTCATGCCGGTCGGGACGAAGGGAACGGTCAAGACCGTGGATCCGGACGAATTGCGCGCGCTCGGCACGCCGATCCTGCTCGGCAACACCTACCACTTGCACTTCCGTCCCGGAGAAGACGTGATCGCAGAGCTGGGCGGCCTGCATCGCTTCATGGGGTGGGACGGACCGATCCTTACCGACTCCGGCGGCTTCCAGGTGTTCTCGCTGCGCGACACGATCGCCGCGGTCGACGACGAGGGTGTCACCTTCCGCTCCGTTTACGACGGTGCTGCGGCGCGCTTCACGCCCGAGTCGGTCGCGGCGATTCAGGCTGCGCTCGGCTCGGACATCGCGATGTGTCTCGACATCTGTCCGCCCGCGGACGTTCCGCGTGCAGAGCTCGCCGAAGCCGTGCGGCGCACGACGGTCTGGGCCGGGCGCCAGCTCGCTGCTCCGCGAGCGGAGGGCCAGCTCCTCTTCGGGATCGCGCAGGGCGCTTCCGATGGGGAGCTGCGCCGCCGCTCGATCGCGGAGATCTCCGAGCGCGGGTTCGACGGGCACGCGCTCGGCGGCCTGGCGATCGGCGAGGAGCGAGGGCTGATGTTCGAGACCACCGCTTGGGCCGCAGACCTCCTTCCCGCTGACCGGCCGCGCTACTTCATGGGCATCGGCGACCCGGAGGGCGTGCTCGAAGTGATCGAGCGCGGGGTGGACATGTTCGACTGTGTTCTGCCCACGCGGACTGCCCGGACGGGCAGCGCGATCACCTGGGGCGGCCGCCTGAATCTCCGCAATGCACGCTTCGCCCGTGACCCCCGGCCGCTGGACGAGAGCTGCCCCTGCCCTGCCTGCACCCGCTTTAGCCGCGCCTACCTCCGCCACCTGATCAACCAGGAAGAGCTGCTGGGCCTACGCCTGCTGAGCCTCCACAATCTACGATTCCTCCTTGACCTGACCGCGAACGCGCGCGCGGCGATCGAGGAGGGCCGGCTGGCGGCGTACAAGGCCGAAGCTCTCGGCCGGCTCGCATCCGCCGCCGCCTGAGGAGGCCCACGGTGTCCGCCTACATTTTCATCCTCGCCCTGCTGGCCCTGATGTACTTCATGCTGATCCGGCCCCAGGGCCGCCGTCGCCAGGAGCAGCAGCGGATGCTCGACACAATCGCCGTCGGGAAGGAGATCGTGACCGCCGGCGGGCTCTATGGCACGGTCACCGCCGTCGACGGCGACGAGGTGCGGCTCGAAGTCGCCGACGGGGTCGAGGTGCGGATCGCCAGGCGTGCGGTGGCCGGGGTGGTGAGCGAGGACGAGGAGCCGGATCAGGCGCCGGAAGAGGAGTCCCCGGCTACCCTTCCCCCTGATTCCGCTTGAAAGATCGCCGTCGTCACCTGGTCCTCATCGGCTGCATCCTGGCGGCGCTCGTCGGCGTCGCCTTTTTGGCGGCTCCGAGCTCCCCTGTCCATAAGAAGCTGACGCTAGGCCTCGACCTGCAGGGCGGCCTCGAGGTCGTCCTCAAGGCCGTGCCGCCAAAGGGCCACAAGCTCACCTCGGAGGATCTCACCCGCTCGATCGACATCATGCGTCAGCGGATCGACAAGCTCGGTGTCTCCGAGCCGGAGATCAGGCAGCAGGGCTCGGACCAGATCGTCATCCAGCTCGCCGGCATTCACGATCCAGCCGCGGCGGCGAAGCTGATCGGCAAGACGGCCGTGCTGGAGTTCTACGACTTCGAGGCCGATCTGATCGGGCCCTCCGTCAGCGGCCTGTCGCAGGTCCCGGTCGCCACCGGCTCCCTGTATCAGCTTCTGACCGCGCCTGCGACCCGGGCGCTGGCCGCGAAGGGCACGCCGTCACAGTGGTACCTCTTCAACTCGAAGAATGTGGTCCGGGCCGGCCCGGCGCCGACGAAGGAGCTGTTGCTCGCGAGTCAGGTCGTGCAGAAGCCGACGTCGGCAGGCGGCCTCGGCAAGCACATCCCGAAGGACTGGACGATCCTGACCGTCCCCCAGAACGCGGTCGTCGTCAGCTGCGACGTCGCGGCCCGCAACTGTCTGAGCAGCCAGCAGTTGACGACGAAGTCAGGCTTCTACCTGTTGAAGCACAGCGACAATCCGAACAACCCGATCCCGGAGATGACGGGGCGGGAGCTGAAGCTCTCGGGCACGCGCGCTGACATCGACCCGCAGTCGAACGGGCCCGTCGTGCTGATGCAGTTCACTGGCAAGGGCAAGAAGATCTTCCACACGATCACCCGCCGCGAAGCCGAACGCGGCGCGCTCATCTGCCAGGGGCAGCGTGACACCAACGCCGTCCGGAACTGTGCGCAGCACTTCGCGATCGTGCTCGACCGGCAGATCCAGTCGGTGCCGTACATCGATTTCGTGCGCAACCCGGACGGCATCCCCGGTGACAACGGCGCTCAGATCGACATGGGCGGCGCTGGGCTCGGCGATGCGAAGCGGTTGGCGCTCGTGCTCCAGACCGGTGCACTGCCGGTCAAGTTCGAGACAGCGGAGCGCACCGACGTCTCGGCGACGCTCGGCAAGGACTCGCTGACCCAGGCGAAGAAGGCGGCGATCGTCGGCCTCCTGGTCGTCGCGCTCTTCCTGCTTCTCCTGTATCGCTTCCTCGGCCTCGTCGCAGTGATCGGGCTCGGGATCTACGCGGCGTTCCTCTACGCCGCGATCCTGCTCTTCCACGTCACGATGACACTGCCGGGCTTCGCGGGACTGATCCTGACCATTGGGGTGGCCGCCGACGCGAATGTCGTTGTGTTCGAACGGATCAAGGAAGAAGTGCGCGCCGGCAAGTCCGTGCGCGCTGCGATCTCGGCCGGCTACTCGAAGGGCTTCCGCACCATCCTCGACGCGAACGTCGTGACGGCGATCACGGCGATGGTCCTCTTCGCAGTCGCTACGGCGCAGGTCAAGGGCTTCGCCCTCATGCTCCTGATCGGCACCGTGATCTCGCTGGTCACGGCGGTCGGCGCCACGCGCGCGATGCTCGGCCTGCTCGCCGGCTTCAACTGGTTCAACAAGCCGCGCTTCATGGGTGCGCAGGGCCAGCAGACCGCGAAGTGGCTGCAGATCGACTTCATGCGCAAGCGCTACCTCTGGTTCGCGGTCTCCGGGGCGATCGTCCTGCTGGGCGCCGGCGCGCTGGGCGTGAGGGGGCTCAACCTTGGCATCGACTTCAAGGGCGGGAGCCAGTTGACCTTCAAGACCCCGGTGGCGCACACGACCGGTGACGTGCGCGAGGTCTTGCGGGACCAGGGCTACGGCGACGCCGTCATCCAGGGCCGCGGTTCCGGGGCAAACAGCCAATACAAGAACTTCCAGGTCCGGACGAAGGCGCTGAGCAGCGAGAAGCTGACGCAGGTCACGAGGGCCCTCGAAGACCGCCTCCAGACCAACGCGCCCGGCGCGACCACGGTCTCGTCCAGCTTCGGCCGTCAGATTGCGAAGTCGGCGATCATCGCGATCCTCTTCTCGCTCTTACTCGTCGTTCTCTACATTGCGATCCGGTTCGATCTGAAGTTTGCGGGACCCGTGATCGTCGCGATGGTGCACGACGTCGTCATCTGCGTCGGGATTTACGCGCTGCTCGGCCGAGAGGTGACGAGCTCGACGGTGGCCGCAATCCTCACCGTCCTCGGCTACTCGATCTACGACACGATCATCATCTTCGACCGAATCAGGGAGAACATCCCGATCATGCGGCGGGCGGCGTTCGCGACGATCGCAAACGTGTCGCTCTGGGAGACGATCCGCCGTTCACTGGCGACGTCGTTCATCACGCTGCTGCCGGTCGGCGCGCTCTTCCTGTTCGGCGGCGACACACTGAAGGACTTCGCATTCGCGCTGATGGTGGGTATCGCCGCCGGTGCGTACTCGTCGATCTTCATCGCGGCCCCGTTGCTCACGATCCTCAAAGAGCGCGAGCCGGAGTACGTGCGGCGCAAGGGCGAGACGCTCAGCAAGGGCGGCATGGAGGCCGTGCTCGAGGAGGCGGAGGAGCAGGCCGCCGAGGAGCCCGCGCCGGCATTCGTGCCCGTTGCGCCGACGACGGATGGACCTGCGGCTGCTGCTGCGGCCGCGAAGCGCGAACGCCGACGCCAGCGTAGGCGCGCCCGCCCGCATGGACGAGCCCGTTAAGCGGCTGATGCTCGCGCTCGTCGGCGCGGTGTCGCTGACGGCAGAGCGCGCTGACGAGCTGGCGGAGTCACTTGCGTCGCGCGGCGGCATGAGCAAGGAAGAGGTGCGCGCCTGGATCGACGAAGCGACGGCGCGATGGCGCGGTGACGCGGTCCGTGTCGGCGAGCGCGCCGGTGCGACACTCAACGGTGCATTTCGCGAGCTCGGTCTCGTGACGCGCGACGAATGGGACGAGCTCGAGCTGCGCGTCGCCCAGATCGAGCACAGGTTGCGTCTCGTCGAGTCCCGGCCACGTGCCGTGCCTCCAGCCTAGGCTTCTCTCACCTAACCGGGCGCCCAGGTACCCTGGCCGCGTGGGGCTTCGCCGACTTCGCGGGGAGCTCGTGCTCGGTTGCGCCGCCGCGGCGGTGGGAGCCACCGGCATCGTCTCCGCTCTCACTCCAGAGTTCGCCAACCGCTCGGACTTCGTGCGCGGCGTGCTGCCGCCCGGCGTTCCCGGTGTCGCGCGTATCGCGGCACTCACGTTCGGGCTGACGCTCATCTGGCTCTCACGCTCGCTCGCACGCAGGCGCCGCCGCGCGTGGCAGCTCGCGGTCGTTCTGGTGGTCGGGTTGAGCCTTGCCCATCTCGTGAAGGGCCTCGACTTCGAGGAGGCCTCGCTGAGCTTGCTCGTGCTCGCGGCGCTCTTTCGGTTTCGGAGGCGTTTCGACGTTCCGGGCGATCCCCTCCTCGTGCGACCGCTCGTCGTCACGACGCTCGCGTTCTCGACGACTACCGCGCTCGTCCTCCTGCTCGACCTGCGGGGGTTCCGCGGCGACCGGGTCGAGGACACTCTTGCCGCCCTCAGCCTCGTGCTCGGCCTCCGGGCACTGCACCTGTGGCTGCGGCCGATCACGCAACGGGTGCGTCAGTCCGCCGAGGAGCGGCGTCTCGTCCGTACGCTCGTGCGCTCGCACGGCGACGACAGCCTCGCGTTCTTCACCCTGCGCCGAGACAAGAGCTACTTCTTCTCGCCGACGCGCAGGAGTTTCGTCGCCTACAAGGTCGTGGGTGGCTGCGCACTCGTAAGCGGTGATCCCGTCGGCGACAAGGCCGAGCTCCCGCAGCTGCTCGCGGAGTTTCAGCGTGTCTGCCACACGCGCGGTTGGCGCCTCGCGCTGCTCAGCGTCAGCAGCGAGCTGCTGCCGGCGGCGCGATCGCTGGGACTGCGCGCGATCAAGATCGGCGACGAGGCGGTCGTGCGACCGGACGGGTTCTCTCTGGAGGGCCGGGCGATTCGCAAGGTCCGGCAGTCGGTCACGCGTCTGGAACGAGCGGGCTACCGATTCCGCGTCGTCGCGGCGGGTGACGTCGACACGCGGCTACGGGAAGAACTGGAACTTGTGTCCGCTGCGTGGCGCGGCTCGAACGCCGAGCGTGGCTTCTCGATGGCGATGGACGATCAGTTCCGCGAGCCGGAGACGTTCTTCGCGATCGCGGAGCGCGGTGGCATCGTCGGCGGCTTCCTCCATGTCGTGCCGAGTGGACGCGGTTTCTCGTTGGGGGCGATGCGTCGTCGCCGCGATACACCCAACGGCTTGATGGAGTACCTCATCGTCGAGCTGCTCGGCTGGGCTGGGGAGCGTGACGCCGAGGAGATCTCGCTCAACTTCTGCGTCTTCGCAGATCTGCTTGCGAAAACGCCGCGCAACCGGCTCGAGGCCGTGGCGCGCGCCATCCTGCGCGTCGGCGACCGCCTCTTCCAGCTCGAACGGCTGCTCGTCTTCAGCCGGAAGTTCACGCCGGAATGGCGTCCGAGGTACCTCTGCGTGGAGCGGCGCTCCGACCTGCTGTTGGTTGGCCTTGCGTATCTCCGGGTGGAGTCCTTGCTGACCCCGCCGGGCCCGTGGACTCGGCAGCGGCCACTTTCGCTTGCCCGCCGGGAGTAATCCGTCACACTGAAGCGGTGGCCCAGCCAGCAACCCGCAACTTCGGACGCCTTTCGGAGATCGCTCAGGTCGCCGTCCGGCACGGCTTCGGGTACTGGTTCGACACCCACCGGCTGACCGATCTCTTTCCGCGGCGCGGGCCCCGGGAAGAAGCCGACGGCCAGCCCTCGCAGCGGGGCCAGCACCTGCGCGAGATGCTCGACGAGCTCGGCCCGACCTTCGTCAAATTCGGCCAGCTGCTCTCGACGCGGCCCGATGTGCTTCCCCCGGACATCATCGCCGAGCTGCGCGGGCTGCAGGACGACGTCCGCCCGTTTGCGATGGCCGACGTCGAGAAGGTGATCGAGGAAGACCTCGGCCTCACGATCGGCCAGCTGTTCGCGGAGTTCGACGAGAAGCCGATCGCCGCAGCGTCGATCGGTCAGGTCCACCGCGCGACCCTTCCGAACGGCAAGCAGGTCGCCGTCAAGGTGCAGCGCCCTGGCGCGCCGCGACAGATCGAGGCCGACGTGGCCCTGCTCTATCAGGCGGCACGCATCGCCAAGGAACGGGTGCGCGC
>JALYST010000268.1 GCA_030854665.1 Actinomycetota bacterium
AGGGCTACGGATTCATCGAGCGTGAGGGTGGCGAGGACGTCTTCGTTCACTTCTCCGCCATCACGCAGGAGGGGTACAAGTCGCTGACCGAGGGTCAGCGAGTTGAGTTCGAGGTCGTGCAGGGCCCAAAAGGCGCTCAGGCCGCGAACGTCCAGCCTGTCTAGCTTTCCTTTCGATCGAAACTAAAGTGATAGCGGGCCCCGCAAGGGGCCCGCTTCGTTTCGAGTTCAGGCGTGTACGCCTGCGCGCACCTCGACTATCGGCGCCTCGTACAGATCCGCAGAGCGGACCGTTGCGCCGAGTCGGCTGACCATCTCCTCACGACGCGATTTCATCTGTCGTTCGGCCTCTTCCGCGTTCTCCCGCGTCTCCCAGAGCACGATCGAACGTGCGCGGCGATTGTCCGCGTCGGCGAGTGAAATGAAGCCCGCGAAGCCTTCGAGTTCGCTCAGCACGGGGATCACATTCTCGCGAATGTTCTGCAGCGCCTCTTCGCGCTTGGACGGATCGAGGTTCTCGATCTCGACTAGCCGTCCGTACATAGCCTCTCCTCCCTTAGCTGTCCTGTCGATCGTACGCCCCTGGGTCTCCCCGCTCAACCTAGGATCTGCGGAATGGCCATCTCACGGGAAGATGTGCTCCACGTCGCGGCGCTGGCGCAGCTCGAGCTGAGCGAGCCCGAGATTGCCCGGCTGATCGAGGAGCTGAACGACATCCTCGCCGCCGTCGGCAAGGTTTCCGAGCTCGACCTTTCGGACGTCCCGCCGACGTCTCATCCCCTCTCGGTCGTGAACGTCTTCCGGCCGGACGTGCCGCGGCACTCGCTGCCGCTCGACGATGCGTTCGCCAATGCTCCCGAGCGCGACGGCGACCTCTTCCGCGTCCCTCCGACAGGCGCCGCCGAGGAGTCATCTGCGTGATTGACACGCTCCGGCTGACGGCAGAAGAAGCAAAAGGGCTGCTCGAGCGAGGAGAGGTTTCCGGCGCCGAGCTGCGCGCCGCGTACCGCGAGGCAATCGACGCGAGGAACGAGGAGCTGCACTGCTTCCTGACCCTCGTCGACGCCGACGACAACGACGGCGTCCCGATCGCGCTCAAGGACGTGATCTCGACGAAGGGCGTGCGCACCACAGCGGGCTCGAAGATCCTCGAGAACTACGTCCCGGTCTTCGACTCGACCGTTGCCGACCGCTGCAAAGCGGCTGGATTGCAGCTGCTCGGGAAGACGAACACCGACGAGTTCGCCATGGGCTCGTCGACTGAGAATTCCGCCTACGGGCCGTCACGTAATCCGTGGGATCCCACTCGTGTTCCAGGCGGCTCGGGTGGTGGCTCGGCCGCCGCCGTGTCCGCGGGGCTGGCGCCCTGGGCGCTGGGCTCGGATACCGGCGGCTCGATCAAGCAGCCGTCGGCGCTGTGCGGAAACGTCGGCCTGCGTCCGACGTACGGCACCGTCTCGCGGTACGGGATCGTCGCCTTCGCGTCCAGCCTCGATCAGGTCGGGCCGGTGACGAAGACCGTGCGCGACAACGCGCTGCTGTACCGGATCATCAGCGGCCGCGACGACAGCGACTCCACGACGGTGGAGGTTCCGCCCGTGGAGTTGCCCGAGGCCGAGGACCTGAAGGGTCTGCGTGTCGGGGTGCCGAAGGAGCTGAACGAGGCCGACGGGATTTCGCCGGGTGTCGCAGAGGCCGTGCGCCGTGCGATCGATCTTTGTTCCGAGCTGGGCGCGGAGGTGGGCGAGTGCGAACTGCCACGCTCCGTCGAGTACGGACTGCCGTGCTACTACCTGATCGCTCCGGCGGAGGCGTCCTCCAACCTCGCTCGTTACGACGGCGTGCGCTACGGGCTCCGCGTGCCCGCTGAGAACTACTACGAGATGGTTGCGCGGACGCGTGACGGCGGCTTCGGCGACGAGCCGAAGCGCAGGATCATGCTCGGCACATACGCCCTTTCCGCGGGGTACTACGACGCGTACTACGGCCAGGCGCAGAAGGTTCGAACGGTGATCTCGCGCGAGTTCGCCGCCGCGTTCGAGCGCTTCGACGTCCTCGTCAGTCCGACGTCTCCTACCGTTGCCTTCAAGATCGGCGAGAAGGCGGAGAGCCCATTGGCCATGTACCTCACCGACGTGTTGACGATTCCGCCCAACATGGCGGGCCTGCCTGGGCTCTCCATTCCGTGTGGCCTTTCCGAGGGGCTTCCCGTCGGTCTGCAGCTCATTGGCGCCCAGTTCGCCGAGAACACACTCTTTCGCACCGGCCACGCGCTCGAGCGCGCGATCGGCTTCGACACTGTCCCGGAACGGCTGCGATGAAGACGATCGTCGATCGATCCGCCGACTTCGTCCTCGCCGT
>JALYST010000004.1 GCA_030854665.1 Actinomycetota bacterium
ACGACCTCCGTCGAACGCTGAAGGAACCACACGAGCGGCCGCATGAGCGTGAAGAACATGCGCACGGGCGCCGACACGAACAGCGCCGTTCCTTCGGAGTGTCCCAGCGCGATCCCCTTCGGCACCAGCTCGCCAATGACGACGTGCAGGAAGGTGAGAATCAGGTAGGCGAGGAGGACGGCGAGCAGCGTGGCCATCACGTCGTCGAAGAGGCGCGACAGCGCCACCTCCCCGAGCGCACCGATGCCCAGCGAGGTAAGCGTCACGCCGAGCTGCATCGCGGCGATGAACCGCGGCGGGTCGGACGTGATGCGCAGCACGTCGCGGGCTCGCCGGTTGCCCTGGTGCTGCAACTCGACGATGCGCGTCCGCCGCGCTGTCACGAGGCCGTATTCGGCCGCGACGAAGAAGGCGTTCAGCAGGATCAGAACGCCGACGGCGACGAGCTCGAAGAGGATCGTCACGCCCCGACCCCGTGGGCGGCGGTACTAGGCGGGATTTCGTCGTCCAACTAACTAGGAAGTATAGGAAACACGGTTGTCGTCCTCGCTGCGCGTGGCCCTGCCCTCCCGGACAAGCCGTTCCAGGTGGGACAGAGTCTCGGCGACGGCGAAACGGCGCTGGGTCGGCGTCAACTCCCGGCCGAACAGATCGAGGGAGATCTCATAGGCGGTCCGCGGCTTGGTGGAGAGAGCCGCCGCGGTCTCGTCCAGCCTGACCCGGTGATGCTCGATCAACTCGCGCGCACGCGTGGCTGCGTCGTGAATGGGCTCACCGTGCCCCGGATAGACGACGCGGGGCGCAAGCTCGATCGTGCGCTCGAGTGAGGTGAGGTAGTCGCCGAGCGGATCCGGGCGGCTCTCGGGATAGAGCCCGACGGCCGGCGTGATCCTCCGCAGCAGGTGGTCACCCGAAATCAGCGCGCCGTCGCGAAGGAAGCCGAGATGTCCGTCGGCGTGACCGGGAAGCTCGAGGACCTTCCAGCCGCCCACCTCGCTGCCCTCGTAGAGGAAATCGGGGTCGATTGCGTACCGGATGAACGGGGCGAAGGCGTGCCCTTGAACGATCAAATCTTCGGCGACGTTGGCGGGCACACCATGTCGCACGAACCACGCCGCGATTCGCTCGGGCCAGTCGTCGCTTCCCCAGACTCGCTCGCACTGCGCGTAGTCGAGGCCGCCCTGGGAGACGTGGGCCCCGGTGGCGCGCGCCGCCCCTTCCGCTCCGCCTACGTGGTCGGGATGGAAATGGGTGATTGCGATGCGCTCGACGTTCACGGACTCCCACGGGGCGTCTCCGAGCCCGAGGCCGGTGTCGAAGAGCGTGCCGTGCGCCACGTAGCAGTGGACGTGCTTCGGTCCGGTCGGAAGCGGCAACGTGATTCGGTGAATACCATCTTCGAGCTGTACGAACGTCTGTTCTATACTGCCTGCTCGAGACATGCGGATCGAGTATCGCGAAGAGCCCTGCAAGAGCGCCCTCAATCCGGTCAAGGGCATGGGCTTCAAGTGGTCCCTGAACCCGTACATGGGCTGCGTCCACCGCTGCACCTTCTGCTACGTGCGGGCCTTCGAGAAGCGATCGGATCGGCCGTCGGACGACCGGTACGGGACGTCGATCCGAGTCAAGACGAACGTGGCCGACGTGTTGCGAAAGGAGCTCGCGCGCGCGACCTGGCAGTTCGAGCAGGTGACCATCGGGGCCGCGACCGACCCCTACCAGCCGGTCGAGGGGAAGTACAAGCTCACGCGCGCGTGCCTCGAAGTGCTCTGTGACGCAGCGAATCCGTTCGGGATCATCACGCGCGGGCCGATGATCGTGCGGGACCTCGACGTGCTCGTCGAGGCGTCGCAGCGCGCGGACGTGAGTGTGACGTTCTCGATCCCGACGCTCGACGACGAGGTGTGGAAGCGCACCGAGCCGTCGACTGCGCATCCGCGCCAGCGGCTGAAGGCGGTGAAGGCGCTCGTCGACGCCGGGGTGAAGGCACGCGTCGGCATGGCGCCGATCCTGCCCGGCATCTCCGACCGGCCGGAGCAATTGCGGGAGGTGGTGCGCGCCGCTCGCGAGGTGGGGGCGACCGGGATCTGGGCCAATCTCCTCTTCTTACGCCCCGGGACGCGCGAGCACTTCCTCGAGCATCTCGCCGAGGACTGGCCCGAGCAGTTGCCGCTCTACGCGCGGCTCTACGCCCGCCGGCGCGCCTACCTTGGCGCCGCGGAGCGAAATCCACTGCGTGACGAGGTCTCCAAGCTGGCGCGTGAGTACGGGATTCGGGACCGGCGAAGGGTCCACCTCGCCCCTCCTCCCAGGCCGGAGCAGCTTTCACTGACCGTCTAGCGGCATATCATCCTGGACGGGTGTCCACCCCCTCCACTCCCTCCGAGATAACCTGCCTTATCGTCGACGACCACGAGGTCGTCAGAGAAGGCCTTCGCCTTTCGCTTTCGCGGGCGCCGCACATCCGCGTCATCGGTGAGGCCTCCGACGGTGCGAGCGCCGTCGCCCTGGCGGAGCGGCGCAAACCGGACGTCGTGATCATGGACGTGCGCATGCCCGGCATGGACGGGCTCGAGGCGACCAAGATCCTGACCGAGAAGGTGC
>JALYST010000009.1 GCA_030854665.1 Actinomycetota bacterium
CTGGTACGTGATCGGCCAGGATCTCGACCGGAAGGACATTCGGACCTTTCGCGTCTCCCGCATCCGGGGCGACATCCGATTCGCCACGCGGCGGGAGCGGGACTTCCGGATCCCGACCGACTTCGACATCGACGAGTACCGCGGCCGCGCGCCGTGGCAGATCGGCGACATCGAGGGTGAAGCGCGCATCGAGCTCGCCGGGGATACCGCATGGTGGGTCGAGCGCGCCTTCGGCAGCGCGGGCCAGCTGAAGGACGGCGTCTTCGTCACGGGCTACTCCTCACTGCCGCAGCTCGCGTCCTGGATGCTCCGGCAAGACGGACGCGCGATCCCGATCGAGCCGGATGAGCTCCGCCGCGAGGTGGCCCAGGCGCTCCGTGCCGTGCGTGACCGGCACGAGGAGGCTCCGCCCAAGCTGGCCGCGCCGGCGCCCGTGCCACGCGTGGAGGCGTCCGGCGAGCGTCCGGCTGGCCCGGTCGTACCGGAACGCTTTGCCGTCCTGCAAGCATTGCTTGCGTACCTGCTCGCGGCCTGCGGCGATGCGAACGACGCCGTGATCCCCGCGCACGAGATCGTCGAGCGGTTCCACATTCCGGAGGAAGAGCTTGAAGAGCACCTTCAGCTGCTCAACCTCGTCAACTTTGGGGGCGGCTGTTACACCGTCTACGCTGCACTCGAAGGCGACAGCGTGCACGTCGACAAGGAGTTGTACGGCGACACGTTCCGCCTCGCGCCACGCCTGACGCCGCTCGAGGCACGCGCGATCGGGCTTGCACTGGAGTTCGTGGGCCCGATGATCGCTGCCGACGCGCACACGCCGCTCGACCGCGTGCGCAAGAAGCTCGAGGAGACCTTCGGACAGTTCGAACTCGCGCAAACCCCTAATCCGCAGATCGCGGAAGCGGAGGCCGACCTCGTCGCGACCCTCACCGAAGGCATCCGCGAGCGTCGACTCGTCGAGATCGAGTACCAGAAAGAAGGCGAGCAGACGTGGTCGAAGCGCGTGGTCGAGCCGTACTCGCTCGAGCGGGAGCTGCCGAACTGGCGCGTGCACACATGGGACCGCTCCCGGGACGCCGAGCGCAGCTTCCGCCTCGACCGGATGCGCAGCGCGCAGCTCACGCAGGAACGCTTCGAGCCGCGCACCGCGTTCGACCCCCACGGGTTCCGGGACGGACGTTCGGCCAAGATCCTGTATCTCAAGGGCGTGGCGGCTCGCTGGGCCGCCGAGCGGGGTGCGACGCCCCTGAAGGACGGCACCGCTCTCGCGGAGATGCCCGTCGGAAGCGTGGAATGGCTGATCGGCGAGGTTCTGTCGCAGCGCGGCGACGCGATCCTGCTCGAGCCCGAAGAGATGCGTAAGGCGGTGGCCGACCGCGCCCGCGAGCTTGCGAACGAGCTCGGCGTCTCACGCCTCCGAGCCCGCGCTTAGCCGAGCGGAAGCTCGAGCGTAAAGACGGATCCGCGCGCGGGTTCCGAGTCGACCTCGAGGGATCCTCCGTGCGCTTCCGCGATCGACCGCGCGATGAAGAGGCCCAGGCCGGTGCCCGGCTTCGTTCCTCCTTCGACTGTGGCGCGTCCGAACTTGTCGAAGATCAGCTTCTGGTCGTCGAGCGGGATGCCAGGCCCATCGTCGGAGACCGCGACCCGAACGCGCCCGTCGTCCGTGCCTGCGCTGACGCGGACCTCCGCTCCCGCGGGCGAATACTTGACTGCATTGTCGACGAGGTTCTGGACGATCTGGCGTAGCCGGTCGCGGTCGCCGCGGATGCGCGGAAGGCTGTCGTTCACCTGTGCTGTCACGCGGACTTCGTCCTGCGCGAGATCCGCGGCCGCAACGACGTCGCGCAAGAGCTCGTCGATGTCCACGTCGCTGAAAGTGAAGCTGAAGGTTCCCGCCTCGATTCGCGACGTGTCGAGCACATCGCCGATCAGCTCCGCCAGGCGTGTCGTCTCGTCGCCGATGAGCTCGAGGAAGGCCTGCCGCTGATCCGCGGTGAGCTCGCGCCAGCGTTCCTGTAGCGTGCGGGCCGCGCCGATCACGGCCGCCATCGGACTGCGCAGCTCGTGCGATACGAGCGAAACAAAATCAGCGCGCAAGGCGGACAGGCGTCGGAGCTCGTCCGCGGTCGTGCGCTCCGCTTCGTACGCGCGGATATTCTGGACTGCAGTCGCAACGAGCCGCCCGAGCAGCGCAACGAGCTCGATCTCCTCCGGCGAGAAGGCCTCGCGCTCTCCCCGCACGAGGCCGAGCATCCCGATCGTGCGGGGGCCCACCTGCAGAGGCGCAAGCAGGCGGCTCTGCAAACCCAGTGCGAGCAGCTCTTCCTCCTCGGGATAGCGGTCCGGCTCCATCTGGGGCCGGTAGACGAGCTTGCCCTCGAGTACCTCCTCGAGCACTGAACCTCGGACGGGCCGTGCAGAGCCCTGCGGGAAGACCGTGTCGGTTCCACGCCCGGCCACGGCCATCACCTCGGCGCGACCGCCCTCAACCAGCACGATCGTCACGCGGTCGAAGTCGATCAGCCCGCGCAGCTCCCTGATGAAGGACCGGAATGCCTGATCGACCGCGAGCGACGACCCGAGTGCTCGCGCGCAACGGTTCGTCGCCTCGAGCAGATCGACGCGGCGGCCGAGCTGGTCGCGGAGCGCTTCGGCCTCGCCGGCCCTCGCTTCGGCAACGGCGGCCTCGTCGCGCAAGCGGTTCACGAGCCAGCCGGTGATCAGGCCGGTAACCAGGAACACGCCGAAGGGGAAGGTGACGCGGTCCCACAGAAAGCCCGGGCCTGCGAAATGGTTCGCCCGCCACCACTCTGCGAGGCCGAGGAAAGGGAACAGCCCCACCGAGACCGCGGTCGCGCCGATGAGCCCATAGCGCAGCGCACCTTCGACGACGACGAAGATCAGCGCCCATCTGGTCGGGCCGCCGTACTCGTACGAGTAGAGCAGCGCGAACGCTGCGATCACACTCGCATCGAAGATCAACGCGCCGAGGCCAACGGCCGGGACGAAGGCGCGTTTGCTGACGAAGAAGAAGACCAGAGCACCTGCAGCGAAGACGGCCGTCGCGATCCAGGCCACCGTTTCGTAGCCGTTCGGATAGCTCGCCGTGAGCAGGCCAACCTCGACCACGGCGAACACCACCGCCAAGAGACGGACCCGCGCGATCCACACTTCGATCTCGCGTGCTCGCGCCAGACTTCGTGTTTTAACCGGCATGTCTCTCTTCGATTCGCCTCACTGTCCATTCCGCCTGCTCGCGCAGGAGCTCGTCGTCGCCCTCGAGGAAACATTCCGTCAGCGGAAGGTCGGCAAGGCTGCCGGTGTTACCGAGAGCAACCAGCGCATTGCGGCGCAGGTAGCGCGCATCGTTCTTCGGGACATACAGCCGTTCGTAACGCTGCGTCAGGGCCGCAGCGTCATCCTCGAGCCAATCCGTGAGACGAACGTGTGGCTCCGCGCCGCCGAGCACCGAGTCGTGGGCGGCGCGCCGTTTCTCGATGCCGCGGTTCCAGGGACAGACGTCCTGGCAGATGTCGCAGCCGTAGACCTGCGCGCCGAGCTCGGCGCGATATTCCTCGGGGATTGCCGCCGGCGCCTGCGTCCAGTAGGAGAGGCATTTCGTCGAATCCACCAGTCCCGGCTCGTCGAGGGCACCGGTCGGACACGCGTCGATGCAGAGCGTGCATGATCCGCAGTCGAGGTCGAGCCGCGGCGTGGCCTCGACCGCGGCGGTGGTCACGAGCGTCCCGAGCACGACCCACGAGCCATGACGGCGGGTGATCAGCATCGTGTTCTTTCCGTAGAAGCCGACGCCCGCCCGTGCGGCTCCCTCACGGTCTACGTGCTGATTGGCGTCAACGAGCACGCGGTAATCGCCGCCGAGCCGGCGCCCGAGCTCATCCAACCGCTCCCGGAGCACGGCGTAGCCGTCGTGCCACGTGTAACGCGCGAGTCTCCCCTCGCCCGCCCCGAGCGCCGGTTCCGGCGCGTAGTAGCAGTAGGCCGCCGACACGACTGTCCGTGCGCCCTCCAGCAACGCCTCCGGATGGCACGAGACCTCAGGCTGCGCCATCGTGAAGCGCATGTCGGCGAAGAGCCCGCGGTCCTTTCGCTCCCGGATGTGACGCTCGGTCTCGCCGTAGGCCGAAACCGGCGCCGCCCCAACGACGTCGAGCTCCAGAACCTCGGCGAGCCCCTCCAGCTCGGCAGCAGTCATATGCGAGATTGTGCCCCGTGAAGGCCGTACGAATCCACGAAGACGGCGGGCCGGAGGTGCTCCGCTACGAGGACGCCCCCGATCCGGTGCCGGGCACCGGACAGGTCTTGATCGAGCTGCGCGCTGCGTCGCTCAACCACCTCGACGTCTGGATCCGAAAAGGCCTCCCCTCGGTACCGAAGCCGCGCATCCTCGGCGCCGACGGCGCCGGCGTGGTGGTCTCCGGAGACGGTTTCGCACCAGGCGACCGGGTCGTCATCAACCCGGGGCACGATCTCGGCAACGGCAAGATCTCGGTCGTCGGCGAGCATTCCGACGGGACGCACGCTGAGCTGATCGCTGTGCCGGCAGCCCAGGTCTATTCGCTTCCCGACGAAGTCGACTTCGAGGCCGCCGCTGCCTTCCCGCTCGTCTTCGAGACCGCCTACCGCATGCTCGCGACCAAAGCGCAACTGCAGGAGGACGAGTGGGTGCTCGTCTGGGGAATCGGCGGTGGCGTTTCGACGGCGACGCTGGCGATCGCCAAGGCGCTCGGCGGCCGGGTGATCGTGACCTCGTCGAGCCCCGACAAGCTCGAGCGCGCGCGTGAACTCGGGGCCGATGCGACGTTCAATCACGAGAAGGACGACGTCGTCGCCGGTGTGAAAGAGGTTACGGGCGGTGGCGCTCACATCGTTGTCGACCACGTCGGCGAGGCGACGTGGAAGCGATCGCTTGACGCTGCTCGCCCCGAAGGACGGGTCTGTGTCTGCGGCGCGACGACCGGTCCGAATCCGCCCGCGAACCTCCACCGCATCTGGTGGAAGCAACTGACGATCTTCGGCTCGACGATGGGATCGCAAACCGACTTCGAAGCGGTCTACGACCTCGTCGCTTCAGGCCGTGCGGTGCCCGTCGTCGATGTGGTCTTCCCGCTCGCCGACGCGGCCGCCGCGCACAAGCGGCTCGAAGCCGGCGAACAACTCGGCAAGATCGTCCTGCGCATTCCGAACTAGTCCGGTGCCTGGCACCCGAGCCAACGCTCGACCTCGCGCGGCGAGCGCAGGCGCACGACCTTGAGATTGTCGTACGGCTCCCATTCACCGGGCCATTCGCGGCGACGTTGAAAGTACATGCGGATCGCGAAGCCGACGAGCGAATCGCGTCCCCAGAACGCGAAGCGCCACGACTGCCTGTTGCCGTTGAACAGGTCTCGCTTCGTGACGATGTCTCTCACCGCGCGCGCGATCAACCGACGCAGCACCAGCGGGAGGGGCTGATCGAGCCAGACCAGCGTGTTTGCATTGCGAAGGATCAGATCCCCGAGCTTGTTCTGGTAGCTGCCGTCGAACACCCATCCGTCGGTTCGATCCATCGCTGCCTCGACGTCGCGCCGAAAGTTCGCGACGCTCGCCTCGACCCAGCCGGGCAGGTGGTTGAGGGCGTCGAGCTCGACGTACGGAACCTCGAGCTTCGCGGCGAGATTCCGCGAGAGTGTCGTCTTGCCGTTGCCGCTGACGCCGACAACGACGACGCGGTGGGCCACTAACCGATGCCGAGGATGAACTTGGCGTCGTCGGACATGCGCTCGGGAGTCCACGGCGGATCCCAGGTGAGCTCGATCTCGACGTCTTCGACGCCGGGCACTTCACGCGCTACGCGGGTCATGTCCTCCTGGATCATCGGCCCGGCGGGACATCCCATCGAGGTCAGGCTGTGGATGAGCTTGACGCGCGGCCCGTTCACCTCGACGTCGTAGAGCAGTCCGAGCTCGACGATGTCCATCCCGAGCTCGGGATCCTCGACCTGCTTCAGAGCCTCGAACATTTCTTCCTTGGTCGGCATGGGTCGAGTGTAGCTAGTACCCGAGTAGGCGGACTTCCTCGCGGCGCTCGCGCGCGAAGAAGTGGATGCCGTCGATGAAGCGCACCCAGTTGCAGCGCGTACACATGACGAGCGAGTGCGTTCGCGCCGAGTCGGTGAGGAAGCGGACTCCGCGCAGCAGGTCCCCGTTCGAGACGCCCGTCGCAGCGACGATCACTTCTCCTGGAGCAAGCTCTTCGGTCGTGAACACGCGCGTTGCGTCCTCGATCCCGAGCTCGCGTGCCTCATCGATCTCGCGGCGCGACGTCGGCCAGAGCTGCGCCTGCACCTCGCCCCCGAGACAGCGCAGAGCGGCGGCGGACATGATCGCTTGCCGCGTGCCGCCGATGCCAACGGCCAGGTGATCGTTGGTGCCACGGATGGCCGCGGAGATCGACGCAGTGACAGTCCCGTCCTGAATGAGCTTGATCCGCGCACCGGAGGCGCGTATCTCCTCGATCAGATCATGGTGACGCGGACGGTCGAGCACGATCGTCGTGAGGTCGGCCGGCCGGCGTCCGAATGCATCCGCGATCGCCTGGACGTTCTCGCCCATCGACTTGTGCAGATCGATCGACCCGCGCGCGCGCGGGCCGACGGCCAGCTTGCGCATGTACATGTCGGGCAGCTCGAGGAGGGAACCGCGCTCGCCGACCGCAATCATCGACATTGCCCCGTTACCGCCCCGCGCGACGACGCCGCGACCCTCCAGCGGGTCGAGGGCGAGATCGACCGTCTCGCCTCCTGCACCGATGTCCTCGCCCGCGCGAAGCGGTGAATCCTCCATGGCGGAGCCGATCACGACCCGGCCGCGAATCGGAAAGTCGCTGAGAACGGCGTGCATCGCCGCAGCCGCATCTGACTCGGCTGCATCCTGATCCGCCCGCCCAAGCCAGCGCGCCGCCGTCAGGGCGCCACCCTCAGTCACACGCACGTATTGCTCGCAGAGGCACAGAGCCGTGGTCGGAGGCTGCTGCTCTGCCAGATCCACCGCGTCCTCGACCGTTTCAGCCATTCAGACCTGTTGTACCTGTTCGGCGCTCGCCAGCACCAGTTCGAGGACGGAATCGATCGCTGCCCTGATGTCGTTGTTGGCGATCACCGGCACGTTGTGACGGTTGGCGCGCCTGACAATGTAATCCTGAACGCGGCGAATGTCGTCCAACCGGTCGATGTACTTCGTGTGGGGCCGGAGACCGTCGAGCCCGGCATCCCGCACCATGAAGTGCGTGCTGTGCTCTTCCTCGTCGTCGATCGCGAGCACGCACTGCACGACCAGCGCTCCGTCGATTCTCGGCAGCATGCCCGGGACGAGATGCACTCCCTCGAGCACCATCGACCAGCCTTCCTCGAGCGCGCGCTCGATCGAGGCCCGTACGCCGACCATCACGTTGCGTGTCTGTTCGAGAAACCCGGCGATGACCGGGTCATCCGCCTGCTCCGGCTCGCGCAATCCCGCTGCCGCCTCGAAGCTCGAGTAGTGGATCGACGGCATGAACTCCTTCGAGAAGAACGCCCGCATCGTTTGCCGGACAAAGTCCGTCGACGTGACACGCGTGATCCCGAGGCGGTATGCCGCCTCGGTCGCGACCGTCGACTTGCCCGTGCCGGTCGCGCCGCCGACGAGGACGATCACCGGCAGGTCGAGCTCCTGGAGCTCCCGGAAGCGCCGTAGCCGCCGGAGCGCCTCCGAGCCTTCCTCCTCGCCCAGAACCTCGATCGCAAGCTCCTCGACACGTTCGAGCTCGGCACTCTGCTCATCGCGCTCGGCCAGATCCTGGTCGATCCGCTTCGCGAGCTCGTACGCCCGCCCGAGGGGAACGCCGACCGCGACCAGCGCCCGCGCCATCAGCCCCTTCGAGTACGGGTGATCCGGGGTGCCGAGCGGCAGCGGCTCCGAGTGGCGTGGATGGTTCATGCCTGTACCCCCGCCGGAACCAACCGCAAGATCGCGTCGTCCAACTCGGGCGAGACGACCTCGTTCTCGGCGAAGACGACCGGCACGCCTCGCGCCTGCGCCGCCACGGCCACGAGGTCGATCGCCGCCGCTTTGATCTCGACGAGGTAGACGTCGGCGTCCGTCCGCTCGAGATCCTCGCTGAGCTGGGCGCGGTTCGCGAGATTGCGCGACACGCTCACGATTTCGGCATCGAGATGATCCGTCGGCGCAGCGCCGGTGGTGAAGACCGCGACGCGCCGTCCCTGCAGCGGGGAGATCGGTCGCAGACGGAGCTCGGCTTCAAGGACGGGAATCTTCTTCAGCGCGCGGATCGCTCCCACATCCCCGCCACCGACAAGCACCACGAGATCCGAGACGAGCACGCGGTACGCATTGAGGTAAGCAAGCGGATCATGCCCGCGGCCGCTGACGAGGATCCGCGCGTCGACTTCGATTGGGGGGATCGCCGCGCCGCTGCCGTCGAAGACGACGACGTCCGGTTCGCGCTCCACCGCCAGGGCCGCGCCCTGGAGGACGTTGGACGTGGTCACGGCACCCGCCAGTCCGCCACCCGCACGGCGGCAGCCGATCGTGACGACGCCTGTGAGCGCAGCAGTCTCGAGATAGTCCGAGGCCGCGTGATGCCCTGCAGTTGAAAGATCGAGCAGCGACGCGAGGGTGGGCTGCACGGCGGCGACCTGCGGCTCCGCCGGTCCGCCCCGCCCCATCGCCACGACGACCACATCGCGGTCCCGTGCGAGCAAGCGCGCAACGTGTCCGGTGACGGCGGTCTTCCCGACGCGTTTACCGGTTCCGATCACTGCCAGAGACGGCAGTGGGAACGCCGCGTACTGGGGCGGCGTGAACTGGAAGTCGGCTCCCTCATAGCGCAGTCCGGCTGCGAGGACGCGGCTCGCGAGGAGCAACCGCTCGCGCGGCCCGAGGACCGGCTCGTCCGACATGTCGACGACGACCTCAGCGTCCGCAAATCCGTCGTCGAGCGACTCGAGCAGCGGCACGCCGTACTCGATGTCGCTGCGTAACTTCTCCGTTCCGCCCGCCAGCCAGGCGCCGATTACCTCGTACGGCAGCTCCGCGATCGCGTCGCGCACAACCGGGGGATAGTGCTCGCCGTCGATGACGACCAGCGCCCGTGTCATCGCCGCGAGGTCACCTCCCCCTCGATTCGAGCGGTGTACTTCTCGAACTCGAGCGTGTCGATCGCAAACTGGATGATCTTCTCCTGGCCGTGGAACGGGTACCTGCGCCACACGTCGACGTGCGTCCCGGAGAACTCGATCACGTTGTAACAGGGCCGCGTGTTCCCGCGTAGGCGCAAGGACGACACGGTTCCCGCGTTGACGATGAAGAGATTCTCCAGCCGCCACGCGTACGGCACGTGCTTGTGCCCCGAGAGAACGAGGTTGACACCGGAGCGCTGCAGACACTCGATCGTGTCGCCGGCGTCGTAGATGATGTTGCGCTCCCGGCCCGTCCCCGGAACCGGCAGCAGGTGGTGGTGGCAGACGAAGACGCGGAGGTCGG
>JALYST010000024.1 GCA_030854665.1 Actinomycetota bacterium
GATCGCGGCGCCGGGCAGTTTCACACCACCGCTTCGGAGAACATCGGCGAGCTCGTTCGACTGATCGCGGCGCAGCCGCGGACAGACATCTTCAACTGCGGGGATCCAGATCCACCGACGGTGCTGCAGATCGCCCGCGCAATCGGCGAGGCGGCCGGGCATCGCTTCGAGGAGGTTCTGCTCCCGGAGGCGGCGGGACGGGGTGAGGTCGGTCAGACGCCCTGGTCGGCAGCGAAGCCTCTGCTCGTCGGCATGGCGAAAGCCGAGCGCGACCTCGGTTACCGGGCCGCAACCACGTGGGCCGACGCGCTGCCGCGCCAGGTGCGCTGGTTGATCGAGGCCACGCGGGATCGCGATTGGCGCGAGGTCCTCACGCGTGGAGCCGACTACCTGAAGTTCGACTACGAGACCGAAGACGAACTCGTCGCACGCCTCCCCAAGGCGTAGGCTCGTCCCGTGAACGACGTCGTCAAGGTCGCGTGTGTTCAAGCCGAGCCGGTCGCGTTCGACCGTACGGCCACGATCGACAAGCTGGAGGCGCTCGCCGCGGAGGCTGCCGGCGGCGGCGCGCGGCTAGCACTCTTCCCGGAGACCTTCATCCCTGTGTACCCGTCCAACCGGTGGGTTCGCTACCTCGCCGGGTGGGGCGGTCCCGAGGCCGGAGCGGCGCGTGAGGTCTTCGCGCGCCTGATGCAGCAGTCGGTGACGGTCCCCGGGCCCGATTCGGATCGGCTCGCCGAGATCGCGCGCACGAACGACCTGTGGCTCGCGGTCGGGGTCAACGAGCTCGACGGTGGGACGATCTACAACTCGCTGCTGATCCATTCGCCGGAGGGAGAGCTGGCGCTCCACCACCGCAAGTTGATGCCGACGAACCACGAACGGCTGGTCTGGGGGCTGGGCGACGGCAGGGGATTGGAGACGATCGCCACCGACGTCGGCAAGGTCGGCGGGCTGATCTGCTGGGAGAACCTGATGCCACTCGCGCGCTTCGCCCTCTACCAGGCCGGAGTCGAGGTGTATCTCGCGCCGACGGCCGACGACTCGGAGGACTGGCACGACTCTATGAAGCACATCGCTCGCGAGTCGCGTGCTTTCGTTCTCAGCTGCTGCTTCTTTCAGCGTGCTTCCGGCTACCCGGCCGATGTGCCGCTCGCCGAGGGCGACGAGCTCATTGGCAGCGGGGGTTCAGCCATTCTCGCGCCGGACGGAAGCTACCTCGCTGGGCCGCTGTGGAACGAGGAAGGCATTCTCTACGCCGATCTCGATCCACAGCGACTCTACGAGGCGCGCCAGCGTTTCGACCCGGCCGGGCACTACAACCGCCCGGACGTTTTGCGCCTTCAGATCCGTTAGGAACGCAGCTCGCTCCGCCTCAGGACGCGCTCGTCTCCCTGGCGTCGCGTCACTCCGTCGGCGTCGAAACGCTCCAGCAGCAGTTGTGCGGTCTTGCGCGAAACGCCGAGCAGGTCTCGAAAGCGGGCAAGCGTGATGCGCCCGGCAGACTCGAGCTCACTGACAAGTACGCCACGGGCGTGCGCGAACGCAGCAGGCGCGATGGCGTACCCGTCGCCTACGCGCACCAGGCGGGCCTGCTGCTCGAGGAAGCCTGCGAGCCCTGTGTCTTCGACCTTCACCGGCGCGAGCCCGAGCCGTGCTTCCAGCTCGACCGCCTCTTGCTCCCGCGCGCCGAGCGATCCCGCCGCACCGGGGCGGTAGAGCTTCGCCCCGCGCCGCTCCAGGCCGAGTCGAGGCACGACGGCCAGGGCCCAGGCTTCCGTTGGAGCCGGCACCCCCGGATCGAGCGGGTCCGCAATGTCCAGACGCCGTTCGTAGTCGCTGCGAAGCTCTTCGAGCCACTCGTCGGAGAAGATCCAGCCGCCAACCGCGTCCCGAACCGGAGCGTGAATCAAGACTTCGCCTCGGGCGCTCCGCGCGAATCGCTCCGGATCTGCGTGCCGCGGAGGCGACGCGTCGATGACGAGCCCGCCGCCGACCGTCGTTCCCGCGCGTAGCACGACGTGGTCACCGCGCGCAGCCACGACAGGTGCGTCGAGCCGGAGCTGAGCGAAGCGGTCCACCTGCACGACGCGTGCGAGCATCGTCGCGGTGCCGTGGTGGACGAGCACGCGCGGCGGGATCGGTGCGAGCTCTTCGAGCTCGACGTCGAGCCGGTAGCTGACGCCGTACGAATTCGGCTCGACGAGGACGTCGCCACGGCCGAGCTCTCTCCTCTCGACGCCGGGAAGGGCAACCGCGACCCGCTGCCCCGCTTCCGCGACATCCACTTCGCGATCGTGGACCTGGACGCTGCGAACGCGTACCTCACGGGCGCCCGGTTCTGCACGGAGCACGTCCCCAGGAGCGATTCTTCCCGACCAGAGAGTTCCCGTCACGACCGTCCCGATTCCGTGCAGGCTGAACACGCGATCGACGTAAAGCCGCGTCGGTGCGTCTGAGCGCTCGCCCTCGACGGCGGCGCACGCCAGGGCAGCGCGTAGATCGTCCAGGCCGCGGCCCGTCTTCGCGCTGACGGCGACGACCTCCGCGTTCGGCACGAGCTCCCGCGCTTCCTCGAGTGCGAGCTCGAGCGCCTCGTGCTCCACCGCGTCGGTCTTGGTCACGGCGACCACGCCGCGTTCGACTCCGAGCAAACCGAGGATCGCCAGGTGCTCATGCGTCTGCGGCCGCGCGCCTTCGCCTGCGTCGATGACGAGCAGGAAGAGGTCGATGCCGGTTGCTCCCGCGACCATCGTCCGGACGAAGCGCTCGTGTCCCGGGACGTCGACGATCGAGAGCCGGCGGCCGTCCGGCAGGTCGAGCGGCGCGTAGCCCAGGTCGATCGAGATTCCGCGCGCCTGTTCTTCCGGGAGCCGGTCTGTGTCCTTGCCGGTCAGTGCCCGGACGAGCCACGTCTTGCCGTGGTCGATGTGCCCTGCTGTGCCGACGGTCAGCGGCACCGGCCAACCGCCTCGGCGACCTCCTCGGCCTCGCCGTCCGTGAGCGTCCGGCAATCCAGCAGCGTTCTGCCGTCGCGCACGACCGCGATCACGGGTGGATCGCCCGCGCGCAGCTTCATTGCTAGCTCCTCCTCCACCGCGCAGGCAAAGCTCGGAAGCTCTGTCAACGGCAGCGATCCGCCGCCGGCACGCGCAACCGTCTCTTCGACCTCACCGTCGACGAGTGTGGCCAGCCGCGCCGCGCGCGCTCGCACCGCCGCCGCCGGCTCGCGCAGCATGCGCAAGACCGGAATCTCGTCGGGCGCGTCAACCGCCAATGTGAGCGTCCCTTCGAGGGCAGCGAGCGTGAGCTTGTCGGCGCGCAACGCGCGTTGCAAGGGATGGCGGCGGAGCTTTTCCACGAGCTCTGCGCGCCCCACGACGATGCCGGACTGCGGCCCGCCGAGCAGCTTGTCTCCGGAGAAACAAACGAGGTTGGCGCCGGCCGCCAAGCTTGCGCGTGCCGTAGGCTCATCCCCGACCTCGACGAGCGCGCCGGAGCCGAGATCGTCCACGAGCGGCAGCCCGTGACGACGGGCAACGTCCGCCAGTTCGCGCAGCAAAGGCTGTGCAGTGAAGCCGACTAGACGGAAGTTCGACTGGTGCACGCGCAAGAGCACCGCCGTCTCCGGGCCGATCGCCGCTTCGTAGTCGGCTGCGTGCGTACGGTTCGTCGTTCCGACTTCGCGCAGCCGCGCGCCCGAGCGCTCGAGCACGTCGGGAATGCGGAATCCGTCGCCGATCTCGATCAACTCTCCCCGTGACACCAGTACCTCGCGGCCTTCGGCAAGCGCGGCGAGCGCGAGCATGACTGCGGCCGCGTTGTTGTTCACGACGAGCGCGGCCTCGGCACCCGTCAGCTGGCGCAGAATGACGGCGACGTGATCCTGCCTCGAGCCGCGGCCGCCGGCGGCCACGTCGTACTCGAGGTTCGAATAGCCGCGCGCGATCTCGCGCACGCGGTCGAGCGCGGCCTCGGCGAGCGGCGCGCGGCCGAGATTGGTGTGCACGATCACGCCGGTGGCGTTGATGACCCTGCGCAGACGCGGGGCTCGGGCAGCGCTGAGCTCCGTCCGCAATTGCTCCTCGAGGTCGCCCGGGTCGTCTCCCGCCTGTATTTGTTCACGCGCACGCGCGACTACCTTGCGCGCGGCTTCAACGGCGAGCGGATCCTCGCTCTGGCGCGCCAGCTCGTCCACGGACGGAAGGTCACGCAACCTCATGGCCAGAGGCTACTTCGTAACTAGGGCTGGGCGATCACTGCGCGTCGGACTTGACCGGGGCCGCCGGCGTCTCTGAAGAGCGCCGCTCGTAGCCCGCGCGCACCCGTTCGACCACCTCGTCGAGATCGTCGGTAACGAACAGAAGGTCGAGATCGTCCGGAGAGATCATCCCGTCGGCGAGCAGCTCGCCCTTGATCCAGCCCATCAGCTCCCCCCAGTAGTCCGTGTCGTACAGGACGACGGGGAAGTGGAATACCTTGCCGGTCTGGATCAGCGTCAGCGCCTCGAACAGCTCATCCACCGTCCCGAAGCCGCCCGGGAAGACGACGAAGCCCTCCGCGGCCTTCACGAACATCGTCTTGCGCGCGTAGAAGTGGCGGAACGTCAGCGAGATGTCGAGGTAGGGGTTCGGCGCCTGTTCGTGCGGTAGCTGGATGTTGAAGCCGACCGAAAGGCCGCCTCCCTCCTTCGCGCCGCGATTGGCCGCCTCCATCACGCCCGGGCCACCGCCCGTCACGACTGCCCAGCCCAGCTCGGCGAAGCGATGGCCTGCCGCACGCGCCTCTGCGTAGACCGGATTGCCCTCCGTGATCCGCGCGGAGCCGAAGATGGTGACCGCAGGCTGAGGGATCTTGTCGACCGCCTCGAAGCCCTCGCGGAACTCCTGGGCGATGAGGGCGATGTCCTGCTCGAGATCTTCGGTCTTCTCCTCGGCGGAGAGGATCCGTCTGTCTTCCATCAGAAGTTGCGAGGCACGTGTGTCGCGTGCATCCCGAGCACGAGCAGGATGGCGAGGCCGAAGTACAGCACTCCGACGATCAGCCGCTGGTGCGGCTCGACGCGGTAGTACTCCTGCATCTCCGGGTGGTTGCGCATCTTCCAGCGGCGCCAGAGCTCTGACGCCGAGAAGAGCAGGATGATGATCAGGATCGGATTCGGCCGCCAGATCACGAGGCCGAGGAGGCCGACGAAACCGACCAGCCAGAGCGCCGGGTGCAACGCGGCAGTGATGCGTCCGCCGTCGAGCGGCACCACCGGCAGCAGGTTGAACAGATTGATGAAGAAGCCGAGAAACGCGATCGCCTTCAGCGGGTTCGAGTCGTACGCGACACCGGCGATGTAGAGAGCCAACGCGCCGGCCGAGCCGAGCAGCGGGCCGGCGATTGCGAGCTTGGCCTCGCGCCAAGCGTTGTGCGGCATCTGCTTGAGCGTGATCAGCGCGCCCATGAACGGAATGAACAACGGAGCCGAAACCGGCAGCCCTTGTCGCTTCGCCTCGAGCACGTGTCCCATCTCGTGCACGAACAGCAGCAGCACGAGCCCGATCCCGAACCACCAGCCGCCGATCCAGACGTACACCGCGGCCGAGACGAACATCGAGAACAGGAACTTGAACTTGAGCAGGACGACGCCGAACTTGGCCAGGAACGCACCGATCGCGGCGACAGGCGCCCACAGTTTCCGAAACAGCCCGCGCCAATCCGTTCCGCGGGGCTGAATCGGCTCGTATTGGCGCCACTCCTGAGGGTATTGCTCCATGTCAGCCATTGTGCCTACCCGTATCGGTCACACCGCGGCTGATCAGGAGCCCTGGAGATGGGGCTCACTGCGCAGCGACGGGGCCCTTAGTTCAGGAACGCGCGCGCGACCGCGCCGGCGCGGCTGCCGACGTCGAGCTTCGCGTACGCGTTGTCCAGGTGCTTCCGGACCGTCCCGGGCGCGAGGCACAGCACGGTCGCGATCTCGCGGTTCGTCTTTCCGCGCGCGACCCAGGCGAGGACCTCACGCTCACGACGTGTGAGCAGGCTGTCCGCGGACGTGAACAAGCTGTCGGCGCCGGGTCTGTGCAGGCGCGCGTTCCGCCAAAGCTGGACGAGATGAGGCCGCAGCGTCTCGAGCACACATACGTCGCGCTCGCTGAAGTCGCGCTCTGACCGGTCGAAAGCCAAGCCGCCCGCTACCCCGTCAGGCGTGAGAACCCACAGCTCGAGCGTGTACTCGAGGCCAAGTGGCCTCCCCACCTCGGCGTAGACGTCGAGACGTTGCAGCCGGCTTCGGGACAGGAGATCCGACCAGCGCACCGCCCGTCCCGCGTTCCGCGCCCACGGTGGGTGCGGCTTCTGGTGCGTGAAGCGCAGGTGCGCCTCGCGGATGCTGGGTGTCAGATCTCTCTGAGGCAGGCCGTGCCAGTGCACGGCCTGCCGCCAGCCGGCGCCTTTGCGGTTGTAGTCGCCGTAAGAGACAATCTCGGCCGGAATCAGCCGCCGCAGCGCGGCGAGCACCGAATCGGGGAACGGGTCAATGCCGTCGACCTCGCAAGCGACCTCAAGAAACTCCAGCACGCCGCGGACTTCGGCAGTGCTGAGGGCCCCCACGCCACAAACATATACGTCGAATGCCGTATTGCGGCTTCGTCAGCCCCCGGCAATCCTGCAATAACTGCGAGTCCCCGAGGGGAAGAGCTTGGAAGGGGCTAGAACAAACATGTTCGGCCGCATAGAAGGGGACAACTATGGGCGCTGCGGGAAAGGCACTTTCCGCCGGACGTCGATCGTGGTTGCGCTCGCGATCGTGGTTTTGGCGGTGACGACTTCCACTGGGAGAGCGCGATCGAATCTCGTGGCCGCGAACACCGTGGGGGTTTCGGGTGCGGAGCAAGGCGGGCTGTACCTCGCGCTCGGTGCTTCGAACACTGACGGCTTCGGCGCGAGCGCAAGAAGCAAGAGTTACGTCCAGCTCTACTACGGTTACCTCCAGTCGAACGGGAGCGGCGTCACCGACGTTCTCAACCTGAGCGTGCCCGGCGCGACAGCCGCGGACTTGAAAGCCACAAAGCTGGGGCCGGCTGTCGCAGCGATCAACGCGTCCTCAGACACGAAGGCGATCACGGTCGACAGCGGCCTCAATGACATCACCCGCGATCCCAATTGCCCGACCGCGATCGCGCCGACGTGCCCGTTTGCCGACAGTCTGCGAGCGATCCTGACAGCGTTGAACACGGCGCTGGCGAACGACCCAGGCGGTGCAACGGTTCAGGTGATTGAGTACTACAACCCAGCCATCGGGACGCCGAACGCGAGTGCCATGAGGCAGTTGCTGCTCGGCAGCGACGGAAAGATCGATTGCTCCGGCACGGGCGCCGCGTTGGGTCTCAACGATCTCCTCCACTGCATCAGCATCGAGCAGGGGGCGAAACCAATCGACCTTCTGCCCATCTTCGACGCCGCGGGCGAAGCGTTCCTGTCTTCAGATCACCTCCACCCCAACGACGCAGGTCATCTGGCCATCGCGAAGGCGTTTGGCGGTGCTGCCACACCAACCGTTCCTCCACCTCCACCTGGACCCGCATCACCAACGCTCACGGCCAGCAAACCGAAACTGACCAGGGCCACGGCCGGCAAACCGTTTACGGCGTCGATGCTTGTCGCCAACGCCGACACCGGCAAGGGAGTCACGGGCCAGGTCACCTGTCAGGGAAGACTCTCCGGCAAGTCGCTCGGCGCGAGGAGCCACTCGAGCTCGAGCAGCGGGAGGTCGTCCTGCACCTGGCAGATGCCCGCCGCTGCGCACAACAAGCCGTTCAAGGGCTCGATCACAGTGAGATTCCAACGAGCGCAGGTCAGCCGCTCGTTCTCGACGAAAGTCAAGTAGCTCGCCCGCGCGTCTGAGTGGCGGTCCTGGATTGGGAGTGGCTATGAACCGCGTCCTATCCATTCCTCGCCACCCTCGTAGAACTCCTTCTTCCAGAGCGGGACTCGTTCCTTGAGCGTGTCGATCGCGTCCTTGCACGCAGCAAGCGCGTCCTGGCGGTGCGGAGCGGAGACGGCGATCATGACGCTGGCTTCGCCGATGTCGACGCGGCCCGTGCGATGGTGGATCGCGATCTCGCACAGGTCGTAGCGGCTCTTGAGTTCCTCGGCGATCTGCGTCATGACCTGCTCGGCCATCTCCTGGTAAGCCTCGTAGTCGAGGTGGAGCACGGTGCGCCCGCGCGATTGCACGCGGGTGGTGCCGGTGAACGTCGCGATCGCGCCTGCCTGAGGCGAACGGACCTCGTCCACGACTGCGTCGAGCGAGAGCGGCTCCGCCCTGAGCTGGAAGGCTCCGCCCGATACGGGCGGGATCAGCGCCACCTCGTCGCCGTCCACCAGCCCGCGATCCCGGTCGGCGTACTCCTTGTTCACCGCGTAGAGCAGACCTTCGGGCTCGTCGCCGAGGTCGAGTGCCGCCCAGACGTCGCCGACCCGATCGACCTGTTCGAGCTCGCGCTCGCTCCAGCCGGCGCGCTCGCGCAGGCCCGCAAACAGGCGCACGCGCACGGCCACGAGGCTCAGATTATCGCGAGGGCTGCTACTTTGTCCGGGCAATCAGGACGAGTACCGGTAGTGCTTTCCAGCCTTCCTCTACTTGTTCGACGTCAGAAAAGGCAAGGGAGGGAATTACGTGGCAACCGGTACCGTCAAGTGGTTCAACGATGCCAAGGGATACGGCTTCATCGCCCCCGAGGACGG
>JALYST010000031.1 GCA_030854665.1 Actinomycetota bacterium
CAGTCAAGAAACCGCAACCTGTGCACATGCGTCGACGGAGCTACGCGATCTGGTGGAACGAAGGGAGCGGCCCTAAACACGTGGGCAAACTCGAGATCGCCCCTCTCCACGCGCTCCTCTCCGGTAACGGTTCGAGAAGGTTGGCTGTCGCACTGGATGACATCACCGCCGTCAACTACCGGCGTGGCGAGGTCCGGATCGACAGAAGAGGCACAACAGCAGACCGGATCGGCAGTCTCGATGCGCCCGGCACTTTGCTAGAGCTCGCTAACTCCCTCAACTCTTGATCCGCAGAGAAGTCGTGGTCAGCTCCAGCCGACGACGGCCCAACGACGGCCGGCGAAGCGAACCCAGAGCAAGACGAGGCGCGCTGCGATCAGCACGTCGAGGGCGATCCAGACGCCCACGATGCCCCAGTCCTGAGCGAGAGCCGCCCAGGCGAGCGAGATGAAGAGAGCACTCGCGGCCAACATGGACCACATGAGGTACGACGTGTCGCCTGCGCCGATCAGGATCCCGTCGAGCGCGAAGACCGCGCCGGCAAGAGGCTGCACCAGGGCGAAGTAGGGCCAGAGCTCGGTCGCCTCGTGTAGCACGACGGGGTCGCTTGTGAACGCGCGCGGCACGACGTGCCCGAGGGGCAGCAGCAAGATGGCGAACGCCGCGCCGACCACGACCGACCACCCGATCATCCGCACAGCCGACGCGTGTGCGCTTTCGGGATCCCCGGCGCCAAGCATGCGGCCGACGATCACCTGGCCCGCGATCGCGACCGAGTCCAAGATCAGCGCGAGAAAGAAAAAGAGCTGGGACGCGATCTGATGGGCCGCGAGCTGCGGATCGCCCATGCGCGCGCCGACCGACGCCGCAACGAGAAAGGACGCATACAACGCAGCCGTCCGCACGAAGATCTGCCGGCCGACGCGCATCATCGGGCGCATCGCCTGCAAGCTCGGCCGCTTCGAGCCGGCGTGGGGCCGCAGCAACTCCACCGCGAAGGCAAGACCCATCCCTGTCTGGGCGATTGCCGTTCCCGCAGCCGACCCGGCGATTCCCCAATGGAAGCCGTACACGAACAGCACCTCGAGAACGGCGTTCACGATGTTCGCGACGACGACGATCTCGAGCGGCCGCCGCATATTCGAGACACCGCGTAGGTACCCCTGTCCCCCGAGCGCGACAAGAGCTGCCGGCAGTCCGATCGCCGCGATCCGGAAATAGGTCAACGCGTAATCGCCTGACCGACCGTGCGCCCCGAGAGCACGCAGGAGCGGGCCGGCGAGCGCCTCGCAGACGACGAGCAGGAGCAGGCCGATCCCGAGCGAGACCCAGAGCGCCTGCGCCGCCAGCCGGGCTGCGCGCTCGTGCTCCCCGGCGCCGGAAGCGCGCGCGACGACGGCCGTCGTCCCGTAGGTGAGGAAGTTGAAGATCGTGAATGCCCCCGCAAGCACTGTCCCCGCGAGTCCGAGCGCCGCGAGCTGCGGGCGCCCGAGGTGCCCGACGATCCCTGTATCGACGAGGATGTAAAGCGGCTCCGCCGCCAGCGCGCCGAGCGCCGGCAGCGCGAGGCGGACGATCTCGCGGTCGTGTGGAGAACGGATGCGGCCCACGGCGCGCGCACGATAATCCCTTTCGCCGTGCGCAGCGTGCTCTAATGCGCCGTGGTCGACGACGTCGCGCCTCGGCACATCTCACAAGCGCGGGTCGCGTGGTTCGACACGGACGCGGGCGGCCGTATCCACTTCACGGCGGCGTTCCGCTGGGCGGAGACGGCGGAGACAGCGCTCCTGCGGTCGCTCGGGCTCCTGGAAGAGTGGGCCGACTACCCGCGGCGCGCGGTCGAGGCCGAGTACCTCGCCGTCCTACGCTTTGAGGACGAGTTCGAGGTCGAGCTCGCCCCGGAGAAGGTCGGCACGAGCTCGATCACCTACGGCTGGGAGATCCGCCGCTCTGACGGTGAGGTCTGCATTCGCGGCCGCCATACCGCCGTCCACGTCGACTCCGACGGTCGACCGGCGCCGCTCAGCCCGGAGGCGCGTCGGATGCTCGCAGGAGCTCAGCCCTAGAAAGCCGCGACAGCGCCGGTCAACGCCAGGCGCCGGGCCGGACCCCAACCTGTTCGAGGATCGACTCGAGCAGATGGAACGAGGAGAGCACGTGTGCGTGTGCGAGGGCTCGAGCGCCCTCCACGCTCTTTGCCGCCAGCGCCGCCTGAATGGCACGGTGCTGCCGTTCGTTGTCGGCATAGAGCTCGTCGATCGTCTCGTCTCCCGGCGCCCAGATCGCCGGCCCGGAAAACGTCCGCCTGGCGCTCTTGGCCATCTGCTCGATGAACGGCACGTCCGCGACCCGGTAGATCACGTCATGGAATCCGTGATTCGCGCGCATCCATTCCGCGGTCAGCGCACGTCGATCACTGCCCGGTTCGCGCGCGCGTATCGCGCGGGCGAGTCGAGCAAAACGCTTCTCTGCCTCTTCGAGCTCGTCGAGGTCGGACTTCGTGACCTTGGCAGCCGCGATGCCGGTCGCGAGCGCCTCCAGCTCGGCGCGCACGAGGAATGCCTCCCACATGCCCTCGCGCGACAACGTCCGCACGCGCACCCCCCGATTCGGCTCGAACTCCACGAGCCCGAGAGCGGCGAGCCGCCTTAGCGCCTCGCGGACGGGTGTGCGGCTGACGCCGTACTGCTCCGAGAGCTTGTCCTGGCGTAGCACCTCACCCGGTGCAAGCTCGCCGGAGACGATCGCCTCCTCGATCTCGAGCGCGATGTCGTCGGCCTTGGTTCCGAGACCTTCCACTTCTCCGGGGCTGTGTGCCGTCGGCGCGTTCAGACGCGTTCCTCACTGAACTGTGCTTCCTCCGTCGAGCCGTGGAGTGCCGACGTCGACGATTGCCCGCCCGTGACTGCCGCCGTCACACGATCGAAGTAACCGGCTCCCACTTCTTGTTGATGACGCGTGGCCGTGTATCCGTCAGCTTCGAGGCCGAACTCGCGCTCCTGGAGCTGGACGTACGCTGACATGCCGCTGGCGGCATAGTCTCGCGCGAGCTCGAACATTCCCGCGTTCAGCGAATGGAACCCGGCGAGCGTGATGAACTGGAACCGATAACCCATCGCGCCGAGCTCCTGCTGGAACGTGGCGATCTGCTCCTCATCGAGGTGCCGCCTCCAGTTAAACGACGGTGAGCAGTTGTACGCGAGGAGCTTGCCAGGGAAGCTCTTGTGGATCTCCTCGGCGAACGCCCGCGCCTCGCCCAAGTCCGGCATCGAGGTCTCGAACCAGAGGACGTCTGCGTACGGCGCATACGCAAGCGAGCGTGCGATCGCCGCCTCGAGCCCGTCCCGCACGCGGAAGAAACCTTCCGGTGTGCGGTCGCCGGTGAGAAACGCGGCGTCGGCCGGATCCACGTCGCTCGTCAGCAGCGAGGCGCTGAGCGCGTCGGTGCGCGCGATCAACACCGTTGGGACGCCGAGCACGTCTGCGGCAAGACGCGCGGCCGTCAAGGTGCGGACAAAGTGGCTCGTCGGCACGAGCACCTTGCCGCCCAGGTGACCACACTTCTTCTCGGAGGCGAGCTGATCCTCGAAGTGGACTCCGGCTGCGCCCGCCTCGATCATCGCCTTCATCAGCTCAAACGAGTTGAGCGCCCCACCGAATCCCGCTTCCGCATCGGCGACGATCGGGGCGAGCCAGTTCGTCCCGTTGCGGCCTTCAGCCCAGTCGATCTGGTCGCAGCGCAGCAGTGCGTTGTTCAGCCGGCGAACGACCGCCGGAACGCTGTTCGCGGGATAGAGGCTCTGGTCGGGATACGTGTGCCCTGCGAGATTCGCGTCCGCGGCAACCTGCCAACCCGAGAGGTAGACCGCCTTCAAACCCGCCTTCACCATCTGAACCACTTGCCCGCCGCTGAGCGCACCGAGGGCCGCGACGTAGTCTTCGTCCGCAAGTAGCTCCCAGAGTCGCTCTGCGCCAAGCCTCGCGAGCGTGTGCTCCGGAGTGACGGAGCCGCGCAGGCGAACGGCATCCTCGGCCTCGTACGTCCGGAGAATCCCGGCCCAACGCGGGTCCTCGGCCCAGCGCTGCGCGAGCTCGGCCCCTTCGGAGTGGATTCGAGCCTCAATCACGATCGTGATCCCGCTCACAGAATTCGGGGCACGTGCACTCGGCGGTCTCGGCCGTGCACTGGACGTAGTTCTCCCGCGGCTCGTGGACGAGAGCGATGGGGCGATGCTCCGCGACGACCGTGGGCACGTTCATCTGAAGAGCTCGATCGGCCATGGTTCTGCCTTTCGGATTCGACGGAAGTATTTTCGGATCCTATATAGCCCCTACCGGGCTGTCAAATGCCCGACATCGCCTCTTTTTCGGATCCAAGTTTTCAGTCTTCGGATCCGAGACCCACCAGACGCTCATACGCGGGCAGGGTCAGGAACTCGGTGAACTCGTCTGCCAAGGCCACCTGCGCGAACACCTCCGCGGCGGCCTCGTATCCCGGGCCGAGTTTCTCGAGCTCCTCACTCTCGAGCTCGAGCACCCGCTCGCGGCTGACCCTGCCGTGGCGGACCCACTGCCAGATCTGCGAACGGCTGATCTCCGCCGTCGCCGCGTCCTCCATCAGGTTGTTGATCGCGGCCGCGCCGACTCCGTTCAACCAGGACGCGATGTACTGGATGCCGACGGAGATGTTGAGCCGGACACCCTCCTCCGTGACCTCGCCGGGCGTCGCGGCGACGTCCAGCAGATCACCGGCGGCGACCGAGACGTCGTCCCGCTGCCTGTCCACCTGATTCGGTCGCTCGCCGAGCACGTCGTCGAACACGCCCATCGCAACGGGGACGAGATCGGGGTGTGCGACCCAGGTTCCGTCGAAACCGTCGCCGGCCTCGCGCAGCTTGTCCTCCCGCACCTTCGTGAGCGCGACCTCGTTTACTTCGGGGTCGCGCCGGCTCGGGATGAACGCGGCCATCCCGCCGATCGCATGTGCGCCGCGCCGGTGGCAGGTCTTGACGAGCAGCTCCGTGTAGGCACGCATGAACGGCACGCCCATCGTCACCAGCGGGCGGTCCGGGAGCACGAACTCCGGCCGGTCGCGGAACTTCTTGATGATCGAGAACATGTAGTCCCAGCGGCCGGCGTTCAGCCCGGCGGAATGCTCGCGCAGCTCGTAGAGGATCTCGTCCATCTCAAAGGCGGCCAAAATCGTCTCGATGAGAACGGTCGCCCGGATCGTCCCGCGCGGAATCGAGAGCTGCTCCTGGGCGAAGACAAAGACGTCGTTCCACAGACGCGCTTCGAGATGAGACTCGAGCTTGGGCAGGTAGAAGTACGGGCCCGATCCCGCCTCGAGTTGACGGCGGCCGCAGTGGAACAGGTAGAGGCCGAAGTCGAACAGGCTGGCCGAGACGGGCACGCCGTCGACCAGCAGATGCCTCTCGTGCAGGTGCCAGCCGCGCGGCCGGACGAGCAGCGTCGCGATCTCGTCCTGTAGGCGGTACTGCTTCGCCCCGGTGTCCAGCGAGATCGTGCGATCGACCGCATCGATCAGGTTCGCCTGCCCTTCGACACAGTTCCGCCAAGTCGGCGAGTTCGAATCTTCGAAATCGGCCATGAACATCCGGGCGCCCGAGTTCAACGCGTTGATCACCATCTTCCGGTCGACGGGCCCCGTGATCTCGACCCGCCGATCGAGAAGATCGCGAGGTGCCGGGGCAACGCGCCAGTCCGGATCCTCCCGCACTGCTCGGGTGGCTGCGAGGAAGTCCGGCACCTCACCGGCGGAGATCCGCTTCTGCCGCTCCGCCCGTGCGGTCAGCAGCTCCAACCGAGACTCGTTGAACTCGCGTTGTAGGCCGGCGACGAAGGCGAGCGCCTCCGGCGTGAGGACTCGAGCTCCGGCTTCGCCGGCGTCGCCCAGTACCTCCACGCTGCTTGCATTCATCGGGAAGACATATCAGCCCGCCACGTACGCGACCGTCGATCCCTCCGTCACACGCCCGATCCGTTCGCGCAGGACTAGGTACTCGAGATGTGCACGCGACTCGGCGAGAGCGAAGCGACGCAGGACGCTCGGCAGCGCGCCGGGAAAGAGCCGCAGCGACACTTCGTACGCAGTGCGCGGGTCGCCGTCCACCGCAGCCGTTGTTTCGCCGAGACGGCTGTCGTGATGCGCGATTAGCTCTCTCGCTCGCCCAGCTGGGTCTTCCATCGTCGGTCCGTGGCCCCCGTAAGCGACTTTCGGTGCCAGTTCGACGATCCGCGCGAGTGAGCTCAAGTAGTCGCCCAAGGGGTCCGGGCGCGACTGGGCGTAGAGACCGACGTTCGGGCTGATGGTCGCGAGGAGTGCGTCGCCCGCAATCAGGATGCCGTCGCGCAGGAGGCAGAGGTGACCGTCGGCATGTCCCGGCAGGTGCAAGATCTCCCAGCCGTCGACCTGCTCACCGGGGACGAGCGGCTCCGGGTCACGCGCATACTGGACAAGCCGGGCGAGCGTGCCGCTCTCGCGCCGCATCTCGTCGGCGGCCTCAGCCGGCAGTCCGTGCTCGAGCATGTAGGCGACCAGCCGGTCCGCCGCGCGCTCGGGCCCCCACGCGCCCACGCACTGGGCGTAGTCCTCGCGTCCTTGAAAGACCGGGGCACCGGTGAGCTCGGCGAGCACCGCCGCCGCGCCGACATGGTCGGGATGGAAGTGCGTGATCACGATCCGCTCGACCGCACCATCGAGCTGCCCACCTGCCGCATGCCAGCGCGCTGCCGCATCGTCGACACCGAGGCCGGTATCGACGACCGTCCAGCCGCCGCTTTCTGCGCGCAGCGCGTAGCAGTGGACGTGGTCGATCCCGAGCGGCAGCTCGAAAGTGAACCTGACGATCCCGTTGGCTACTTCCATGGCGCGCATGCCATAGCGTTCGTACCATGCGCGAAGCCCTGACGCAGCGGCTTTACGTCGAAGAG
>JALYST010000064.1 GCA_030854665.1 Actinomycetota bacterium
CGTGGCGGTCGAGAATGCCCACGACCTGGTGAAGGAGGTCGCTAATTTCGTCTGCCCCTCCGTCGACGAAGAAGGCGTGGCTCGAGTGCTCGAGGCATACCTAGACTCCCGCAGATGATCGATCTCCGCGCCGCGCGTAACGATCCGGACACCTTCCGCGCTGCGCTGGCGCGGAAGGGAGCAGCGGAGGTCTTCGACGACCTCCTGGAGGCCGACCGCGCCGTCAGAGAGATCCAGCCACGAGTCGAGGAGCTCCGCGCGGCACGAAAGATCAAGGGCAAGCCGACGCCAGAGCAGCTGAAGGAACTGGAAGGCGTCAAGGAAGAACTACAGCAGCTCGAACAGCAGTTGGCGGCGGCCGAAGGCCGACGCAGGGAGCTCCTCGATCGCGTCCCGAACCCGCCGGACGAGGCCACGCCGGACGGGCAGACCGAAGAGGACGCCGAGGAGATCCGCCGCTGGGGCGAGCCACCGTCTTTCGATTTTCCGGTCAAGGACCACCTGGAGCTTGCCGCCGGAGGAATCGACCTCGAGCGGGCCGCCAAGGTCGCGGGCGCACGCTTCGCATTTCGCACCGGGGACGTCGCGCTGCTCGAGCTCGCGCTCTATCGGTTCGCTCTCGACCGGCTCACGAGCCGCGGCTTCACACCCGTCCTCCCGCCTGTGCTCGTTCGTGAGGACGCGATGTACGGGACCGGATTCTTCCCGACCGACGAGGTGAACATCTATGCAGTCGAGCGGGACGAGCTCTATCTCGTCGGCACGTCTGAGGTTCCGCTCGCCGCGATGCACGGGGCCGAGATCCTGGAAGGCGGCGACCTGCCGCTCCGTTACGCGGGCTACTCCACCTGCTTCCGCCGCGAGGCCGGCGCCGCCGGCAAGGATACGCGCGGCATGTTCCGCGTCCACCAGTTCGACAAGATCGAGATGTTCGTGTTCACGAAACCGGAGTGGTCACGGGAGGAGCACGACCGGCTGCTCGAGATCGAGGAGAAGCTCGTGCAGGAGCTCGAGCTGCCCTACCGCGTCGTCAACGTCGCCGCAGGCGACCTCGGTGCATCGGCGACCAAAAAGTACGACATCGAGGCGTGGTTCCCCTCGCAGGAGCGCTACCGCGAGATCACTTCGACGTCGAACACGACCGACTACCAGGCGCGCCGGCTCGAGATCCGCTACCGGCGCGACGAGAAGCAGCTGGAGCCGGTGCACACCCTGAACGGCACAGCCGTGACGGGACGCGCGATGCTCGCGATCATGGAGAACTTCCAGCAAGCCGACGGCTCCGTCTCGATCCCGAGGTCGCTGCACGATTTCGGCGCGCCGCAGAAGCTCGGCGCCGACGAGCGCAGCCCGCGCCTCTAGCCGCCGAGCGCGGCGCTACGGTGTGCGAACGGCGGGGTGCCGGAGCGGTCTAACGGGGCGGTCTTGAAAACCGCTGACCGTCGCAAGGCGGTCCGTGAGTTCAAATCTCACCCCCGCCGCTCTCGTCTGCCCGGGCGATCGGCGCGACGACATGCTTCTTGTTCGCGCACTGGCGGCAGCGCATCGCGCTATGTCGGGCCGTCGCCCGGGCGAAGCAGCAATGGCGGCGGCCAGGACTCCTTGTAGATCGCTCCTAGACGCGGGCCCCAGCAGGCCCGGGACCTCCCCGGCAATCTGTTCATCACCCTCTCATCAAACGTGTCCAATGTGCATCGCATACAGCTCAGAGAGCCATTCACCATGACCTCTTTCCGCCACCACAAGATTTCCACCTACGACTCCTTGCCGCCAGTCGGCAACGCCGCGACGAAGCTGCGCCGCTCGATCGTCCTCGCATTCGTGCTGACTGTGGCGCTGTTTGCAGCAGCGTGTGGATCCGGACCGACTCAAACGGCCAAGAAGCTCACGTTCACGAGGGGTTACTTCAATGCGAAGAACTTCGTCGATCCGAGGGTTGGATCTAACAAGTGGCTGCCGCTCAAGCCCGGCACACAATGGGTTCGCGACGGCACGACGTTGGTGGGTAACCGCAAGGTGCCACACAAAGTGCTTAGCACCGTGACCGATGTGATTCGGGTGATCAACGGCGTGAAGACCGTCGCTGTCTTTGATCATTCGGTCGACTCAGGGCAGGTCGTCCAGCAGTCCCTTGACTATTTCGCCCAAGACAAGAGCGGGAACGTCTGGGATGTCGGTGCCGCCACCGAGCAATACGAGACAGGTCGGTTTGTCACAGTCGACGAAGCCTGGATAGCCGGCATCGACGGTGCGAAGCCCGGCATCTTGATGCCCGCCAACCCGACGTCCAGCACGCCGCCGTGGGCGATTGCTCAGCCGCCGAAGGAGGATGGCGACGCGGCTGCGTTCCAGAGGATGCAAAAGCGCGAGTGCGTGCCCTTCGGCTGCTTTGACAAGGTGCTGGTGATTGAGGAGGGCAAAAAATCGGCGCTTAACAACGAGTACAAGTATTACGCGCTTGGAGTCGGACAGATTCGCAACGAGCCGCTCGGCTCCAGCCGCCACCAGGACATCGAGACCCTCGTCAACTTCACCATGCTCAGTCCTGCAGGGCTCGCAGAAGCCAGCAAAGAAGCGATGCGCATCGATGCGGAAGCCGCGCGCCTACTCCCGAAGCTGTTCGGCAAAGGCAAGGCGACCCGAAAATGAGTCAGCCCCAGGCTGCAGCCAGTCCGCCGATGGTTCCGCTGCGACTGCGAGGGGTGACAAAGGCGTACCGGACGACGAGGGAGACGACGTCGGTGCTCCGGGATCTCGATCTCGATCTCCGCCGAGGCGAGATTGCCTGTCTCGTTGGCGTCTCGGGCAGCGGCAAGTCAACGCTCATCTCGGTGATCGCTGGGTTGCTTCGTCCCGATTCCGGCAGCGTGTTCATCGACGGACACGACGTGAGTGAGCTGTCTGACTCGCAACGGGCTCATTTGCGCGCAACCAAGATCGGTCTTGTGCTGCAATCCGGAAACCTCGTTCCGTTCCTCACGGCGGCGGAGAACGTCGCCCTCGCGACGCGGCTCGCGGGGACTGAGGTTTCCTCCGCCCATGTAGTCTCGCTCCTCGATCAAGTCGGTCTCGCGGATCGCGCGGATCACCTGCCGCGGCGCTTGTCCGGCGGCGAAGCTCAGCGAGTCGCGCTGGCAATTGCACTCGCGAACGAGCCCGATGTGCTGTTGGCTGACGAAGCCGTCGGACAGCTCGATTCCAGCACCGCCAAGGTCGTATTGGGCACCATCGAACGGGCCTGCGAAGAGCGAGAGCTTGCCGTACTTCTTGTCACCCATAGCGACGAGATTGCCGCGTTGGGATCACGGACGATTCGCCTCACCGACGGGCAACTGGAGACAGCGTCGTGACTGCCGCGCTGCAGCACTCCACCGTCCGACACCGCAATGGAGGCGCCCATGTTTCGGCGACCGACCTGCGCATGGAGTACCACACGCCGGCTGGCAACGTCAACGCTCTCGACAGCGTCACGCTCGAGATCTCGCCGGAAAGCAGCATGGCGATCGTCGGCCCAAGTGGCTGCGGCAAGTCGACGCTGCTGGGGATACTCGGAGGCTTGGAGCTCCCAACGAGGGGCGAGGTGTGCATCGACGACCGAGTCATCTCCGTTATGCCCGACCGTCCGCGCGCGCAGCTGCGCCGGACGTGGTTCGGCTACGTGTTTCAGGAAGACAATCTTCAGCCGTTTCTCACAGTCTCGGAGAATGTTGCGGTTCAAGCCGTCCTAGCGGGTATCGGTGACGACGCCGAACGCGACCAGAGGCTGCTCGACGCGCTCGAGGTCGGGTCTTTGGGTCATCGTTTCCCGGATCAGCTCTCTGGTGGGCAACGACAACGGGTCGCGGTAGCACGCGCGCTCGTCCATGGCCCGCGAGTGGTCTTGGCCGACGAGCCAACTGGCTCTCTTGACGCAGAAAGCTCCACAAAGGTCGTGGATCTGCTGTTGCGCTTACACAAGCAAGAGGGCACGACGCTCGTGATCGTGACCCACGATCCCGCAGTGGCCGCGCGAATGGACGCAACAGTGCACATGCGCGATGGGCGTGTGACCGTCGCACAGGGAACTTGACCATGACTCTGGCCGGCTACGTACGACGCGACCTGGTACGCAATCCTCGGCGTACTCTCGCCTCCTTGGTCGGCGTCGTGGTCGGCGTCGGTCTCTTCTCCGCGGTGCTGTTTTTCATCGACGGTTCGGGTGCATCGATGACCAAGCGAGCGCTTGCTCCTCTGCCTCTGGACATTCAGCGCGTGTTGACGGCACCACTCGGTGGCAGCGTTCGTCTGCAGCGAAAGCTTGGCGACGCCAGCGTGAATGCGGGCGGAACGACGACGGTAACGCTGACCGTGACCAACGAACGTCTGACCCCTGCCCACGAGGTTGTCGTTCGCGACCGTCCGGGCTTGCCGTTGGCTTACGTACCTGGATCCACGGCGCTAGACGGCAGGCACATCCCCGATGTCGGCGGCGGCAGTCCATTCTCCCAGGGGTACGGGGGTACCGGATTCAACCTCGGGACCGTTGCAGCCGGCGCGTCGCATCGATTTACCTACCGACTGAAGGCGACGCGGAACGTGCCTTCGACCACCAACCTGTCGGGCGAGGCAACGATCTCCACCCGCGAGGCAATCGTGCCGGTGCGTGCGAATGCGCCACGGCCGGCACAACTTCCAGCCCTGGCCGACAAGATTGGCCGTATCCCCGGCGTGCGAGCAGCGGATCCTTTGGCTTTCGTGGACATGGTTGCCGGCTCAATCTCGGCGCGTGGGCACACCGTTCCCGGGCCGGTCAAGCTCCTTTCATTCGACGCGGCGTACCAGGCTCACTATCCAACTATCAGGATGCTCTCCGGCGCGATCACGGCTGACAGCGCCAGCATCAGTGCCGAGACAGCACGGGCACTCAACGTTCGGGTGGGCGACACCGTCGCTCTAACAGTTCCCGGCAGCAGGTTGCCGCTGTCGATGAGGGTGGGCGGCATCACGGATTTGTCGCGAGCGACGCCTCTCTTCTCAAGTCGCCAGTCCACCACTCTGGAAAAGTTCATCTATGTCCCGTACACGATGGTCGTTAGTTACAACGTTTACCACAGCAAGATCGTCCCGTCATTCGAGCGTGCTGCCGCCGCGCGGAACTCTCAGATCAAGAGTCTGCCTCTCGAGGAGCTGGATATCCTGCTCGATCGGAAGCTCCTCAATTCCGATCCGGGCACCGCGCTCGCACAGACGAAGAGCACAGCAGGAGCCATTGCCAAAGTAGCGCGGGAACAGGACTTCCTGATCGACAACGCCTCCAACACGCTGGCTGTCGCCAAGGGGGACGCTGCCGTCGCAAAGCGCATGTTCGTCTTCCTGGGGCTGCCGGGCGCGATCCTTGCCGCAGTCCTCACGTTGTACGCAGGGATTCTGCTTGCCGAAGCGCAGCGTCGAGAGAGTGCTCTGCTGCGCGTTCGTGGCGCCGATCGACATCACCTCATGACCCTGCTCGGCATCCGCACCGTGGCCATTGCCGGAGTCGGTTCGCTGTTGGGCGTCACGCTGGGATTCGTCTCGGTACTCCTGCTGCTCGGCAGCTCTGTCCTCTTCGCAGCGTCGACGGCCGCCCTGTTGCAATCCGCGACGATCGGGGTCGTCGGCGGCATCTTCGTGACCGCTCTCGCCCTGTACCTGCCGGGCAGGCGCCTGATCCGCCAGGAGATCAACCAGGAGCTCTCTTCCGCCCCACGACGTTCCGCTCCCGGCTTGCGATTGCTTTCCCTGGAGCTCTTGCTCGTCGTCGGCGCGGTCGCGGCTCACATCGTTGCCCTTCGTCTGGGCGCCTACGACGTACCCGCCGGCTCTGTCTACGAGGGTCGGTCGATCTCCCTGCCGCTAAAACTTCTGCTCTCACCGATCGTCGCCTGGACCGCGGGCACCCTGCTGCTCGCGCATCTCGTTCACCGCATAACCGCGCGTGCGACGTCCTGGAGCAAGCCTCGCTTTGGACGACTGCTTGTCGGCGTGCTGATGCGAAGCATCACCCGCAGGCTCGGACCATTGACCGGCGGCATGATCACCGCCGGTCTGGTGGTCGGCCTCGGCACCGCGCTCGCATGCTTCGCGACGAGCTATGACAAGGCCAAGTTTGCCGACTCCCGTTTTCTCGTGGGTTCTGACATCCGGCTGACCCCCAATCCCACCAGCGTCGCACCTCACCCCGCCGCATTGGCATCGACATTTCGCGTCGCCGGCACCCTCGGCGCGACGGGGGTCGTGTTCTCACCCCAGAACGCTGTCTTGACCAGTGCGTTCAACGAAGACGTCGGCACCCTCGCCGCAATCGACCCCCAGACCTACGGCAAGGTCGCCGCCGTTCAGGACTCGATCTTCGCCAACGGGTCAACACGGCGGATGCTTGCGATTCTGCAGAAAAAGCCCGACGGGCTCCTGGTAAACGCCGCGCTCGCGAAAGGGTTGAAGATCAAGGTCGGTGACCCCGTGCACGTCCTGCTGGGGCGCGGCACAGACCAGCAGAAGCGCACCTCCATGAAGGCAGTCGGATTCTTCACGCAATTCCCCGGCGCACCGAAGGCAACCGACATGGTCGCGAACTTCGCCTTCTACACGCGCACGACCGGGCTGACCCAGGCTGATTATTACCTCGTCTCAGCTTCTGACCGCGGACGCTCTGGGCTGGTCCGCGCCGCCCACTCGCTCTCTGCCCTTCCTCACTTCACGCGCCGCTTCGACTTGCAAACGTCATCAACTGCACTGGACAAAGACCAATCGAGCCTAACCGCGCTCAATGTGCGCGGCCTGCTGCACCTCGATTCGTTTTACACGTTCCTGATGGCGGCGACGGCAACCGCGATGTTCGTCTTCGGACTGCTGCTGCAACGGCGTCGTGAATATGTGACCTTGCGCGCTCAGGGACTCCAAAGTTGGGAGGTCCGGCGGCTTGTCCTGGCGGAAGCCGGCATCTCGGCAACACTTGGCACGGCCATCGGCATGCTGATCGGAGTCGGTATGGCAGCCCAGTTCGTCCATGTGCTGCGACCGATCTTCACACTACCTCCGACACTCACCGTGCCACCCTTGCAGCTGGCAATCCTCGGAGCGCTCGTCCTCGGCGCGGCCGTCCTGTCGTCAGCGGCAGCGGCACTATTGATCAGCCGGCTAAAGCCCACCGAGCTCTTGCGAGAAGAGTGATCGAATAGAGCCGCTGAGCACCGAGGATGACACCGACCCTCCGTCGGTTCAGATTCCATCCGCGCCGCTGTGTTATCGGGTCAGGTAGAACACGAGCGTCGCGACCGCGACGATGAGCAGCACGAAGGCCGCGTAACGCACGAACCGCGGGTCGCGTGGCGGAGCCAGGACATTGACGCGCACGAGCAGGTCGCCGGGGATGGAGCCCGCGCCCGCGTCGTTGCCGTCGCCGCCGACGCGTAGCTGCGCACCGTCCTGCACGCCCGGCGGTACCAGGAGTCGGATCCGACGCTCGGCCGAGACAGTCCCCTCTCCTCCGCACTGTGAGCAGGCCTCGGCTACGCATGCAGGGCACGGCTCGATCTGCAACAGGTTGGCCACTTCCAGGCTCGACACCGTCCGCTTGCGCCCCGTGCCTCCGCAGTACTCGCACTCCGGATCGGGCAGGCCGACCGACCCCCGGCCCATGCACGCCTTGCAGCGCACGACGGCGTCGTAGCTCACGATCCGGCGCGTCCCTTCAGTCGCCTCGAAGCTCCGCAGCTCGATCCCCACGTGGACGTTCTCGCCCCGCGCCGCTACGGCCGGCCTGGCCTCCCACAAAGCCTCGTCGAACCCCTGGTTGCCACGGCCGCGGTAGCCGTAGCGGTCGTAAAGCAGCCGGGCTTCCCGCTTGGAGAGAACCCCGTACGCCTCGGCCAACTCACGGAAACGCGCCTCGGCATCTGGGGCATCGGCCACGTCCGGATGCCAGTCGCGGGCAAGCGAGTGGAAGGCGCGCTTGATGGTGTCCCCGTCGGCATCCCGCGCGAGCCCCAGCACCTCGTAGTAGTCCCTCTTGACCGCGGCCATATCGGGATTCTTGCTGACCGCACAGACGCCGCAACCAATTCGGCCGGCTGGGAGTTGTTCAGGTATGAGGGTTGCGGCAGCGATGACCGTCCTGGTGGGCGCCGGCCTGCTCGCGGGCCACGCGGTCGCGGACACTGTTCCCATCCCGCCCGTCCCGGCCGTCACCGTCCCTGCACCGCCCGTGGCCGTCCCGCTGCCCGCGGTCCCCAAGCTTCCGCAGCCCGCGCTACCGGCCCCGAGCACCGCGCACCCCTCCTCGACCCAGTCCGTGCCTGCGGTGTCCTCGGCCATGCCTGCGGTGTCCTCGGCGGCCGGCTCGACACTGGGCAGTGGCTCGGCGGGCTCACCGTCTTCTGCGTCGTCTGCCCCATCACCGCCTTCTGCGTCGTCTGCCCCAGGGTCGGCCCGGGCGAGGGTCGAGCGGTTCCGCTCCTCGCGCCGTTGGATCGCGACGAGCGGGCCGAAGCGCCGCCGCGTTACCACTCTCACGTTCGTGCTCCCGCGTGCTGCCCGCGTGGTCTTCGTCGTCAAGCAGGTCTCGCCGGTCTGCAGGATCGCCGGACACTTCGCGGTCAAAGGGCATGCCGGGCGCAACCAAATCCGTTTCCCAGGCCGCGAGAGCAACCTGCAGCTCGATCCCGGGACGTACCGGATCACGGCGCGGAGTCGGGCGGGTCAAGTCGTGCAGCGCGTCACGATCGTCGTGGTGGAAGGCGGAGCGCCGACCCGTGACCAGATCGTCGCGGCGCGCGCCTCGAACGTCTGTACTCCGGCCGGCCGCCTAGCTGCCGCAGCGGGGGGTGCGACCGGAGCGTCCAACACGAGCAACGTGGCGAGCTCCCCGCACGAGACCCAGGGTTCGTTGAGCTCGGGGCAGCCGTCGGCGAGCGGCCCGAGTGCAGGCGGGAATGGCCAATCGGGAGCAGTCCTTGCTTCGAGCGTAGAGAAAGCCGCGCGTGTCGTCCGCCCTGTTCTGGTTGCCCTGCTTGCCTTGGCGATCCTTCTGCTCGGCGTTGCGTCGCTTCCGCGTCCGGCCCTCGTGGACTCCCGCGCGAACGAACTCCTCGCCCGGCACCGGCCGGAGATCGCCGGACTGGGCACCGCCGCCTTCGTAGCGGTCGTGATCGCGTTCGTACTCGGCTGACTGCCGAGCTACGCGCCCCACCAGAAACTTGCCGCAATGACGACGTAGAGGCCGATAAGAATCGCGCCCTCCTCCCACGTGCTCTCGCCGTCGTAGACGACGAGCGCAGCGATGCCGGCGGCCAGAAGCAGCGCGATTGCGAGGAGTGTCGGGAAAGCGAGCGTCAAGGTGGTGGCGAAGAACAGGCTCGCGAAGACGAGCACCGGCGTCAGAAAGAGCGCGATCTGTAGCGAAGAGTTGACGATCACAGAAACGGCAAAGTCCGCCCTGTTCCGAACGGCGAGTTGCACTCCGACGACGTTCTCGACCGCGTTCCCGGCGATCGCGACGACGACCAGTCCCGCGAACGCTTCGCTCATGCCGAGTGTCTCTGTGGCCGGCCGCAACGCACTCACGAACCAGTCGCTCACGAACGCAGCGGCGACCCCGGCCGACGCCAGCACCACGACCGTCGTCGCAAGCGTCCAACGGGCACGCTCGGCTGCTGCTGTCTCCCCTCCGGCGAGGAAGTAAGGCAGCGTCAGAAAGAACAGCACGAGCAGAACGCCCGCGCAGATGAGGCTGAGAGACTTCGAGTGTGCGGCCGCGGGGGCGTGAAAGGCGTTCGCGAGTGTGGGCAGTGCCAGGATCGCAGCCGCCATCACGGTCAGCGTGGCGATCATCCGTGCGCGTGGCGAGTCGAACCTCTGCGTGCCGTTGCGCAGACCACCCGCGACGAACGCGATTCCCAGCACAAGGACGCTGTTGGCGATGATGGAACCGACGAGCGCCGCCTGGACGACGCGTATCAGTCCCTCGCGGATGGCGAACAGCGCAATGAACAACTCGGGCAGGTTGCCGAGCGCGCTCTGGATCACGCTCGCAATTGAGGAGCCCACGCGGCTGCCGAGCTGTTCTGTCGCACGGCCGACCAGGCGTGCGAGGACGGCGATCGCGAACGCCGCGACCGAGAAGGCCAGCACGGGCGTGGCGTCGGCGAAGTGCGCGGTGGCTGCGACTGCGACGAACAGCGCCCCGATCCCGAGCTCGATCACGTCCCGGCGACTCACGCCCATATCATCGACCTCATGAGGGGCGACGAGCTGCGGGAAGTGATGCGCCGCTTTCCTGCCCCGGTCGCCGTCGTCACGACGGCCGTGGAAGGTCAGCGCTTCGGCCTGACGGTGGGTTCGCTCGTGTCGCTGTCGCTGCTCCCCCCGCTCGTCGGTATCTCGATCGGGAAGGACTCCTCTTCGCACGAACCCATTCGCCGGGCCGGTGGCTGGACAGCGAGCTTGCTCTCGGGCGCCCAGATCAACGTCGCTCAGCACTTCGCGCGCAGCGGAATTCCGCCCATCGCGCTGTGGAACGGCGTCGACGTGCACGACGGCTCGCGTGGGCCACTCGTGACCGAAGCGCTCGCCTGGCTCGAATGCCGCACGACCTCCGAGCACGACGCGGGCGACCACACGATCTTCGTCGGCGAGGTGGAGTCAACCGAGCTCGGTGCTCCGGGGCCCGGGCTGGTGTACCGCGGAGGCGAGTACCTCCCCGCGTGATCGACGCGGTCGTCTTCGACCTCGACGGCGTCATCATCGACAGCGAGCAACTCTGGGACGAGGTCCGCGAAGGCCTCGCCGGCGAACGGGGCGGCCGCTGGAGCGAACAGGCGCAGGCGGACATGATGGGGATGAGCTCGACCGAGTGGTCGCGCTACATGCACGAGGTCGTCGGCCTCCTGGAGCCACCGGAGGAGATCAACCGCGAGGTCGTCCACCGGATGCTCGAACGCTACGCCGAGCGCCTGCCGCTGATCGACGGCGCCCTCGATGCCGTGAAGCGGCTCGCGGCGCACTGGGCGCTCGGCGTCGCCTCGTCGTCGAACCGCGAGCTGATCGACCACGTCCTCGCGCTCTCGGGTCTTGCGCCGTATTTCGAGGTGACGGTCTCGTCGGAGGAAGTCGACCGCGGCAAGCCTGCGCCCGACGTCTACCTCGAAGCAGCACGCCGCCTCGGCAGCGAGGCGTCCCGCAGCGTGGCGATCGAGGACTCGGCGAGCGGCGTCCGCTCTGCTCACGCCGCCGGGATGCGTGTCGTTGCGATTCCGAATCGTGCGTTCCCGCCGCCGGCCGATGTGCTCGCGCTTGCGAGCATCGTACTCGAGTCGATCCGCGATCTCCGGCCCGAAACGATTACGGAGGTGGAGCGCCTTTCGACTCCCAGTAGCGGTTGAGCGCCCCCTGCACCTTCACGAACCAGACGATGTTGCCGATCACCGGCAGGATGAACCACAAGCCCGTGAGCCCACGCACGGGGCTCGTCTGCCCGTCGAGGTCCTCATACATGTAGCGCACCTCGGACGGGACGATGAAGAAGGTAATCGGCGAGATCAGGATGTAGATGACGAGCCCGATCACCCCGCCGACCCCGTTGCCGGAGTAACGCTTGATCTCCTCGTGCGTCCTGTAGGTCCAGACGAGCGTGTAGATCCCCAAGGTCAGGATGGCCCAGAGGATCGAGAGGCCGATCGAGCGTGTGTTGCCGACAGGCCCGCGCTGCTGTGCTGCCATCGTCTCCGTCATGTGCCGATCATTTCAGGCCCGCCAGACGAGATTCATCCCGTCCCGAACCGTGAGCAGCACGTTCTCGACGCGAGGATCTTCCGATACGCGATCGTTGAGGGCCCGAATTGCCTCCGTCGTCTCGTCTTCGTCCTCGTCGTCGACCACACGGCCCGACCAGAGTGTGTTGTCCGCGACGATCAGGCCACCATCGGCGAGCAGCGGCAGGGTGGCCTCGTAGTAATTGATGTAATTCGGCTTGTCTGCGTCGATGAAGACGAGATCGAAGGGTCCGTCGAGCTGCGCGATCGTCTCGAGCCCGGGGCCGAGCCGGTAGTCGATGCGATCTGCGACGCCGGCCTCTTCTGCGTAGCGCCGCGCAATGGCGGTTGTCTCCTCGTTGACGTCGCAGGTGATCACGCGGCCGCCAGATGGAAGTGCGAGCGCCATCGCGATCGACGAGTAGCCGGTGAACGTCCCCAGTTCGAGGACGCGTCGCGCCCGCAGACCGCGGACGAGCACGCCCAGGAAACGGCCCTCGAGGCGGCCGACCATCATCTGCGGCGCCGTCGTCTTCTCGCGAGTCTCGGCCGCCAGGCGCTCGAACAGCTCGCCGTCGGGAGTGGTGTGCTCCTCGGCGTACTCCTCGACGCGCGGGTCGACGATGAAGCTCACTCGACCCGCCCTAGGAGAACGCAACCGTTGTGGCCGCCAAGCCCCATTGCATTCGAGAGGGCGACGTCGAGCTCCGCCTCGCGGGCCTCGTTGGGCACGTAGTCGAGATCGCAGTCCGGGTCGGGGTGCCGGTAGTTGATCGTGGGCGGGATCACTCCTTCATGAAGCGCGAGCACGCACATCATGGCTTCGATCGCCCCTGCGGCGCCGAAGGTGTGGCCCATCATCGACTTCGTCGATGAGACCGCGAGCTTGTAGGCATGGTCACCGAAGACGGCCTTGATCGCTTTCGTCTCGGCGAGATCTCCTAGCGGCGTCGATGTGCCGTGGGCGTTGATGTAGCCGACCCGTTCGGGCTCGATGCCGGCACGCCGGAGCGCGGCTCGCATCATGTCGGCGACCCCGGTCGCCTCCGGCTCCGGCTGCGCCATGTGATGCGCGTCGTTCGATGCCCCGTAGCCGAGCACCTCCGCGTACACGCGGGCCCCCCGAGTCTGCGCGGCCTCGAGCTCTTCCAGGACGAAGACGCACGCGCCCTCGCCCATCACGAATCCGGCGCGCGTCGCATCGAACGGGCGCGAGGCACGAGGCGGGTCCTCGTTCTCCACCGCCAGGCCGCGCATCGCCGTGAACCCGGCCAGGATCAACGGATGCAGGCAGGCCTCGCCGCCGCCCGCGAGCATTGCGTCGGCGTCGCCGCGCTTGATCAGCTCAGCTGCCTCGCCGATCGCGTGCGAGCCGGTTGCGCACGCCGAAACGACGGCGTAGTTCGGGCCTTTGATGCCCAGGGAGATCGCCAGTTGGCCGCTCGCGGAGTCGACGAGGATGTTCGGCAGAAAGTTCGGGGAAACGCGGTCGGGCCCGCGCTCGCGACGGATCTCCTCTTGCTCGAGGAGCCCGTTTACCCCTCCGATCGCCGTACCGAAGACGACGCCGACGCGCTTCGGATCGAAGCCGTTGATCCCGGCGTCCCCCATGGACTCGCGGGCTGCGCCAAGCGCGAGCAGGACGTTCCGCTCGAGCTTCCGGACCTCCTTCGCCGAGGCGACCTGCGTGGCGTCGAAGTCCTTGACCTCCGCGGCGATGCGCACCGGGGCCTCGCTCGCGTCGAACGACCGGATCCAGTCGACGCCACTTTCGCCTGCCACGGCCGCACGCCAGGTCGAGCGCGCATCGTTGCCGAGCGGCGTGACCGCGCCCAGCCCTGTGACGGCAACCCTCCTCATCGTCTGAGCTTAGACAGGACGTCGCGGTTAGAGGTTACGAAACAGCAGGTTCGGGGCAGAAATCCGCTCGTTCCTAGCAAGGGCCAAGTCCTCGCCCTTCCAGATCCAACGGAGGTGCGACATGACAGTGGCGATCCCCCCACTGGCCGAGCAGCCAAGGCTGGTGTTCTTCCACTCAACCCTGTCCGGGAACTGCCGGCGGGTAGAAGGCTTCCTGGCGCAGGTGCTGCAACGCCGCCGCAACCACGGCACGTTCGACGTCGTCCTGGTCGCGGAGGAGGAGCGGCCGGATTTGCTCCAACGGTTCAAGATCGAGACGGTTCCCACCCTCGTCGTAGTCGAGAACAAGGCCGTGGCGGCCCGGCTCGAGCGGCCCCGCGGCTGCCGCGACATCGAAGGGTTCCTGGCGCCCTGGCTCAATTAGGCGCGTAGCGCCTGTCCGCGCAGCGGACCAGTGGAGGGGATTCGGGGGAACCGGGAGGGTTCCCCCGACTCCTGCCCTAGACCGTGATGCCCTCTTCCTGGAGGGAGAGCTCGGCGAACTTGTCCCAGTTCTGCTCGATGAGCTTCGCCATCGCGCGCTCCTCTTCGATGATCTCCCGGGCGGCGGTCGCCGTCTCCTCGTCGCCCGCCTTCTGGGCGATCCGGCTCAGCAGCTCGTAGCCCGCGATCTCGAGGTGCTCCGTCGCGTAGGCATCGCGCGCGTTGCGGCCCGCCTTCTCGCCACGGACAAAGTCGAGCGGCAGCTTTGCGAGCGCTCCGAGCACTCCGCCGAGTTGCTTGACCGTGGACGGCGTCGCGTTGTGCGCCTCGAGGCGCTGTGCCATCCGGTCCGAGTGACCCTGCGTCTGCATCTTGTGATGCTCGAGGGCGTCGAGGATCTCCGGATCGTCCGTCGTGGAGATCATCCCGTCGAGCATGCGCAGAACGTTCTGCTCCATCGCGTGCGCCTCGTCGATGTGTTTGATCAGCTGCTCTTTCAGTTGTCCCATTGCATCCAACCTCCTCATCGTGAATTGACCGAGCTCGCGGCCGAGCAGCGTCGCCCGCCCGAGGTAGGCGCCGTTCTGAGGTTCGAGCTTGTCGACGAACAACCCCAACGGGTAGTGCAGTTCCCGCCCGCGCACTTCGAACGGGAGGCCCGGAACGTGCGGAAACTCCGTCGTCCCGCGAGCGCCGTGGATGCGCTTCACGCATCCGAGTAACGGCGGGAGCGCGCCGGAGACGCGCTCGACTGCCCAGACCCCGTCCAACTCACCCACCCCAGTAGGGTTCCGCGCGGTGCCTGGACCAAACGTGCCCTTCCCGCCCATGGAGGCTCAGCTCGTGAAGGAGCTTCCTGACTCCGGCGACTGGCAGTTCGAGCCGAAGTGGGACGGTTTCAGGGGTGTGCTGGAAAACGACGGCGGTGAAGTCGCCCTCTGGTCGCGAAACGGCCGCCCGCTGCTCCGCTACTTCCCCGAGTTGCGTGCCCTTGGTGACCTGCTACCTCCCCACTCCGCCCTCGACGGCGAGATCGTAATCGCCCGCGACGGCGTGCTCGACTTCGACTCGATGCAGATGCGGCTACATCCTGCGGAGTCGCGCGTGCGCAAGCTCTCCGCGGAGATCCCAGCCGACTTCATCGTGTTCGACCTCCTGCTCTGGAAAGGCAAGCCGATCCACGAGCAGCCGCTCGAGCAACGTCGCGCCGAACTGGAGCGGCTGCTTGCGGACGGCTTCCACCTGTCGCCGACCACCGGCGACGCCGTAGCCGCGCAGAAATGGCTGGACAGCTTCGAGGCCGCCGGTCTCGACGGCGTAATCGCCAAGAAGCTCGGACTGCCGTACCTGCCTGGTTCCCGCGACGGTGTGCTCAAAGTGAAGCCGCACAAGACGGCCGACTGCGTGATCGTCGGCGTGCGCTGGAAGGAGAAGCCGACGCGCATCGCAACGCTGTTGCTTGGGCTTTACGACAAGGGCGGCAAGATCGACTACGTCGGCTCGGCGGCCGTCGCCGCGAGTCGCCACAAGGAGATCTTCGACCGCATCAAGCCCCTGTTGAAGGACGCACCCGACCGAGGCTTCTCGGAGCCCAACCGCTGGGGGTCCGGTGAGCTGCAGGAGTCGGCAGTGCGTCCGGAGCTCGTTGCCGAGGTGCGCTACGACAAGGTGCAGGGCAACCGCTTCCGCCACGGCTCGCGCTTCATCCGCTTCCGCGACGACAAGGATCCGGACCAGTGCACGTGGCG
>JALYST010000079.1 GCA_030854665.1 Actinomycetota bacterium
GTGGCGCGATCGCGCTCGGCCACCCGTACGGAATGACCGGCGCGCGGATCATGAACACGCTGCTGAACGACCTGCAGACGCTCGACAGGACGATCGGCGTCGAAACGATGTGCGTCGGCGGCGGCCAGGGGATGGCCATGGTCGTCGAGCGGCTGAACTAGTCGCTACATCGCCGAGGCGGCCGGCCCGCGGGCTCCTCGCCAGGCCTGGCTCGTGAGCAATCCCGTCAACGCCAGGATCAAGAACGCGTTGATCGGATGCAGCGTGCCCACAGCTGGAGTACCGGAACCGATCCACGCGAGGACGATCTGGACGATCAGGAGCAACGGAACCGCGAGGTTCAGAAGCACCCCGCGCTTGCCGAGGCGTGCCGCGAGCGCGAGAACCAGGAGCACCAGGCCGCCGAGGAAGATGAAGTAGCCGAAGCCCGCGTGGAAGCTGAACCCGTGGTCGAACTGCTTCGTCGTCAAGGGCCCTGGATCCGCCTTGTCCGCGGCGTAGAACGCCCCGTAGCCGGCAGAGCCGATCTGGACGACGATCGCGAGTGTGAGCAGGGTCAGCCAGTAACGGTGAACCGTCCGTAGAGCCTGCACGCCGTGTACCTCCCTCTGTTGTGATGAGTCGCGAGTCTAGACCGACGGATCGGACGCGGTCTACCCCTCCGCGCAATCTTCCTCGCCACCGGCATTCTGTGCGATCCTCGCTCAATCGCGATCGCTGACCCCCCTACAGCTGCCGCCGATTTCGCCGAGTTGAGCGCCGGCTACCGCGCCTTCATGGAGGAGCACGTCTATCCGAACGAGGTGGCGCTCGGACGCGAGGATGATCCGGCGCAGCAACTCATCGTGGAGCTACGCGCTCGTGCGAAGGCAGCCGGCCTGTGGGCGCCGCACCTCCCGCCGGAAGCGGGTGGAACGGGGCAAGGTTTCCTCGCCTACGCGCACCTGAACGAGGAGATCGGGCGCGTGCTGTGGGCGCAGTACGTCTTCAACTGCCAGGCGCCCGATGCCGGCAACGGGGAGATCCTCCACTTGTTCGGCACGGAGGAGCAGAAGGAGCGCTGGCTAAAGCCGCTCGTCGCGGGCGACATCCGGTCGTTCTTCTCGATGACCGAACCGGAGGTCTCCGGCTCCGACCCCACCGACCTGCGGACAACGGCGGTGCTTGACGGCGACGAATGGGTGATCAACGGCCACAAATGGTTCTCCTCGGGTGCGGAGGGCGCGGCCTTCGGGATCGTGATGGCCGTCACCGAGCCCGGCGCCGAGCCGCGACGGCGCACGAGCCAGATCATCGTTCCCGCCGACGCCCCGGGAACCCACGTGGAGCCAGTGCCGACGCTCGGGCACCGCGGCCGCGGCTGGACCACGCACTGCGAGGTGACGTACAGCGACGTCCGCGTACCGGCCGAGAATCTCCTCGGCGAGCGCGGTACCGGCTTCCTCATTGCGCAGAAGCGCCTCGGCCCGGGACGGATCCACCACGTGATGCGGTGGCTCGGACAGATGCAGCGCGCCTTCGAGTTGATGTGCACGCGCGCGCTCGAGCGCGAAGCGTTCGGCGGCCCCCTGGCCGAGAAGCAGACCGTGCAGAACTGGATCGCGGACTCTGCCGCAGAGATCCAGGCCTGCCGGCTGCTGACACTCGACGCCGCCCACAAGATCGACGAAGAGCGGGATGCGCGGGTCGAGATCTCGCTAATCAAGTTCTACGCGGCGGACGCCCTTTCCCACGTGATCGACCGAGCGGTGCAGGTCCACGGCGCGCTCGGACTGACCGACCGATCGCCGCTCGCGCACATGTACTCGCTCGCGCGCGGCGCGCACATCTACGACGGGCCCGACGAAGTCCATCGGATGGTCGTGAGCCGGCGCATTCTGAAAGCGTTCGCCTCGGGCGAGGGCTGGAGCTTCAGCTAGAGCGGCGGGGCGCCGACGCTGGCGCCCGAGGCGTCCCGCGGGCCAGGCACGTTCGGAAAGCGAAACTGGAGCGGCTCGCGCCCAGGCTGCACGACCCAGACTTGACCCGTCTCGTTGCTGCGGGCAGCCACGAGCGCGGCCTGCGCGACGGCCTCCGGCTGCAGCAGTGGAAAGCCCGCATCGGCGAAAGGCGCGGAGTTGATCAGCGGCGTTTCGACGAATCCCGGGGCGACGGCGTTGATGCGAATCCCGCGCTGCTCGAGCTGTGGCGCGACGCTGCGGACGAATCCGATCACCGCGTGCTTGGTCAGCGTGTAGATCGGATCCTCGGGCGACGGAACCAATCCCGCGAGCGACGCGGTCGCGACGATTGCGCTTCCCGGCTTCATGACGACCGCCAGCCGGCGAACACCGAAGACGACGCCGTCGAGATTCGCTCCGAGAATACGGCGGTAGGCGTCGTCCGCGAGCCGGCTCACATCCTGCTCGCCGGTGGTCACGCCCGCGTTCAGACACGCAAGCTCGACCGCACTCACGGTCTCCCAAGCCTGCGGATCCGAGACGTCGAATCCTCCGACGAGATCGAGCGCCTGCACTTCGGCGCCCTCGCCGCGCAGGAGTTCGACGATCGCCGCGCCAATCCCGGACGCACCTCCGGTCACGACTGCGGTCCGCGGGAACATCGGGAGATACTGTCGCATCCGGATCGCGATGACCATTCCCTTCACCGGCGTCCCGCTGAACGAGCTCGGGCCGCTCGTACGCCGGATCGACGAGGCGGGCTACGACAGCGTGTGGTCGGCCGAGTCGACGGACTTCGACGGCTTCACGCCGCTCGTCGTCGCGGCCGAGCACAGCAGGCGGTTACGCCTGGCGACCGGCATCGTCAACGTCTACACGCGCGGCCCGGCGATCCTCGCGCAGACCGCCGCGGCGGTTGCGAACGTCAGCAACGGCCGCTTCGTGCTCGGCCTCGGCGCGTCGTCGAACGTGATCGTCGAACAATGGAACGGCATCCCGTTCCGCCGGCCGCTCGCCAAAGTGGAAGAGACCGTCGATTATCTGCGCACGGTTCTGGCGGGGGAGCGTGGCACCGGCGGTTTCAAGCTTGCCTCACCGCCCCCTGAGCCCGTGCCGATCGTCCTCGCAGCCCTGCGCGACCGGATGCTGGGACTTGCCGCCCGGATCGCCGACGGCGCGTTCACGAATTTCCTCCCGTTGAGCCGAACGGCGCAGGTCGTCGAAGCGTTCGCGGTGCCCGAGAAGGAGCTCGCCTGTCGGTTCTTCTCGATTCACGGCCCCGAGGACGAGGCGCTTGCCGTAGCGAAGCGAACCTTTATCGCGTACGCAACAGTGCCCGTCTACGCCGAGTTCTTCCGCTGGCTCGGCTTCGGCAACGAGATCGATCCCGTGGTCGAAGCGTGGACCGCGGGCGACCGCAAGCTAGCGCTCGAGCTCGCGCCGGAGGCACTCGTTCGCGAGGTCTTTCTGCTCGGACCCGTGGAGGCGCAGCGCGAACGCCTCGAGGAGTTCGCGAGCGGCGGCATCACAACCGGCGTGCTCGCGCTCTCCTGCCCGCCGAGCGAAGTGCCCGCATTGGTCGACGCCTTCGCGCCCGACTAGGTGAAGGATCATCAGGACATCGTCGAGCGGCGAGCCGACGTACACGACGCGGCGCGCCCGCCGCTGCTGATCCTCGAAACGGTCCGCTCATTCCTCGACGAGCACGGACTGGGATCAGGCGCGCTGCATGCGCACCGCATCGGAGAAGGCGGCGGATCCAACTTCTCCTTCCTCCTCGAGCGGGACGACGGCCTGTACGTGCTACGGCGGCCGCCGCGGCCGCCGTTGCCCCCGTCGGCGCACGATGTCGTGCGCGAGTCGGGTCTGCAGCTCGCGCTAGCACCGCTCGGGATCCGCGTCCCGAACATCCGCGCCGTGTGCGAGGACGACTCCCTGCTCGGCGTCCCGTTTTACGTGATGGATTACATCGCCGGAGATGTGATCACGACCGCGCTGCCACCTCCGCTCGATCGGGATC
>JALYST010000085.1 GCA_030854665.1 Actinomycetota bacterium
GCGATGAAACGCGCGCTCGCGTCTGGGATCCGCTCGGGTGCCAAGGGCGTCCGCATCCAGTGCGGCGGCCGGCTCGGCGGCACCGAGATGAGCCGCTCCGAGGCTTACTCCGAGGGCCGCGTCCCGCTGCACACGATTCGCGCGGACATCGACTACGGCTTCGTCGAGGCGAAGACGACCTTCGGCCGGATCGGCGTGAAGGTCTGGATCAACAAGGGCGAGATCATGCCGGAGGGTTACGGCGGACTCGACACCGAGAAGGACGTCCGGCTCGGCGAGCAGGACCAGGCGCGCCGGCGACGTGCGAACGTCGAAGGGCTCGGCGCCTCGCGCGAGGGTGGCCGCGATCGCCAGCGTGACCGTGAAGGCCTCGGGCCGGTGCGTCCCGGCCGGAAGAAGAGCGGCGGTCAGGGCCGTGGCGGACAGGGCAGGGGCGGCAGGCCTGCGCCGCGCAGCCGCGCCGGTCAGCAGGACAACGTCGAGCGCCCGCGCACCGACGAGGTCGCGACGTCGGCCGAAGGCAGGGAGCAGCCTGTGATCGAGCCCCAGGTCGAGACGACTCCGGCTCCGGTCGCAGATGCGCCGGACAGCACGACGCCGAAGCAGCAGACCGAAGACCCCACGAAACAGGAAAAGGCTGACACGTAATGCTGCTCCCAAAGAAAATGAAGTACCGCAAGCACCAGCGTGGGCGGCGCCGCGGGTACGCAAAGGGTCAGACCACCGTGCAGTTCGGCGACTTCGGTTTGAAGGCGCTCGAAACCGGTTGGGTCACGAACCGTCAGATCGAAGCGGCCCGCATCGCGATGACGCGCAAGATCAAGCGCGGTGGCAAGGTCTGGATCAACGTCTTTCCGGACAAGCCGACGACGCAGAAGCCCGCCGAGACCCGTATGGGCTCCGGCAAGGGGTCGCCCGAGCACTGGGTCGCCGTCGTCAAGCCCGGCCGGGTGATGTTCGAGCTCGCCGGCGTGCCGGAGCCGCTCGCCAAGGAAGCGCTTCGTCTTGCCGGCACAAAGATCTCGCTCAAGACGAAGTTCGTGAAGCGGGAGGCGGATCTCTTTGAGAGCTAGAGATATGAGAGACATGACCGACGAAGAACTGGAGAACGCTTTGCACGACAGACGTAAGGAGTTGTTCGACCTGCGCTTCCAGTCGGCGACCGGAGCGCTCGAGAACAGCGCGCGGCTGAAGCTCGCCAAGCGAGAGATCGCGCGGATCCTGACTGTGCGTGTCGAGCGCGAGGCGAAGGCAGGGCAGCACTGATGGCTGACGAGAAAAAGACAACCCGGAAGAAAGAGGACGAGGCCGTGGCCGAAGAAAAGCCGAAGAAGCCTGCCGCGAAGAAGGAGACCGCGGAGAAGAAGCCTGCCGCTGCAAAGAAGACGGCTGCCGCGAAGAAGCCTGCAGTGGAGAAGAAGCCGGTTGCAAAGAAGGCCGTGCCGAAGAAGGTCGAAGAGCCGGTCGTCGAGGAAGTCGTTGCGGATGCCCCCGTCGAGGACGCTCCTCCCGAGCCCGTTGCCGAGGCTCCTGCCGAGGAGCCGGTGGCGGCAGAAGCGCCGATCGAGGTAGAACCGGTCGCGGAGGCAGCGCCTGCAGAGGAAGCGCCCGCGAAGGAGGCAACTCCCGAGCCCGTCGCGGAGGTGGAGCCCGAGCCCGCAGCGGAAGAGCCCGCCCCGGAGCCTGTCGCCGAAGCTCCGGCCGACGAGCCGGCCGCCGAGGTTCCCGTCGAGGCGGTGGAGGAAGCTCCCGTCGCCGAGGCCGAAGTAGCTGAAGCACCGGTTGCTGAGGAAGCTCCGGCTGCAGAAGCACCGGCCGCAGAGCCGGCGCCGCAGTCGCAGCCGAAGAAGAAGCGCAAGCCCATTCCGCGCGCGGAACGACGCCAGCGCCCGAAGGTTCGCCGCGAGCGCCCGACGGAACGCAAGCCGATCTCGCGGGTGCCGAAGTCCGAGTCCGAGCGTGGCCGCCGCCAGGAGCGTCGCGGCGTCGTCGTCTCGAGCGCGATGGACAAGACGATCATCGTCAAGGTCGAAGCGATCAAGGCGCATCGTCGCTACAAGAAGGTCATCCGCCAAAACGTGAAGTTCCACGCGCACGACGAGCAGAACACCGCCAACGTCGGGGACATCGTGCGCATCGTCGAGACCCGGCCTCTGTCCAAGTCGAAGCACTGGCGACTCGTCGAGATCGTCGAGGCAGCCAAATGATTCAGCAGGAATCCCGACTTCGAGTTGCCGACAACACCGGCGCCCGCGAGATCCTCTGCATCCGCGTCAAGGGCGGAACCGGTCGCCGCTACGCGCGTGTCGGCGACATCATCGTCGCCACCGTCAAGCAGGCCGCTCCGCAGGGCGCGGTGAAGAAGGGCGAAGTGGTGCAGGCCGTCGTCGTCCGCACGCGCAAGCCGTACGGCCGCAACGACGGCACGTCGATCGCGTTCGACGAGAACGCAGCGGTGATCATCGACGCTCAGCGGAACCCACGCGGTACCCGCATCTTCGGGCCGGTTGCCCGCGAGCTGCGCGAGAAGAACTTCATGAAGATCGTCTCGCTTGCGCCGGAGGTGCTCTAGCGGTGGCCCACACGATGCGAATTCGCAAGGGTGACCTCGTCCACGTGCTGAGCGGCAAGGACCGCGGCAAGCAGGGCCGCGTCATCGACGCACGCCCAAAGGACCGGAAGGTCATCGTCGAGAACATCAACATCGTCAAGCGGCACACCAAGCCCCGCCCGATTCAGAACACCAGCCGCATGGGAGCTGCCGGCATGACGCCGGGCGGCGTGATCGAGAAGCCGTCGCCGCTTCATGTGGGCAACGTCATGGTCGTGTGCCCCGTCTGCAACAGGCCCACGCGTGTCGGGGTGAGAGACAAGGATTCCCACGGACAGCAGGTGAAGGTCCGCGTCTGCAGGCGCGCCGACTGCGGCGAGGACATCGACCGGTGAGCACCAGGGTCCGGGAAGTCCGCAAGGAAGCCGCGCGCGCGGATTACGAGCCGCGCCTGAAGGTGCTCTTCGAGCGCGAGCTACGCGCGAAGTTGAAGGACGAGCTCGGCCTGTCGTCGCCGATGGAGGTTCCCCGTCTCCAGAAGATCACGCTGAACATGGGCGTCGGCGAGGCGAAGACCGACGCGAAGCAGCTCGACGCCGCGATCGAGGAGCTTTCGATCATCGCCGGGCAGCGCGCGCAGGTGCGCAAGGCCCGCAAGTCGATCGCGCAGTTCAAGATCCGCGAGGGGATGCCGATCGGTGCGCGTGTCACGCTGCGCGGCACCCGCATGTACGAGTTCCTCGACCGGCTGATCGCAATTGCACTCCCGCGCATCCGTGACTTCCGCGGGCTGAACCCGCAGTCGTTCGACGGACGCGGTAACTATTCACTCGGCCTCCGGGAGCAGATCATCTTCCCAGAGATCGACTACGACGATATCCAGCAGGTTCGCGGCCTCGACGTCGCGATCACGACCTCCGCGAAGACGGACGAGCACGGGTTTGCGCTTCTGCGCGGATTCGGCATGCCGTTCGCGGCGGACGGAAGGGAGCAACAGACCTAAATGGCAAAGACATCACTCCGGATCAAGCAGCAGCGCCCGCAGAAGTACCCCGTGCGGGCCTACTCGCGCTGTAACCGTTGCGGGCGCCCGCGCGCTGTCTTCCGCAAGTTCGGCCTCTGCCGGATCTGTCTGCGGGACCTCGCGCACCAGGGCGTGATTCCGGGCATGACGAAGTCGAGCTGGTAATGGTGCAGGAGCACAAATGCTGACCGATCCAGTAGCCGACATGCTCGCCCGTATTCGCAACGCCAACAAGGCGCTGCATGAGCACACCGAGATGCCGACCTCCCGTCTCAAGGAGGGGATCGCCCGCATCCTCAAGGAGGAGGGCTACATCACGGACTTCCACGTGAAGAAGGGCGAGAGCTTCGATACCCTGGTCATCCAGCTGAAGTACGGCCGGAGCCGCGAGAGGATCATCACCGACCTCAAGCGGGTGTCCAAGCCCGGCCGCCGTGTCTACGCGGGCAAGGACCGCCTTCCGCGCGTGCTCGGCGGGATGGGCGTGGCGATTCTGTCCACGTCGACGGGTCTGATCACGTCACGCACGGCCGAAGAGAAAGGAATCGGCGGCGAAGTCGTGTGCTTCATCTGGTAAAGCCGAAGAAAATCTCACGATTTTCTTCGGGTAGAAAAGCAAAAGCGAAAGAACGAAATTGAGTCGAATCGGAAAACAGCCCATCGAAATTCCCGCCGGCGTGTCGGTGTCGATCGACCCTGGTCGCGTGATGGTGAACGGACCGCTCGGCAACCTGCAGCAGCAGGTGCCCGCCCGGATGAAGATCGAGCAGGCAGAGAACATGATCACCGTCGCCCGTCCGACCGAGCGCGGGCAGGATCGCGCGCTGCACGGTTTGACACGGACGCTGGTCGCCAACATGGTCGAGGGCGTCACAAAGGGGTTCGAGAAGCGGCTCGAGCTGCAGGGAGTCGGCTACCGCGCCGCGCTGCAAGGCACGGACCTCCGCCTCGACGTCGGCTATTCGCATCCGGTCGTGATCAAGGCGCCGCAGGGCATCTCCTTCGAGGTGCCGACGAACACCGAGATCGTCGTCAAGGGCGTGGACAAGCAGCAGGTCGGACAGACCGCCGCTGAGATTCGCAAGGTGCGCCCGCCGGAGCCGTACAAGGGCAAGGGCATCCGCTACCAGGGCGAGTACGTGCGCCGGAAGGTCGGTAAGCGAGCGTAGTGGCCACCCTGACCCCCAGAAAAGCTCGCGAGCGCCGCCACAAGCGTGTGCGCGGCAAGGTGTCCGGGACGACCGAGCGGCCGCGCCTCGTCGTCACGCGCTCGAACCGCGGCATCGTTGCGCAGCTCGTCGACGATACGCAAGGTCGCACGCTTGCCTCCGCAAGTTGGCTGCAGGTGAAGAAGATCTTCAAGGGCAACAAGACCGAGCAAGCGTCCGAGGTGGGCCGCATCCTCGCGCGTAACGCACGCAAGGAAGGCATCGAGGCGATCGTGTTCGATCGCGGTGGCTATCTGTACCACGGACGCGTGAAGGCGCTCGCAGAGGCCTTGCGCGGAGGAGGACTGAAGTTTTGAGCACTAGGCCCGAATTCACGAGCGTCGAGCGCGCAGTGATCGAGCGCGAAGAGACCCGCGAGCTCAAGGAGCGCGTGGTCGAGATCAACCGCGTCGCGAAGGTCGTCAAGGGCGGCCGGCGCTTCTCGTTCACCGCGCTCGTCGTCGTCGGCGACGAGGTCGACCGCGTCGGCGTCGGTTACGGCAAGGCCCGTGAGGTGCCGCTCGCGATCACGAAGGCAGTCGAAGACGCGAAGAAGAATCTCTTCACCGTTCCCAAGCACGGCACGACGATCACGCACGAGATCCTCGGACGTTCGGACGCCGCGCGGGTCTTGCTTCGTCCAGCCAGCGAGGGCACCGGTGTCATCGCGGGCGGGGGTGTCCGTGCCGTGCTCGAGCTCGCCGGGATCCGCGACATCCTTGCGAAGAGCCTGGGCACGACGAATCCCATCAATATGGCCAAGGCGACCGTCAACGGCCTCAAGCGGCTGCGCCGCCCAGAGGACGTCGCGAAGATGCGCGGACTGACTATCAACGAGGTTCTTCCTTACAAGCATCCCAAGAAGAGCGATGGCGAGAGTTCGAGTAACGCAGGTTCGTAGTCAGATCGGCCAAAGCCAGAAGCACCGCGGGACGCTGCGCGCGCTCGGGCTCGGCAGGATCGGCAAGACCGCCGAGCACGACGACGGCCCGGTCTTCGCAGGCATGCTGAGAAAGGTCCGCCACCTCGTGAAAGTCGACGATGCCTAAGAACCTGAACCTCACTTCACTGAAGCCGGCGCAGGACCAGAAGGACCGCAAGCGCGTCGGTCGCGGCAACAGCTCGGGCAAGGGCCGCTATTCCGGCCGCGGCATCAAGGGCCAGAAGTCGCGCGCGGGATCGCACAAGATGCGCGCCGGGTTCGAAGGCGGCCAGATGCCGATCTACATGCGCCTGGGGAAACTGCGCGGCGCGACGTCGAAGGACGCGATGCCGATCGGCCCGTTCCGGACTTCCACTGCGCCCGTCAACGTCGGCGCGCTCGACCGCTTCGACGACGGCGCAGAAGTCACACCGGAGAGCCTGGTCGAGAAGGGACTGCTCAAGAACACGAAGACCGATGTGAAGCTGCTCGGCAACGGGGAGCTGAAGAAGAAGCTGACCGTCCGCGTGCACGGGATCTCCGCGACCGCCCGCGAGAAGGTCGAGAAAGCGGGGGGTACCGTCTCGCTTCTGAAAGAGCCGAAGGTGAAGAAGCGGAAGAAGCACTCGAAGCCGAAGCCGGCCGCTGCTGCACCCGCGCCCGAAGCGGCCGAGACGCCCGAGGCGGCTGCGGATGCTCCGGTGGCTGAGAACGTTGCGCCCGAGCCCGACTCGACCGAAGAACAAGCTCCCGAGGCGGAGTAACGAGATGCTGTCCTGGCTCGCCAACGCATGGCGCGTCCCCGAGCTTCGTAAACGCGTCCTCTTCACCTTTATGATCCTGGCCCTGTACCGGCTGGGGTCGTGGATACCGGCTCCGGGGGTCGACTCGCAGACGATCAAGGACTACTTCAACGGCCAGGGCGGGACGATCCTCGGCCTGCTGAACGTCTTCTCGGGCGGCGCGCTGTCGCAGTTCGCGCTGTTCGCACTCGGGATCATGCCCTACGTCACCGCCTCGATCATCCTGCAGCTCATGACGGTCGTCGTCCCGCAGCTGGAGCAGCTGCAGAAGGAAGGCGAGTCGGGCTACGCCAAGATCAACCAGTACACGCGTTACCTCACGGTTGCGCTGGCCGCGGCGCAGGGGACGGGGTATGCGTATCTCTTCAAGCGGGCGGGGAACCTCGACGCGAACACGGGCCGCATCGTCCTGATCGTCGTCACGCTCACCGCCGGCACGACGCTACTGATGTGGCTCGGCGAGCTGATCACCAAGCGCGGTGTCGGCAACGGCATCTCACTGCTGATCTTCGCGTCGATCCTCTCGTCCGCACCGACCGGAATCACCGCCTGGTACAACGGCGGCACGATGGAGCGGCTGTTCTTCCCGCTCGTCGCGCTCGCGATCATCGCAGCGGTCGTGTTCATGCAGGAGGGCCAGCGCCGGATCCCGATTCAATACGCGAAGCGGATGGTCGGCCGCCGCCAGACCGCGGGCGGCTCGACGTACATGCCGCTGCGTGTGAACATGGCCGGCGTCATTCCGGTGATCTTCGCCGCCGCGGTGATGGCGTTCCCGCCGACGATAGGGCAATTCTTCCCGGCCACACAGGGTTTCATCAACAGCCATTTCTCGCCGTCGTCGCTGCTGTACATCGCGCTCCAGGGAATCCTGATCATCGTCTTTACGTATTTCTACACCGCAGTCCAGTTCAACCCGGTCGACCAGGCCGACAATCTGCGCAAGTACGGCGGCTACATCCCCGGCATCCGTCCAGGCGCTCCTACGGCGCAGTACCTCGACCGGGTGCTGACGCGTCTTACCCTGCCCGGCTCGCTCTACCTGGCGCTGATTGCGACCCTGCCGAGCTTGTTCATTGCCTACGGCGGGTTCTCTCAGGCAACGTCGCGCGCGCTCGGCGGCACGTCGGTCCTCATCGTCGTCGGCGTCGCGCTGGACACGATGAGGCAGATGGAGTCCCAGATGATGATGCGGAACTACGAAGGCTTTCTTAAGTGACGCCGACCACCTGCCCGCCCCGCACGCGCTGGGGCGCTGCAAAGCTCCGCCTCGCCGCGTCCTCAGTCGCGCCCGTAGCCTCCGGCTACGCACGCTCCCTGCGTTCCTGCGACGCGGGCTTTTCGCGGCCAGCGCGCACGATGCGAACAGGTGGGCGGCTTAGATAGTGCCGCTGAACGTTTTGCTCCTCGGCCCGCAAGGGGCGGGCAAAGGCACGCAGGCGAAGAGGATCTCTGCCGAGTACGGCATTCCTCACATCGCCAGCGGCGAGATTCTGCGCGCGGAGATGGACGCGGGCACGGATCTCGGTAAGCGGGTGAAGGAGACGATCGAACGCGGCGACCTGGTCTCCGACGACCTGATGATCGAGTTGATCCGCACCCGGCTCGAGCAGCCCGACACCGAAGCGGGGTTCGTCCTCGACGGGTTCCCCCGGACGATCGTGCAGGCCGAGGCGCTCGACTCGATGTTCGCGGACATCGGCAGGAACTTCAGCGTGGCGTTCGGGCTGCAGATTCCGGATGAGGTCGCGTTCGACCGGCTGCGCCGCCGTGCCCGCGCGGACGACACGGACGAGGCGATCCAGCGGCGGCTCGACAACTACCACCGCGAGACGGAGCCACTGATCGAGTTCTACCGCACGCGCGGAAACGTCGTCCCGATCCACGCGAACCGCAGCGAGAACGAAGTGTTCGCCGAGATCCAGCGCGCCTTGGAGCAGGTGCCTGCTTGATCATCAGAAAGAGCACCCAAGAGATCGAGGGGATGGAGCGCGCCGGCCAGCTCGTCGCCGCCACGATCGCGCTCATGGGCGAGCAGGCGCAGCCGGGCATCACGACCGGCGAGCTCGACCGGCTCGCCGACGACTTCATTCGTGAGCACGGCGGCGTCCCGACCTCCCTCGGCTACCGCGGTTTTCCCGCGGCGACGTGCATCTCGCCGAATGCGATGGTCGTTCACGGGATCCCGGGCCGGCACCGCGTCGCGGAGGGCGATCTCATCTCCGTGGACGTCGGGATCACCCTCGACGGCCTCGTTGCGGACAGCGCCTACACCTATGCGATCGGAGAGGTCGATCCCGAGACCCACCGTCTGCTCGAGGTCGGCAAGGAGGCGCTCGCCGCCGGCATCGACCAGGCGTGCGCGGGCAACCGCGTCGGCGACATCTCCAATGCCGTCCAGCGGGTGGTCGAAGGCGCCGGCTTCTCCGTGGTCCGCTCCCTGGTCGGCCACGGAGTCGGCCGCTCCTACCACGAGGAACCTCAGATCCCGAACTTCGGCGAGGCGGGGCGGGGCCCGCAGCTCCAGCCCGGCATGACCCTCGCGATCGAGCCGATGATCACCGCCGGGGGGCCGGACGTGTACCTCCACGACGACGAGTGGTCGATCTCGACCCAGGACGGCTCCCTGGCCGCCCATTTCGAGCACACGGTCGCTGTTGCCGAGGAGGGGCCGCCCAGGATCCTGACTCAGCCGCCGCTCGCGGCCGCTCTCCATTCTCCCGAGCGAAGCGACGGGACATCCCTAAATCCACTGGAAAAGCGCAGCTTTTCCAGTGGCTAGGTTTGGTACCATAATCGGTTCGCGGCGGGCCGTCCCGCCGTATTTTCGTGCGTAGACAAGAAAGGCGATGACCAAGCAGGACGAGAAGATCGAGATGGAAGGCGAGATCACCGAGGCGCTCCGGAGCACGATGTTCCGGGTGCAGCTCGAAGGCGGGCCCACAGTGTTCGCCACGATCTCCGGGAAGATGCGCAAGCACTACATCCGCATTCTGCCCGGGGACAAGGTGAAGGTGGAGCTCTCGCCCTACGACCTCACTCGCGGCCGAATCACTTACCGACACCGATGAAAGTTCGAGCCTCAGTCAAGCCCATCTGCGACCGCTGCCGCGTGATCAAGCGGCACGG
>JALYST010000125.1 GCA_030854665.1 Actinomycetota bacterium
GCGGTTTCGGAACCCGCTGCTCTATCCACTGAGCTACGGGGGCTCTTGCGGGAGGGTAGCGCCACGGGCGGGCGCCTTCCGCGCCGCTTCGAGCGGACCCTCACCGGCGACTCTTGTGAACGAACCTGCCGACCCAACTCCCCCGATCGGGGTACGGCAGCTCTCCGTGTTCAGGTGCTGGTCAGACGTTCCCTGCAACCGTTCCGCACATGACCACGGACACCATGACTCGACAGACACCGCGACTCGCCGCGTCGTTCGACGTGCACCAGATGTTGAACAAGGTCCCAGAAGTCACGCTCTACTTCTGGATCATCAAGGTGCTCTGTACCACGGTCGGTGAGACCGCGTCGGACTATCTCGCCACCAACTTGAATCTCGGCTTGACCAACACGACACTCATCACGGGCAGCCTGTTGATCGCAACCCTCCTCTTTCAATTCCGGGCGAGGAAGTACGTTCCGGGGGTCTACTGGCTCGCCGTCGTTCTGATCAGTGTCGTCGGCACTCAGATCACAGACAACCTGACCGACAACCTCGGAGTCTCGCTGGTGACGGCCACGGTCGTTTTCAGCATCGCCCTGGCAGCGGTTTTCGCGGCGTGGTACGCGAGCGAGAGAACTCTGTCGATCCACACGATCTACACGACGCGTCGCGAAGGCTTCTACTGGCTGACGGTTCTGTTCACCTTCGCTCTCGGAACAGCTGCGGGAGATCTCGGTGCGGTTCGCCTCAACCTTGGCTTCTGGGTGTCAGCAGTCATCTTCGCTGGAATGATCGCGGCGGTTTCAGTGGCTCACTACCGCTTCAATCTCAACGCTGTCGCGGCATTTTGGATCGCGTACGTTTTGACCCGCCCTCTCGGCGCGTCTCTCGGTGATTACCTGTCACAGCCGCGTGTCGACGGAGGGCTCGGTCTGGGAACCACGGTGACAAGCGCGCTCTTCCTGACTGCCATCATGATCGTGGTCACCTACCTCAGCATCACAAGGAAGGACGCCACGGAACTGCGGGCCTCGTCCGCAGAGCCTGCGGCGCAGGTTCTCGTGGTTGCTCACAAGACGGCCGCGACTCCGGCTCTCCTCAAGGCGATTGCTCAACGTGCAGCACGCGGCCCGGCCCGGTTCCATCTCCTGGTTCCGAACCCGGCCGAGCACGCCGAGCTGACCGCTGCTCAGCGCCGAGAAAAACACGCGGAAGGCGAACACGTTCTCGCGCTCGCACTGCCGCTCATCGACGAGGTTGCCGGAGGTCACGTTGACGGCTCTGTATCGACGCGCCACGACCCGATGGACGCGATCGAAGAGACGCTGCAGGGCGGCGACTTCCACGAGATCATTCTCTCGACGCTTCCCCGCGGCGTCTCTCGATGGCTGCACGTCGACCTGCCGACACGCCTCGCACACCTGGGTCTGCCGGTGACGACGGTCGTCGCAGCGGAGAGACTCTCCCCGGCTGTCGCCTAGCCTAGGCGGCAGGCAGGCGGACGACGAAGTGCCCGTCTAGGAGCTCGACCTCTCCCGCAGCACTGCGCGCGAGGCGTTGGGCGAGCGCAAGACCTAGGCCGGCACCGGCGCCGATCGCGTTCCGCCCGCGTACGCCGGGCTCAAAGATCCGCTCGCGGTCGCTCGTATCGACGCCGGCACCATCGTCGACGATCGAATAGACGACGCCGCCGCCCGTCCGCGCCATCGAAACGTGCACGAAAGTGCGCCCGTGGCGGCAGCCGTTCTCGACGAGCGGCTGCAGAATCCGCTCGGCGAGTTCCAACTCGATCCCGAGGCGGATGGGCTGCGCCGGCGGCTCGACGGTGAGCTCGACCCCTCTCTTGGCCGCAAGGCCTGCGCAGGCTTCTGCGGCCTCATCAGCAACGGCGAACGCATCGGAGGTTCCACGAGCTCCGCCTGCCTCGAGTCGCGCGGCCGCCACGAGAGCGTCGACGGTCCGGGTCAGGCTGCCGCCCGCGCGGCGTACGTCCGCGAGCGCTGCTCGATATTCCTCGGGCGTACGCTCGCGGCGCAGCGCCAGGTCTGCGGACGCAATGAGCCGGGCCAGTGGGGTTCGCAGCTCATGCGAGAGCTCAGCCGAGAAGCGCTGCTCGTGGCGCAGACTCGCCTCGAGCCGGTCGAGCAGGCCGTCGAGCGTCGCTGCGAGCTGAGTCAATTCATCGTACGGCTCTCCAAGGGCGAAGCGCTTGCCGAGGCTTCGATCGCTCCATTGCTCCGCCTGGGCGGTCATTCGCGCGACCGGGCTCAGCGATGCCGCGAGCACCCAGCTTGCCCCGAGTGCGACGGCAACCAGGACGATTCCGGCGAGCGCCAGCGAAGCAATGAGCGCCGCGCGGCTGCTGTCTTCGTAGGGCTCGAGCGAAACTGCACTCACTACCGTGCCGAGCCGCTTCCCACGGCTGATTATCGGCGCTGCGTAGAGCCGCTTCCCAGCGACGTCCTGGAAGCGCGGGCCCGTCCCGTTCATCGTGCCTGCCGCTTTGGCGAGCACGGTGTCGGCCCGCGGAGCTTCGACAACCAGTCCAGGTGAAAAGATCCAGACCGACGCGTCGGAGCCCACGGCCTCGGGGCCGTTGCGGACCGTCAGGCGTTCGTTGACGGTCCGGATCTCCGCGAGGGCCACCGCCGCGCGAGCCCGTGCCCGCTCGTCAGCGTTATGCGAGAGACTTCGGTCGAGGAGCACGTTGAAGACGAGCACAACTCCCGCGAGCACTGCCGCGAGCGAGACGACGACGAGCACCAAGAGCCGTCTGCGAATCCCGAGGCGTCTCATCCGACCTTGTAACCAACCCCGTGCACGGTTTCGATCTCCGGCGCATTCGGGAGCTCACGGAGCTTTCGGCGCAGTCGAGCGGCGTACGAGTCAAGAGTGTTGTCGCGGACGACTGCCCCACGCGGCCAACCCGCGCGGATGAGGTCACGCCGGCGGACAGTCTCGCCAGGGCGCGCGAGAAGGCGGGCGAGCAGCCTGAACTCTGTCGGGGTGAGCGCCCGCGAGCTTCCGGCACTCTCGACGGCGTGCCTCACCGGATCGAGGATCAACCCGGCGGCTTCGATCGTCCCATCCGCCCCCGCGCGACGCAGGAGCGCCTGCAGCCGGGCGAGCAACTCCGCGAACGCAAAAGGCTTCGTCAAGTAGTCATCACCCCCCGCATCAAAGCCTGAAAGTCGTTCTGCCAAAGAGTCACGGGCCGTCAGGAACAGCACGGGCGCGGAGACGCCCCGCGCGCGAAGCGCCTGGGTGAGGTCGCGCCCGTCGGCATCGGGGAGCCCGATGTCGACGATCAAAGCGTCGGGTGTCCTCTCATCGAGATGGGCGAGCGCATCGTGTCCTGTTGCCGCGCCCGAGGCCTGGAACCCTTCCTCCGCGAGCCCGCGGAGGAGGAGACCTCGTAGCTCGTGGTCATCCTCGACGATCAGAATCTCGATGCCGCTCACTCTTTACGGAGTATCGCTGCAAGCAGCATTGCCCCGATCGGTCGCCGGCGTAGACGCCGACGGGCTGCCTTGCTCGCCTGATTCCGCACTCCACAGCCTGAACGAAACACGGCAAGAGCAGTGCAGCCGATCGCGGCGAGCAAAACCGCAACAACAGTAGGAGATGGGAGCGCCGTCTAGGGTGGGGACTAATCACGCGCCCCGCACCGGCAGGTGTTCCGGATGGACATGGATTCCCTGACCGTGCTCGTGCTCTACGCGGCCGGTATCGCCGGGCTCCTCGCGGTCACGAACCACTGACGCCTGGCCCTCTGCTCCTGTAACGAATCCCGTCTGCCGATGTCGGAACACTGTGGAGATCGAGCAGCCAGCTCTTGACGACGCGCGCCCATATGGGCGCCGCACCTTTCTCACGCTGGTCGCGGGCGGGGCGACTTCGCTCTTCTGGGGCCCGGCGGTGTGGAACGTCGCGCGCGATGTCCTGCTTCCGGTCGCAGGAATTCTGCCTCCACCACTCGGCGGTCTTGTGCGCTCGGGGTGGCGAATCTACAGCGTTACGTCGATTCCGCACGTCGACCGGGTCACCTGGAGGCTGAAGATCGACGGGCTCGTCGAGCGCCCCGTTGAGCTGAGCTACGCCGATCTCCGCGCCCTGCCGCGAGCCGAGCAGGTGTCGGATTTCCATTGCGTGACCGGTTGGTCGGTCTCGAACGTGCGCTGGGCCGGCGTTCGCTTTCGCGATCTGCTTGCGATCGCGCGACCGCTGCCGGCAGCGCGGGCGGTGGGGTTCTTCTCCGCGGACGGGGCCTATAGCGACTCCCTGACGATGGATCAGACGAGCCTCGGCGACGCGATGCTCGCGTACGAGATGGATGGGAAGCCGCTGACGCGACCGCACGGCGCGCCGGCGCGCGTCGTGATTCCGGAGATGTACGGCTACAAAGGGGTCAAGTGGGTGAACCAGATCACGCTGATCGACCAACCCTTTGACGGCTACTGGGAAAACCGCGGCTACGATCGCAACGCCTGGATCGACCACCGTGCCTGACGGTGGCAAGACCTATCTACACCGCTTCTCGCGCAGCGAGCGTGCGGTGCACTGGATCCACGCGGCTGCGTTCTTCATTCTGCTCGGCTCGGGGCTCGTCTTGTACCTGCCGTCGCTCGCATCGATCGGAAATCGCCCGTTCGTGAAGGACGTGCACCTCTACACAGCGATCGCGTGGGCGCTCGCGCTGCTCGCGGTTGTGCTCTTAGGTGACCGTAAGGGATTGCGCCGTACGCTGAACGACCTCGACGGCTTCGACCTGGACGACCGCCTCTGGTTACGGCGCTACCCGACGACGCAGGGTCGCTTCAACGCTGGCCAGAAGCTCAATGCGGCGGTAACGGCGGCCTTCGCCGTGCTCTTCGCAGTCTCTGGGATCCTCCTTTGGTACGGGGAGCGCGACACACGATTCCGTTTCGCGGGAACGATCGTGCTGCACGACGGATTGATGTGGATCTCGCTCGTCCTGCTAGCCGGCCATCTATATCTCTCGGTGATCTATCCCCGAACGCGGCATTCACTGCGTGGCATCGTTCGCGGCGACGTGGAGCTCCAATGGGCGTGGGAGCATCATCCGAAGTGGGTGCAGGAAGTCCTCGCGGGCGGGCATGCGAGTACGAAGGACAAGGCCGAACTGTAGAGCCGTCCCTCGGATGAGGGAGCGCGGCGCAAGTTTCGCTGGCGGATGGCGACTGTTCGACCGTAGGCCCAAGCTCCCCACCTTGAAGGGATTCCGAAGTGCGTAAGCGATTTAGCAGCATCACCCGCCGCTCTGTGGTCGGCGCGCTCGTAGGTCTCGCGTTCGCCGCCGCCGCGGGCGTCGGACTTGCGCAGGTCACGGCCGACTCCACTCCGAGCACGGCCATAACGAGCACGCCCGAGTCGCGGACGACCTCGACGCAGACGACCGGCGATTTCGAAGGAAAGTCCGGCGACGATCAGGAGTCAGAAGAGAGCGAGTTTGATTCGGATTCCGAAGAGAACGAGCATCAGAGCTCGACGACTCTGAGCACGACCTCCACGACGACGCCGCTGACCACCACCACGACCGGCGACGACACCGAGGGCGACTCCAGCGACGGCCAGGAGAAGACGGGCGTCTGCCACAACACCGGGTCCGGCAAGGAGCACACGATCAACATCGCCGCCCCGGCTGTTCCCGCGCACGTGGCGCACGGCGACACGATGGGCGCGTGTGCGCAAGCCGCCCCGGCGACGCCGACGACGTCGACGACGAGTCATGGGCCAAAGTCGCACAAGCCCAAGAAGCCGAAGAAAGAGCACGCCTCGAACCACGGGAGCTCCAGCTCCTCCGGCCACGGCAACTCCGACCGTGGTAACTCCAGCCACGGCAGCTCCGATCACGGCAAGGGCGGCGGCGGCAAGGGCCACGACAAGTAGCCGCGCCGCAAGTCCCGCAACCCAAGAGCCCTGCACTGCAGGGCTCTTGTCGTTTTCGAGGCGGTACTCTCCGCCGGTGATCCGCGAGCTGATCGAAGCGCGTTCGGGCGAGGAGTACGAGCTCTACGCGCGCACGATCAACCCAAAGTTCATGCGCGTGCTGAAGACGATCGGCTTCGATCGCGTCTGGTCCCGTGCGGAAGGCCAGTACCTGTACGACTCGGAAGGCACCCGGTACCTGGACCTGCTGGGCGGATTCGGGATGTTCAACGTCGGGCGGAACAACGCTCGCGTGCGCGCTGCGCTGATCGAGTCGCTCGAGCTCGATACTCCCGGCTCGGTGCAGCTGGGCGTGTCTCTCCTGCCTGGATTGCTCGCCGAGGAGCTGTTGAAGCGCACGCCCGCAAGACTCGAGCGCGTGCTCTTCACCAGCTCGGGAACGGAGGCGGTCGAGGCGGCGCTCAAGCTCGGCCGCGCGGCGACGCGGCGCTCGCGCGTGATCTCGACCGACCACGCCTTTCACGGGCTGACGCTGGGCTCGCTCTCCGCGAACGGTGATCCGCACTTCGTCGAACGCTTCGGGCCCTTGTTGCCGGGCTTCTCGCAGGTTCCGTTCGGCAACCTGGATGCGCTCGAGCGGGAACTGCGCAGTGAAGACGTCGCGATCTTCCTCGTCGAGCCGATTCAGGGCAAGGGCGTGAACCTGCCTGCGAACGGCTATCTCGAAGGCGCTCAGCAACTTTGCCGCCGCTACGGGACGCTCTTTGCGGTCGACGAGGTGCAGACCGGGTTCGGCCGCACGGGAAAGCTGTTCGCATTCGAGCATTGGGGGCTCGAGCCCGACCTCGTCACCGTTGCGAAGTCCCTCTCGGGCGGCTACGTGCCCGTGGGCGCGCTCTTGATGGCGCAGCACGTGTACGACGGAGTCTTCGACTCCCTCGAGCACTCGGTCAGCCACGGTTCCACCTTCGCCCCGAACGACCTCGCGATGGCAGCCGGGCTCGCAACCTTGCGCGAGCTGGACGATGCGAAGCTGGTGGAGCGCTCCGAGCGGCTCGGCCGGCGTTTGCTCGAGTTGACGCGACCGCTCGTCGAAGCGCACGACGCCGTGAAGGAGGTACGCGGCCTCGGGCTGATGTGGGCGATGGAATTCGGTGAGCCTGAATCCGGAAGCATGGCGTGGCGCGTGATGGAACGCATGCAGTCGGGGCTCTTCGCGCAGCTCGTGGTCGTCCCGCTCTTCACGGAGCACCACATCTTGAGCCAGGTCGCGGGTCACGACATGGCGGTGTTGAAGGGTCTGCCGCCGCTCGTCGTGTCTGCTGAGGATCTCGAGGAGTTCGCCGCTGCGCTCGACGACGTGATCTCGAAGGCCGGGCGACCGACGCGCGTCGCCGGCCTGGCCCTGAGAGCAGCGAGAGGGCGTTGAGTCCGATGCGATTCGCAGCGATCGTGCTCGCGGTCGTCCCGCTCGTATTGGCCGCCGCGACGCCGGGAGCGAGAAGCATGACTCCCAAGCCCAAGACGATTGCGAGCTATTGCAGCACGAGCGGCGATGTCTGCTCCGGAATTTTCAATCGGAGCGGCAAGATTTCACTCGAGATCACCACCGCCGCCCGGTACTTCACCCGCTACACCCTCTGTGTGCGCCGGCTCCCGCCACGAAGCACGCCGGACTATGCGCAGCGCTGCCGCTCTTTCCCTGTCCGTCGGCAGGGCGGCTCGACGTGGGGATCGCGCGTGAACTACGCGCGTCAATATCCGTTGACGTTCGCGGGCACGTATCGCGTGACTTGGAAGCTTGCGGGCAGCGCGCTCGGCCCGGCGCTCCGGTTCCGGCTTCCCGTCTCCTAGGTCGGCTCAGAGATCCGAGATCTCGGAGCTGCGCTCGTTGATGCACTGGCGGGCCCAGATCTCCGCGAGCGTGACCAGCCGCTCGCAAAACGCCTTCCGCTCGCCGGGATCGTCCGGCACGTTCTCGGGTGCGACGGACACGCGGACCTGGTGCAGGACCACCTCGGCATCCTCCGAGATCTCGTGGCGCTGCTCGCCGACGATCGAGATCTCGCCGGCCTCGGGCACGAGCAGCCTTCCGAGCTCCTCGAGCTCGGCCGAGGTTGCGTCGCGGCCTGCGAAGACGCCGAAGTTGACCCGGATCTCGAGACCCGTGGGCTCCCGCTCGGTGGCGAAGGCGATGACGTTTTCGACCTGCATTACGGGGAGTATCACCGCCCCGGGCCGGGGCTAACCCTCTCGCGGCTCCCACCGAAAAGTGCGCAATGCAACAGCCAGGCCGAAGAGTCCCCAGCCCGCGAGCACGGCTACTGCAGTGGGCTTGTCCCAGATCTGGTGGCCGTGGAGGTAGATACCGTTGACCAGGTCCAGGAGGTACTTGAGCGGAAGGACGTCGCCGATCGCGCGCAACACTTTCGGATAGTTGCGGGTCGGGCCGAAGGATCCGGTGAGGAAGGCCATCGGCAGCACGATTACGTTGAGGACTGCCGACGAGCCTTCGAGCGAGCGGATGAACGCCGTGATCGCCAGGCCGAGGGCCGCGAACGCCGCAGCTCCGAGCGCAAGCGCTAAGACGAGCGAGAGCAGGTGGTTCGGCCAGGGCGTCGACTTCAGCACGCGGCCGAGTGCGAAGAGCGACGCCACCTGAATCGCGAACACGAACATGATCGAGAAGAGCACCGCAGTGAGATACACCGGTGGTGGGAGCGGCGTGGCACGGATTCGCTTCAGGATGCCGAGCTCGCGGCGGGAGACGAGAGTGATCCCGAGCCCCGAGAACGCCGTGTTCGCTGCGCCGTAGCAGATCATCCCGGCGAGGAGCGCCCACGATGCAGGGCGGCCGTAGATGTGACCGTTGTAGATGGCCGTCAGCAGTGTGAAGAGCAGGATCGGGAAGAGGAACACGAACACCGCGGACTCGCGGCTCCGCCAGAACAGCCGCTGCTCCCACTTCAGCTGATGCAGGAAGAGCCTCACTCCGAGTGCTCCGCGATGAGCGACAGGTAGACGTCTTCCAGAGTCGGCCGGCGCACCGAGAGGCCTTCCAGCTCCCGGCCTGCGGCAAGCGCCTCGGCCGTCAATTGGTGCAACAGCTCGGTGGGGTCGCTCGTGCGTATCACGACCTCGTGTCCGTCTTCGCGGTACCGGACTTCGGTCTCACTCGAGCCTCCCGTCAACTCCGCGGGCGTGCCCTTGCGAATGATCACGCCTTCGCGCAGTACGGCCAGGCGGTCGGCTAGTTGCTCCGCTTCGTCCAGGTAGTGGGTCGTCAACAGGATTGTCTTGCCGAGCGAACGCAGCGCCCGGATCATGTCCCACGCTGCGCGCCGCGCCGCAGGATCGAATCCCGTCGTGGGCTCGTCGAGGAAGACCAGGTCCGGATCGCCGACGAGCGCAATGCCGAGGTCGAGACGTCGCTTCTGCCCTCCTGACAGCGTCTTCACGCGGGCATCCCGCTTCTCGGCGAGCCCGACGAGTGCGATTACCTCGTCGACCTTGCGCGGATGTTCGTAGTACCCCGCAAACAGCCGGTGCGTCTCCGCGACCGTCAGGTTCGGCCAGAGCTGGGACTGCTGCAGCACGACGCCGATGTGCTCGCGGAACGCGGAGCCGGCACGCTCGGGATCGAAGCCCAGGACCTCGACCTCACCGCCGTCACGTGTGCGGTAGCCCTCGAGGATCTCGATCGTTGTTGTCTTCCCGGCGCCGTTTGGGCCGAGCAGGCCGAAGACCTCGCCCTCCTTGATCTCGAAGCTGATGCCGCGAAGAGCCTCGTAGGCCCCGTAGGACTTCCGGAGGTCGCGGACGGAGATCGCGCTCACAATGTGAGCACGTTAACCCCCGGCGTCAGCTGCCACCCACGACGAAGCGACGGATTGCAGGTCGGCTGCGATTGCCGGCGCGATCGATCGCGATGATGGTGATCGTGTGGGCGCCTCGGCGCAAGCCCGCGATGCGGGCCGCATTCAGCTCCGGGTAGATGCTCTGCGTTACCGAGACCGCGGGCGCGCCGTCGATCGAAATCCGGTATTCCGCAATGCCGCTCCCCCGCTCGGTCGAATCCTGCCACGTCACCTCTGTATTCGCCCAGTGGCGAACATGTGCTCCAGGAAAGACGATTGCGGGCCGCTTGGGCGCCGTCTTATCCGTCCAGGCGACGCGCAACCTGTACGACGAGCCTGCTTTGCGAAGTACCACGATCCGGAAGGCTCCGGCCTCCCCGAAGCGGTCGCCTGCTTTCAGCCATGGTCTGCCACGACCTACCGGGTCCAGGATCAATGCGTTAGAGAAGCCCCCGTATGACGACATGCCGGGAGCGATGGTTGGGCTCGGGCCGGAGTGGACGAGGAGGCCGCCCGGCATCAGCACGGCGCCGGTCCCGTCGCGCACCGGGTCGCGCCGTACTTCGAACCAGTAGCGGTTGCGTGTCGTCGTGACGATGAGCCCCTGGGCCTGGGCCGACGGAGCCTCGATCGGGGCCAGCGTGTAGACGGCGGGCTTCGACAAGTGCGTTACCCGTGTGATCCACCCGAGCAGCCATTTCTCGTAGGAGTCGAAGTCGCCGGTGCCGCTGCCCATCGTGTCGTAGGGATCGCCGTAGTTCACGACGCCGCAGGGCCTGGGAGCGCACGACCACGCCTGTGCATGAGGTAGTCCGAACGTGTGGCCGAGCTCGTGTGCAGTGTTCGCCACGGTCAGCGCTCCGTTCAGCAGCGCTCGCTTTCCCCAACGCGATCCTGCCCACCCGCACTCGTTCGTGGGAAAGACATACACGATCCTGTCGTAGGCCGACGGGTCGTAGCCGGCCGCGCGCGCGGCGTCGTCGGCGGGGTAGGCGATTGTGAGCGGGTTGCACACGGGAGCCGCGTCGTAGGCGCGAAGCCACGGCGTCAGGGTGGTTGTGAACGACACTCGGCCGAACGACGACACTCGGAAGAATGCGTCGACCTTGTCGAGGACATTCTTGACCCCCTCGTCGCCGAAGGGCTTGGGGCCCCACGTCGCTCTGATCACCAACAGGTTTTGCTCGCCAGAGACCACCGCGATAGCCGGCGCCGACCCCGAGAGCGCAGCAACCGCGGCGACGAGCAGAAGAAGCCGCCGGGCCACCCAATCATCGTAGAGGATCGGTCTGTGCCCACCACCCTCCGCTACGTGGTCGCCGACGTCTTCACCGACGTCCCGCTGGCCGGCAACCAGCTCGCCGTCTTCACCGATGGGCGGGGGATAGACGATCAGACGATGCAGAAGCTCGCCCGCGAGATGAGCTTTTCGGAGACGGTCTTTGTCTTGCCGCCCGAGGCCGGCGGCCATGCGCGGATTCGGATCTTCACGCCTGCAACCGAGCTGCCTTTTGCCGGACATCCGGTGCTCGGGTCGGCGTTCGTCCTCGGGGCACCCCTGCAGCTCGTCGAGATCCGCCTCGAGACCGGGTCGGGCGTCATCCCGGTGACGCTCGAGCGCGAAGGAGCCCGCATCACCTTCGGCCGGATGCAGCAGCCGATCCCGAACTGGGAGCCGTTCGAACAGGCCGAAGAGCTTCAGGAGCTACTCGGCGTGCGCTCGCGGCTTCCCGTCGAGACCTACGACCTGGGACCGCATCACATCTTCCTCGAGCTGGGAAGCGAAGCGGAGGTCGCGGCGCTCGAGCCCGACTTCGGCGCACTCGCCCGTCTCACGCACCTGGGTGTCAACTGCTTCGCGGGCTCGGGGACGAACTGGAAGACGCGGATGTTCGCACCGGCGAGCGGTGTTAACGAGGATCCGGCGACGGGCTCGGCATGCGGACCGCTCGGCATCCATCTGGCACGTCACGGCCGAATCGAGTTCGGCCAGGAAGTCGAGGTGTCGCAGGGCGCCGAGATCGGCAGGCCGTCGACGTTGTACGTGCGTGTGGACGGATCGCCGGAGAAGATCGAACGTGTCGAGGTCGGCGGGTCTGCAGTCGTCGTCGCGCGCGGCGAGTTCCGCCTCTGAAGCCGACGGGCCTCCTACGGCCACGTCTTGGTGTCGGACACCGTGTCGTTCGCGTCACCACAGAGTCCCGCATCCGGTGCGGTGGCTGTAGTCAAGCCGTTTCCTCTCTCGTCACTTTGGCCACGTCCTGGTGTCGGACACCGTGACGAAAGTGTGACGAGCGTTCCACAGGGGAGCGACTTGGACGCGACCTAGAGGAACGCCACGGCTTCGATCTCAGGGAGTTCCGGCACGAGCGCGCGCCAGAAGATGCCGCCGTTCTCAGACAAGTAGAGGCGGTTCCTTCCCGCGAAGAGCATCACGTCCGGATTGTCCTCGTCGATCGCAACCGCAAAGCCGGCGGGCAGGCCGCCGCCCGCTTCACGCCAGGTTCGGCCCGCGTCATTCGAAATCGCGAGCGGCGGGCGCCGGTCGACGACCGCGACCACGGTGGCGCCCGCCGCTGCGGCTGCGACGACACGTGGAAGCTCGACCGAGATGCGCGGCGACTCGAAGTCGTCGCCCGCGCCGATCACCTCCTCGGCTTCGACGTCCACGACATACGTTCCGGACGCAGTCCGGACGGCGGCGGTCACGTCAGTCTTCCGGTCAGCAGCGCCCCGACGACGCCAGTCGCCTGCCGCGCCGCCGACGCCGGGGCTAGACCTTGAGCCCTACCCGCGAGGTAGGCAGCTGAGAAGGCGTCGCCGGACCCGGTCGGATCGACCGCGACCGGCCACGCCCCGACTTCTTCGGAACGGCCCTTGTAGTACACGCGCGAGCCGCGCTCGCCGTACGTGACCAACACCTCGGGAACGCCGAGCTTGTCGATCGCGCCGACAACCTCCGCCTCCTCCTCGGCCAGCTTGAGGATCTGCACGTGCTCGAGCATTGCCGGATCGAAGTCCGCGTCGAGCCGCAACGGCCCCGGCACAGAGGCCCGTACGAGGCCCTGGCCGTCGAGTGAGAGGTGTCGTCCGCGCCCAAAGACCGCGAGCGTTTCGGCAGGGAAGTCCGATCGCAGCAGCGGCGCAATGTGGATCCAACCTCCCGGCGGCACGACCTCGGCGTCCCTCGGTGTCCAGGGGTCGCCCGCTTGCACGACAGTCATGATTCGTGTGTCGCCCTCGTAGTGGAAGGAGAACGACGTGGTCGTCGTACCATCGAGGGAGACGACCGGAAGCCCGAGGGCGGTTAGATGGCGTGTATAGGCGACTCGGTCTTCGGGCCCGCTGCGCGTGAAGATCGTGCCGCGCGCACCGAGTACACGCCAGGCGCGCGCTGCGTAGTACGGCGCGCCGCCGATGCGCGGCTCTCCGCCGTCAACGACGTCCCGGGAGAGATTCCCGACCAGCGCGAGCGGCGGCACGCGACGAGCCTAGCGTCACAGCAGCAGCCGTCAGCAGGAAGGCGACCGCAAAGCTCGGCACGGAGGCGCCGAACTGGTACGACGGTGTCGGCAGGTGGCTGATCCACTCACTCCAGAAACCGAGATCGGTCGGCTGGTACAGCCACTCGTACACGAGGAAGCCCGCAAGCCACGCGCCGATGTTGGCCGGGCGGAAGGCCGGCCCCTCGAAGACGTGAGGCCGCGTGTAGTGAGCCCCGGCGAGCAGCCAGTCGGCGATGAGCACGCCGAGCAGAGGGACGAACACCGCGCCGAGCAACAACAGGAAGCGTTGGTAGCTGCGCATGTCGATTGCGAGCGCCCCGCCGGTCGCGAGCACGGAGGCGCCGCCGATCAGCGCGCGTTGCGAGATCCGTGGGAAGAGGTTTTGCGTCGAAACGGCGGCGGAGTACACATTGGCGAAGGCTTCGTCCGTCTCGTCGACCGTCAAGGCGAGCAGAGCAAGGGCCGCCGCCAGCCCCCCGCCGGCAATCGCGATCAGGATCAACTCGGGACGATTCGGGTCGACGTCGCGCGACAGGACGAGGATGGAGCCGAAGCCGAATTGGAACAGTGTCGGCAGGAGGTAACCGAGGCCCACGCCGAAGAATGCGCTGCGTCGGTCTCGCGAGAAGCGCGTGTAGTCCGCGACCAGCGGCGCCCACGAGACCGTGACCGCAACGACCGTGTCGACTGCGAGCCAGAACGATCCCTTGTGCCCGCCCTCCGACCAGATCCGTTGGAGGTGCGCCCCGTCGGCGATCCACCAGGCGAGATAGATCACCGAGGCGAGGACGGCCCAGATGGCGAACTTGCGCACGAAGCGGCGCACGAATCCGACGGGACCGATGAGTGCGAGCACGGCGGCCACCGCGCCGAAGACCAGCTTCCAGATCCAGACGCCCTTGAAGCCGAAGAGCTTGTCGCACAGCAGACCGGCTGCGGTCGCGATCACGATCAACTCGAAGATGGCCCAGCCGAGGCACTGGAGCACGTTGAGCGCGGTCGGCAGATATGAGCCACGGCGTCCGAGTGGCGCACGCTGCAGCACCATCGTTGGCACGCGTGCGTCAGCCCCGATGAGCGCGGCGACTGCGAGCATCGAGTTTCCAATCAACGCCCCGACGAGCGTGGCCGCAAGCGCGTCGCCTAGCGGCAGGTCGAAGTAGGCCGGGAGGACGAGCACCAGCAGCGAGATGCCGAGGTTCGTCCAGAGCAGCGTCGTGTCCATGAAACCGAGGACCCGCAGGCGCTCCGGCACCGGCTCGATTCCCCACTGTGGCGTGCTCTGCATGCGATCGCTCCCTTCGCTGGTTCTAACCAGATCAGGTTCCACGGGTGTGATCTCAGCGCTGCCGTCGCAGCGCACCCCGGCGTCGCTAGGGTAGCGGGCCGATGATGTCGGCACGTCTCTTTGCTCTGTCCTTCGCGGCGCTCTTGGTGGCCCTCGCGGGTTGCGGAAGCAGTCCGAAGACCGTGACCAAGGCGGAGTACCAGACCCACCTGCAGAAGACCGGTCGGGCGGTCACGCTCGCCGGGCAGCAGCTCGGCAAAGTGATCACGATCTCCGAATTCAACGGTGCCGTCACCGACCTTCAGGAAGCGCTCCGCGACGGCGAGAAGGAGCTCGGGGGCCTCCAGCCGCCGGCAGACGCCCGCGCTGCAAACAAGCGCCTCGCGCAGGCGTTCGGCGACCTGGCCGACGCCCTCGAGCCCGTGAAGGAAGCGCGCAGGGTGAGCATCGTCAAGGCTCGGGAGGCGCTGGGCAAGCTTGGTGAGACAGAGGCGATCAAGGAAGGCAGAGCGGCCATACAAGCGCTGAACCGGCTCGGGTATGCCGTCGACGCCGCCACGCCGTAGCCAACTTGCCTAGGTAATGCATATGCAGTAGCGTGCCGGCCCGTGGCACGCACATACACGGCGGGTGAGGCGGCGCGCGCGCTCGGTATTAGCCTCGACACGCTTCGTCGTTGGGACCGGCAGGGACGGATCCGCGTTCAGCGTGACTCGGCCAACCGCCGCGTCGTCCCGTCCCGGGAGATCGAGCGCCTGCGCGGCGAGAATCGCAAGACGCTCAGCGCCCGGAACCGCCTGGAGGGTGTCGTCCGGGAGGTGAAGATCGACGGGCTGCTCGCCCAGGTCGAGGTCGACGTGACGAAAGGCGGCCGGCTCGTCGCAGTGATCACGCGCGAGTCGGCGGAGGGTCTCGGCCTGAGGCCCGGGGTCTCCGCGACTGCGGTCGTGAAGGCGACCTCGGTCATGGTCGAGCGATGAAGCGCCTGCTTGCGGTGATGCTCGCCGCGCTGGCACTGCCTGCATCCGTTTCCGGGGGGACGCCGATCACCGTCTTCGCCGCCGCCTCGCTGACCGAGGTCCTGCCGCGGATCGACAAGGGGCCGCGCTACAGCTTCGCGGGCTCCGACCAGTTGGCCATCCAGATCCAGCAGGGGGCGCCCGCCGACCTCTTTGCGGCCGCGAGCCCGAAGCAACCCGAACTTCTCTTTCGCAACGGCATCGTGCGCAAGCCGGTCGTTTTCGCGACGAACAAGCTGATCGTGCTGGTGCCCCGGGGAAATCCGGCGCACATCCGCACGGTGTACGACCTCCGTCGCGAGGGAGTGAAGATCGTCATCGGAGATCGCACCGTCCCGATCGGGACGTATACGCGGCAGCTTCTCGACGCACTCGGTATCGCCGCCGAGGTGAGCAGGAACGTGGTCAGCGAAGAGACGGACGTCAAGGGCATCGTCGCGAAGGTCGCGCTCGGTGAGGCCGACGCGGGCTTCGTCTACCGCACGGACGCGAAGCCGGTCGCTTCGCGTACACGCTCTCTTGGGCTGCCAACCTGGGCGCAGCCCCCGATCCGCTACGAGATCGCGGTCGTGAAGTCGAGCTCCCGACCGCCGGCTGCGAAGGCGTTCGTGACCAAGATCCTCTCCAAGCGTGGACGGCTCCTGCTCAAGCAGGCCGGCTTCGGACTGCCGGAACAGCGTTGAGAGCCCTCTTCGCCGCCCTGCTCGCGGTCGCGACGGCGCTCGCGCTCGCATTTCTGCTCCTGCCGATCGCGGCCATCTTCCTTCGCGTCCCTCCGGCCGATCTCTTCGGCGCGCTCGGACACGGCGTCACGCGCGACGCATTGCTGGTCAGCATCAAGACGAGCGCGATCGCACATGTGGCCGTGCTTCTGATCGGAACTCCGGCGGCGTACCTGCTCGCACGGCGACGCTTTCGCGGCCGTGGTGTTGTCCTCACTCTGATCGAGCTCCCGCTGGTCCTGCCGCCCGCGGTCGCGGGAATCGCGCTCCTCGCTGCTTTCGGGCGCACGGGCTTGCTCGGCAGCGAATTCGACGCGGTCGGCGTTCAGATCCCGTTCACGCAGGCAGCAGTCGTGATCGCCGTCGCTTTCGTCGAGAGCCCCTTCTACTTCCGCGGCGCGATTGCGGCGTTCGAGGCGGTGGACGGGACGCTTGTCGACGCGGCACGCACGCTGGGCGCCGGTCCGGCGCGCGTTTTCTTACGCGTTGCGTTGCCGCTCGCCGCCGGAGGGCTCGGAGCGGCCTCCGCCCTCGCGCTGGCGCGCGGTCTCGGCGAGTTCGGCGCGACGATCATCTTCGCCGGCAGCCTGCAGGGAGTGACGCAAACGCTCCCCCTGGCGATCTATGCGCAGTTCGAACAGGACTTCGACACCGCTCTCGCGATCAGCGCACTGTTCATCGTCGTCGGTGCGCTCCTCCTCGTCACCCTGAAGCTCTACGGATGGCTTCGCTTCGCGTCGATCTTTCGCTCCCGCTTCGCGCCTTCGATCTCGAGCTAGCGCTCGAGGTGGGGCCGGAGACGGTCGCGCTCGTAGGCCCCTCCGGCGCGGGCAAGACGTCGGCGCTGCGCGCGATCGCGGGCCTCGCGCGGCCGGTGCGTGGCACTATCGCATGCGCCGACGACGTCTGGTTCGATCACGAACGCCGGATCGACCGCCGTCCCGAGGAGCGCTCGGTCGGTTTCGTGTTCCAGGAGTACGCACTCTTTCCTCATCTGAACGTCGAGCAGAACGTCACCTTCGGCGGAGGTCGCGCGGACGGATTGTTGCGGCGCCTGCGAATCGAACACCTCGCCGGCGCGAAGCCGTCCGAGCTGTCCGGGGGTGAGCGGCAGCGCGTCGCGCTCGCCCGTGCCCTCGCTCGGGAACCGCGTGTGCTCCTCCTGGACGAGCCGATGGCGGCGCTCGATCCGCACACACGAGGGAAGGTGCGGGCGGAGCTGCACGATCTGCTGCGCGAGCTCGCGCTGCCGGCGCTTCTCGTCACGCACGACTTCGAGGATGCGGCCGCGCTCGCGGACAGGGTCGGAGTTCTCGTCGAGGGCCGGCTGCGCCAGCTCGGCACGCCCGCGGAGCTCCTGGGCTCGCCCGCAGATCCGTTCGTGGCCGAGTTCGCCGGCGCCAACGTCCTCGACGGCATCGCCGAGAGCGGACCGGACGGGCTGACACGGTTCCACCTCGACGCGGAGCGGGTCGTGTACTCGACCGATGAGGCCCGGGGTCGCGCGGCGCTCGTGGTCTACCCGTGGGACGTGTCGCTAGCGCGCGTCGCCGCCGACGATTCGGCCCTGAATCACCTCGGCGGCGAGATCGTCTCTCTCGTTCAGGTGGGAAATCGGGTCCGCGTGCGGCTGCCGTTCCTCACAGCTGAGATCACGGCGGCCTCGGCGGAGCGGCTCGCACTTCGCCCCGGAGAGTCCGTCGTGGCGAGCTTCAAGGCCACGCAGGCCCGCCTGCTTCGGACGGATTAGAGCTGCGGCTAGACCGGTAGGTGCGGGGCGACCCGCTCGGCCAGCGCCTCCGCGACGCCGCGGCCGACCTCGGGCGAGTGCTTCAGCAGCGCGCCGAAGTCCCGTTCGGTGATCACGAGGACGCGGACGTCCGTGGTCGCCGTGACGCTCGCAGTGCGCGGCATCTGTGTAACGAGTGCGATCTCGCCGAAGAAGTCGCCTTCGTGCATCGTGTTGATGCTCTTGCCGCCCTTCGTCACGTCCGCCTCGCCCTCGAGCAGGACGAAGAACTCGCGGCCGCGGTCGCCTTCCTGGGCCATGACCTTCCCGTTGGGAAGGTCGAGCTCGTCAGCGATGTGGGCGACCTCCTCGAGCTCCTTTTTCGAGAGCTTCGAGAAGAGCGGAACCTTCTTGATCAGCTCGACCTTGCTGTCCTTACCGAGTCGCATCTGGCGACTGTAACCGCCTTCCGAGGCCTTGGCTACCTTGAGGAAGTGGAGGTCGTTCCCGCGATTTTCGGCGCCGCGGCCGGTTTGGCCGGATTGTTGCTCGTGTTCCTGGGCGTTTCGATCTCGGCGTTCCAGTCGTTTCGCGGGTGATGCGCCGGCCGCCGCGACGGCCGGTTTCCGGCGCGCAGGGAGCTGGATCCTCGGCGCCTTCCTCCTCGGCCTCGCCGACGTCGCCTTGGCGTTGTCATGGGTGCTGTCGCCTCACCGCGCCTTGCGCGACCTGGCGGTCGTGCTGTTCGCGCTGGAGTTGGCCGCCACGGCCTGGTCGGCAGTCATCACGACGCGCGTCGTCCTGTGGCGCTGAGCCTGAACAAGCTGAAGCGGCTTGGCGACGCCGCAAGCGGTCGCGCGCGTCGCAGCGAGCTTTCGCGGTCTCACCCACGCCTCAAAAGGCCGCGCCGCCTAGAGACACTGTCTTGGGGTCTGACCCCAAGACAGTGGTAGGAAGTGTCAGGTCTAAAGGAGGCGGCGCAGGACGTACTGCAGAATGCCGCCGTGGCTGAAGTATTCCCGCTCGCGCGGGGTGTCGAGCCGCACGCGGGCACGGAACTCCTTGCCATCGGCGCGAACGGTCACTTCGTCGGCGTTCCCGTTCTCGACGCCTTCGACAGAGAACTCTTCGCGCCCGGTCAAACCGAGCGTCGTCGGTGTTTCGCCCTCAAGGAACTGCAGCGGCCAGATCCCCATCATCAGCAGGTTCGAGCGGTGGATCCGCTCGTACGACTCGGCGATCACCGCGCGCACGCCGAGCAGGTTCGGCCCTTTGGCGGCCCAGTCGCGTGACGAGCCGGAGCCGTACTCCTTGCCGGCGATCACCACGAGCGGGGTCCCTTCCGCGATGTAGCTGTTCGCCGCGTCGTAGATCGTCATCTCCTCGCCGCTCGGGATGTGGACCGTCCACGTTCCCTCCGAGCCCGGCACGAGCAGGTTCCGCAGCCGGACGTTCGCGAAGGTGCCGCGCACCATCACCTCGTGGTTGCCGCGACGGGAGCCGTAGGAGTTGAAGTCCTTCCGCTCGACGCCGTGCTCGACGAGGTACTCGCCGGCCGGGGAGTCCGGCTTGATCGCGCCGGCCGGGGAGATGTGGTCCGTGGTCACCGAGTCGCCGACGATCACGAGGCAGCGCGCTCCACCGAAGTCCTCGACCGGCTGGGGCTCGGGTGACATCCCCTCGAAGTAGGGCGGCTGCCGGACGTACGTCGACTGAGGATCCCAGGCGAAGAGATCACCTTCGGGAATCGGCAGCTCGCGCCAGGCCGGATCGCCGGTGAAGACATCCGCGTACGTGCGCGTAAACATCTCGCCGCGCACCGCGCGCGTGATCGTCTCCTGGATCTCTTCGGCGCTCGGCCACAGGTCGCGAAGGTAGACGTCGTCACCGTCCTCGTCCTGACCGACCGGCTCGTTGACGAGGTCGACGTCCATGCGTCCCGCGAGGGCATACGCCACCACGAGCGGTGGCGAGGCGAGGTAATTCGCCTTCACCTCGGGATGAATGCGTGCCTCGAAGTTGCGGTTCCCGGACAGGACGGAGCAGACGACGAGGTCGCCCTCGACGATCGCGGCGGAGATTGCCTCCGGCAGCGGGCCGGAGTTCCCGATGCACGTCGTGCACCCGTACCCGACCGTCTGAAAGCCGAGCTCGTCGAGGTATTGCGTCAAGCCGGCCCGGTCGTAGTACTCCGTCACGACCTTCGATCCGGGTGCGAGGCTCGACTTGACCCACGGCTTGCGGCGCATGCCACGCTCGACGGCCTTCTTCGCCAGCAGGCCAGCTCCGATCATCACCTGCGGATTGGAGGTGTTGGTGCAAGAGGTGATCGCGGCGATCACCACCGACCCGTGCTCGAGCTCGAACTCCTCCCCGCCCACCGCTACCGCCATCGGCGTCTGCTGTTCCAGCATCGCGACTCCGGCAACGGGCACCTTCACGCCGGGCATCGGCTCGCCGTGGCCGGGATCGACGGTCGAGGGCGGGTCGCTGGCGGGGAAGGACTCCGCCACCGCCTCGTCGTGCTCGTTGCCGTAGTCGACGCCGAAGCTCTCGAGAGCGTCGAGGAACGAGCGTTTCGCATCCCGCAGAGGCACACGGTCCTGCGGCCGGCGCGGCCCTGCGAGTGACGGCTCCACCGTGGACAGGTCGAGCTCGACGATCTGCGAGTATTCGGGCGCGTGATCGGGGTCGTGCCAGAGCGCGTTCTCCTTGCAGTACGCCTCGACGAGTGTGAGACGTTCGTCGTCCCGTCCCGTGAGTCTCAGGTACTTGAGCGTCTCGTCGTCAACGGGGAAGAAGCCGCAGGTCGCGCCGTACTCCGGCGACATGTTCCCGATCGTCGCCCGGTCCGCGAGCGGGAGCCCGACGAGCCCGTGCCCGAAGTACTCGACGAACTTCCCGACCACGCCCGCCTTTCGCAGCAGCTGCGTCACCGTCAGGACGAGATCGGTCGCGGTCGCGCCCTCGGGCAGCGAGCCCGTGAGCTTGAAGCCGACGACCTCCGGCACGAGCATCGACACGGCTTCGCCGAGCATCGCCGCCTCGGCCTCGATCCCGCCGACACCCCAGCCGAGCACGCCGAGCCCGTTGATCATCGTCGTGTGCGAATCCGTGCCGACGAGCGTGTCCGGGAACGCCTGGCCGTCGCGCGTCTCGATCACGCGCGCGAGGAACTCGAGGTTGACCTGATGGACGATCCCCGTGTTCGGCGGGACGACCTTGAAGTTGTCGAAGGCCGTCTGTCCCCAGCGTAGGAAGGCGTAGCGCTCGCGGTTTCGTTCGAACTCCAGCTCGGCGTTGCGGAACATCGCCCGCGCCGATCCGTATTCGTCCACCTGCACCGAGTGGTCGATGACGAGCTCGGCGGGGAGTTGCGGATTGATCCGGGACGGGTCGCCCCCGAGGTCGGCCATCGCGTTCCGCATCCCCGCGAGATCGACGACCGCCGGCACGCCGGTGAAGTCCTGCAGCAGGACGCGGGCAGGCCGGAACGAGATCTCGTCCGAGGGCTCGGCCGTCGGCTGCCAGCGGCGCAGCGCCTCGGCGTCCTCCTCCTCGCCGTGCCGGAGCGCGTTCTCGAGCAGGATCCGCAGGGTGTACGGGAGCCGCTCGGCGCACTCCAACCGGAAGATCTCGTACGTTCGGCCGCCGGCGCCGAGGGTGGAAGGGCTCACCCAACCGATTCTATGGAACGGCCTGCGGCTCCCAGCTGACGTCCGCTGTCCTTGTCCTTCTGGTCCACCGATTCAGTGGACTGAGAAGGAGAGCAGATGCGACAAACGTGCGAACAGATCGAGACATTGGAGCTGCGGCGCGGCAGCACAGTCTACGTGCGCTCGATGCGCCAGGCCACCTCGCCAGGGCTCGCCACGCCTCCCTTGTGGCGGACGGAGCGGCCGCGACTCCGGCTGAAGTCGCGGCCGCGAGGTCGTGTCGCTAGCCGATGACTGCGACGTAGAAGGCGTGATCCGCGGGGACGCCGGCGCTGTTGCGTGTCTCCACGAAGATGCTGCTTGTGGTGTTGGAGGTGGGGCACGTCCTGCCTTCGCTGCCGCCGCTGCACGGGCCGGCGGCGGTCTCGCCCCGCTGATCCGAGGCGTCAGCTGCGTACGCGGCCGAAGCGAGAATCGGCTTGCCGGCCACCACACTGCCGACACTCAGGATGTAGGTCCCCGCGCTCGGCTTCGCTGCGAGCGTGATCCCGCCCGACTGCGCGGCAATGCCGCCGTCGGAGCGCACGAGCGCCCACTTCACCGACGCCGAGCCGCTCGCACCTGCGGGTCCTGCCGGCCCGGCGGGACCGGCCGGGCCTGTCGGGCCCACCGGACCAGCGGGCACCTGGCCGCGCTTGAAGTCGCGCGCGAGCAGGCTGAAGTCCTTCACCTGCACTGTCGTGACGCTGTTGCGCGGCAGCTTGATCGCCGCGTAACCGGTTCCACCGAGCGCCAGCAACAGCGCCAGGCACGCGATGACCATCGCCGGCGACGGCCTGAACCTCTTGAGCACACTCATGTGATTCCCCCTCACGGTCGTGGTCTAGGCAATTTCGCCTTTACCCTAGGAAACGCCTCTTTAGAGCCGTGTAAAGGTGGCTCAAA
>JALYST010000151.1 GCA_030854665.1 Actinomycetota bacterium
AGCCCCGCCACAACGGCATCTACTTGGCGGCGGGATGGGGATGTTCGGTCAGAGGGGCTTTCCCATCTCGCCTTCACGGTAGGCTCGCCGCCGTGCGCGTCTCATTTTTAGTGCCCGCTTACAACGAGGCGGCGACGATCGTCGAAATACTCGACCGCGTCTCCGCGCTCGACTTCGAGCAGCAGATCGTGGTCGTCGACGACGGCTCGACCGACGGCACGGGCGATCTCGTCGAGAGCTGGCAGAGCGGGCGCGACAACGTCGTCCTCGTCCGCCAGGAGAACCGCGGCAAGGGTGCGGCCTTGCGCACGGCGATCCCCCACGCCGACGGCGACATCTGCGTCATCCAGGACGCCGACCTCGAGTACGACCCGGCCGACGTGCCGGCATTGATCGAGCCGATCACCCGCGGGAGCGCGGACGTGGTCTACGGGTCACGCCTGTCGGGCGGCAAGCCTCAGCGTGCGTACCTGTTCTGGCATCTCGTCGGCAATCGCTTCCTGTCCCTGCTGACGAACATCCTCTACAACACGACGCTCTCGGACATGGAGACCGGCTACAAGGTGTTCCGCACGGAAATCCTGCGCTCACTCGACCTCCGTCAGGACGACTTCGGCATCGAGCCCGAGATCACGGCGAAGATCTGCAAGCAGAAGCTGCGCGTGTACGAGCTTCCGATTGCCTACTACGGCCGCACCTACGCAGAGGGGAAGAAGATCACATGGAGGGACGGCTTCAAGGCGGTCCGCGTCCTTCTGAGCGTCCGCCTGTTCGGCTGACGGTTGTCGCAGCCGCCGTCTTCGTCGCAGCGCTTGCCGCATCGGCGCTGATCGGCGGGAACGAGGTCCGGCACCATGTCGCACGATCCGTCGCGCGTGACTCGAAGCTCACGTCGGCCGAGCGAATGCACGCCGCCGGCGACCGGCTCGCCTTCGACGCGGCGGCATTCGACGCGTTCCGGCTGCAACTGCGGCCGCGAGAGCGCTACGCAGTGGACGTCCCGCCGGGCGCCAAGGGGCTGTTCATCACCCGGGGCGCAGTCGTTCGCGCCTATGCGGCGTTCTACTTTCTCCCCGCGATCCAGGTCGAGCAGGCGGATCACGTCTTTCACTATCGGTTCCGATGAGAATGTCCGCGCTGCTCGGCGCGAATGCGCTGATGCTCGTTGCCGGCCTCGGCGTGCTGCCGCTGCTCGGCGTCGCGCGGTCGTGGCGCCTGCTCGTCTTCCGGTGCGGGCTCGCCTACTTGTGCGGCATCCTGCTCGTGGGGATCGTCTCCGCCCACCTTGCACTCGTGCATGTGAGTTTTGGCTGGATCGGGCTCGGGGTCCTGGCCGCTCTGTCGGTCGGGTTCTGTGCCTGGCGCCTGAACGGCACTGAACGCCCGGGCTGGCGCCGGCCAAACTGGATCGACGCGGTCGGTTTCGCCGCTCTGGTCGTGCTGATCATCGACTACGGGCGGGCCTTCCGGGTTGCGCCGCTGAATCGTTACGACGCGTGGGCGATCTGGACGCTCAAGAGTCATGCGCTCTACGCCTTCGGCTGGGCCGATCCGGTGGTGTTCGCGGGCGCCTCCTACCAGTTCGCGAACCTCGACTACCCGTTGCTGCTTCCCTCTCTCGAGGCGGTCGACTTTCGCGCGATGGGCGCGTTCGACACCCGACTGGTGCACGTGCAGTTCCTGCTCTTCCTTGTCGCGGCACTGCTGGCGCTCTTCGCAGTCCTGCGCGACCGCGTGCCTGCCGTCATCCTCTGGCTCTCACTCTTGGCCCTGGCGCTGGCCCCCGCGGTGTTCGACCAGCTGCTCACCGCCTACGCCGACCTCCCGCTCGCACTCGTGTTCGGCGTCGGCGTCGCGGGAGCAGGCCGCTGGGTGATCACGAACGAACGTTGGGCACTGGCGCTTGCGACGTTCTGCTTCGCCGGCGCGCTGCTGACGAAGAACGAGGGCTCACTATTCGTCCTCGCGGTCTTCCTCGGTCTACTCGTGGCCGCCCACACACGTTGGCGTGCGCTGGCAGTCGCGGCCGCGATCGACGCCCTGCTCCTGCTTCCCTGGCGAATCTACGTCCACAGCCACGACCTTCGGGACATCAACTACAGCCTCGGCGACAGCTTCGACTTCGAGCATCTGCACGGCAGATTCGGAGTCGCGCCGATCGCATTCAGGACGCTCGCCGGCCAGATGCTCGATCCACAGCAATGGGGCCTGCTGATGCCGATCTTCGCCGTGCTGCTCGTCGCCGCCGTGCTGACCGGGCTGCGCGCGTTACCTCTCTTCGCGCTCGTCTGGACCATCGTCGCGTGGCTGGGCTTGAGCTGGATCTACGTGATCTCCCACTTCGAGTACAGCGGGTACCTCGACTCCACGAAGGAACGGGTGGTCGCGTCCGTCGTCGTCGGCAGCGCGGCGCTCGTGCCCCTGCTGGCAGCTGAGTCCTGGGCGCGCCTCAGCGTTCGCGGCCGAGACCGAGCTCGGACCGGCGACGGATGGATTCCTTGACGTCTTGGAGGAAGCGCGAGCAGTCGGCCTCATGCTGGTCCGAGACGAACTTTCCAGGCGGGTGCTGCTCGTCCCGTTTCGGATCAGGCGTCGTCTTGCCAACGTCCAGACGCGGCAACTGTTCTCCTCACTTGTCGAGTTGGCCTCTGGGCACACGCCGGATCCGCGGGCTAGGACCGCAGCGAATCGTCGTGCGCCTCCGCGTTCGAGTGTAGAGCGTTCGGCGCCGAGCCGCACAGGCTTCCCCGCAAAGTGGGAACGAATCAGACGAGCGCGAGCTGCTGGTGACTGGTCAGCCCAGAAACGCCGACCCCGACGAGACGAAGCGCACCGGGGCGGTCTGCAAGCGCGCGATCAAGCAGCGCGCAAGCAAGCTCTCCGATCTTTGCCGGCTCGTCGATGCCGACGCGCAAAGAAGTCGAGCGCGTACGGATGGAGAAGTCGGTGTAGCGGAGCTTCGTCGAGACGGTGCGCGCCGTCCGTCCCGTCCGCCGCAGATTCTCCGAGAGGCGGCCGGCCATGCGACGCAGCTCCGCGTGCAGGAGTGCGCGATCGGTCAGGTCCCGCTCAAAGGTGTTCTCGACGCTGATCGAGATGCGCACTGTCTGGTGCTCGAGCCCGCGTGGATCGATCCCGCGTGCCCGGTCGTGCAGAACGCGCCCCACATTGCCGGGAAGCACGCGGCGGAGCTCGACGTCGCCCAGCATGGCCAGCGACCCGATCGTCGCGACCCCCGCGGCGAGTAGGCGCTCTTCCGCCTTTGGACCGACGCCGGGAAGCCGGCGCACGTCGAAGGGCGCCAGGAAGCTCCCTTCCTGACCAGCCGGCACCACCGTCAGCCCGCCGGGCTTCCGATGGTCGCTCGCGACTTTCGCGACCACCTTCGACGTCGAGACACCGAGCGCGCACGTGAGGCTCGTGGCAGCGCGAACGGCCGTCTGAACCGCTTCAGCGACCTTGCGCGCCTCGAGAAACGTCTTTGCGACCTCGCCGATGTCGAGGTACCCCTCGTCGAGCCCGGTCCTCTCCACGGTGGGAACGATTCCGCGCACCGTCTCCCAGACGTGCTGCGAGTACTCGCGATAGAGGGAATGGCGGGCCCGCACGAACACCGTTTGCGGGCAGCGCCGTAGCGCTTCGGCGCAGCTCATCGCCGAGTGAATGCCGAACTCCCGCGCGACGTAGTTCGCGGTCGCGACGACACCCCGTCCATGCGGGTCGCCCCCGACCACGAGCGGCTTCGACCTGAGGGAGGGATCCTCGAGCTCCTCGACGGCTGCGAAGAAGGCGTCCAGGTCGAGATGGGCGACGATCACGGTCAGGAGCCTAGACCCCGCACCTCCCGGCACTCCGTGGCGGTATCAGGCCGCCCCGCCCCGCGATAGGCTCAAAGCAATGGCCGTCCTCACCTCGCAGGTCGAACGCGAGTCGGAAGAGTTCAGCCGCCGGCGTCTGCGCATGGAAGGCCTGGTTGCCGAGTTGCGCGAGCGCACAGCGGAGATCGCCCGCGGCGGCGGGGGCAAGGCGACCGAGCGCCACCGCTCACGCGGGAAGCTCACCGCCAGGGAGCGCATCGATCGCCTGGTGGATCCCGGCGCGGCCTTCCTCGAGCTGAACGCGCTCGCCGCGTGGGAGCTATATGAGGGCCAGGCACCCGCAGCAGGCATCGTCACCGGCATCGGCGTCGTCGAAGGCCGTGAATGCGTGCTCGTCGCGAACGACGCGACAGTCAAGGGCGGCTCGTACTTCCCGCTCACGGTCAAGAAGCACCTGCGGGCCCAGGAGGTGGCGGCGCAGAACAATCTGCCTTGCATCTACCTGGTCGACTCCGGCGGCGCCTTCCTGCCCTTGCAGGACGAAGTCTTTCCCGACCGCGACCACTTCGGCCGCATCTTCTTCAACCAGGCGCAGATGTCGGCGCAGGGCATTCCGCAGATCGCCGTCGTGATGGGGTCGTGCACCGCGGGCGGCGCCTACGTACCGGCCATGTCTGACGAGACGATCATCGTGCGCGGCACCGGCACGATCTTCATCGGCGGCCCGCCCCTCGTGAAAGCCGCGACGGGGCAGGATGTGACCGCCGAAGAGCTCGGCGGCGCCGACGTGCACACGAGGCAGTCGGGCGTCGCCGACTACTACGCGATCTCCGACGAGCATGCACTCGCGCTGGCGCGCCAGATCGTGCGCAACCTGCAAGGACGCAAGCCCGAGCCGCCCTGGGTCCAAGCTGAGCCTGAACCGCCGGCAGCCGATCCGTCCGAGCTCTACGGACTGATCCCGGAGGACTTCCGCCATCAGACCGACGCCCGCGAGGTGATCGCCCGCATCGTGGACGGCTCGCGCTTCGACGAGTTCAAGGCCCTCTACGGCGAGACGCTCGTCACCGGCTTCGCGCACATCGAGGGCTATCCGGTCGCCATCCTGGCGAACAACGGCGTCCTGTTCGCCGAGTCGTCACAAAAAGGAGCGCACTTCATCGAGCTCGCGACCAAGCGGCGCATCCCACTCGTGTTCCTGCAGAACATCACCGGGTTCATGGTCGGGAAGGAGTACGAAGCGGGTGGCATCGCCCGCGACGGCGCCAAGCTCGTCATGGCCGTTGCCAACGCGAGGGTGCCGAAGTTCACGGTGATCGTCGGCGGGTCGTTCGGAGCAGGCAACTACGCCATGTGCGGGCGCGCCTATGAGCCGCGCCAGCTGTGGATGTGGCCGAACGCACGCATCTCCGTGATGGGCGGCGAGCAAGCCGCCACGGTGCTGGCAATGGTGGGCGACGCGAACCCGGACGAGATTCGCGCGAAGTACGAGCGCGAGGGAAGCCCGTACTACTCGACGGCGCGGCTCTGGGACGACGGCATCATCGACCCGCTGGACACGAGGCGCGTGCTCGCCCTCGGCCTCTCCTCGGCGCTCAACGCGCCCATCCCCGAGACGACGTTCGGCGTCTTCCGCATGTGATGAGGCTCTTCAACAGAAAGTCGAAGCAGCGGCTGCATGAGCTCGGGGAATCGGAGGCCTACCACCACTCGTACGGCGAACCTCCTCGAGACGTGAAGATCGTGAAGCTACCTCCGAGGCGGCCGCGTTACAAGCAGGTGCTCGCCGACGGCGAGCGTCTTCGGCAAGCATTTGCGCAGCGCCTCGACAAACGAGAGAAGGAGGAGTAGTGGCCGGATACGACATCGCCGACGTGGACGATCTCGACGCGGAAGGCCCCGGGGGCATGGTGCGGAAGGTCCGGCGCGCCGTGGGCGGGAAGGGACCCGGCAGCGACGCGCTTACCGGTCTCGGGCAAGGAAGGGCTCGAGTTCGCCACCTTCGGCGCGCCGCTCGACCGGCAATACGAACCTCCCTCATGGGGCAGGAGGGAAAGCGATGTACACGATCGAGCTCTCCGAAGACGACCTGCGGAGGCGCGGTCAGGGCGTTGATTGCGCGGTTGCCGCAACCGACGTGACGGCGTGAGCAGGAGGAAGGCCGTGCTCGGGTCACTGATCTTGCTCGCAGCCGTCGGGTGCGAGCACTCAAAAGCGCACTCAACTCCGCCCGACCCGGTGGCCACCGCGTCACGCCTGGACTTCGGGCGGTACGTCTGCTCGCCTCGGGCCCGGAACTCACCCTGTACGCGTGGAGTCCGACGCGGAACCGATTACTCGTACATCCTGCCCGTCCACTGCGGGGTCAACGATGCGTACTTCGACGGAAGGCTCTGGGTGACGCGTCCGAGATTGATGAGCACACCGGGCAACCCGCCCCGCTGGCTCGACAATCCGCAGCAGCGCGGCATGATGCGCCTGGTCTCGCCTCGCCGCGCGGAATTCCGTGCCCGCGGCCACACGATCGTCTTCAGACCGGCGCCCCGCAGCTTTCGCTCCGAGCCTTGCGACTGAGCTAGAGGACCAGCGTTTCCGAAAAGACCGCACGCGCGGCAAAGCGATCGAGGCGATAAGGCTGGAGATCGAGCTCGGACTCGCCGAGAACGAGCTCCTGCGCGACAGCACGGCCGACTGCCGGCGACTGCATGAACCCGTGTCCGGAGAAGCCGCAGGCCGCATAGAGCCCGTCGCCCACAGGCCCGATGATCGGATGCGCATCCGGCGTCATGTCGTACAGGCCGGCCCACGCGCGTGCGATCCGCGTGCCCGCCGCCGGCGGGTAGCGATGGACGAGCCGCTCGAGCCGGTCGGCGAAGACTGATTCGTCCACCGTCTCCTCGAACCCCCAGCGCGGCTTCGCGTCCGCCATCGCGATGCGCAGGCAGTCGTCGCGGCGGCGGAAGTGAAATCCCGACTCGGCCTCGATCACCATCGGGAGGTCGTCCGGCAGTCCTTCGACCGGCTCCGTCTCGAGCAGCTGGCGTGCAAGCGGCCGGATCGGCAGCTCGACACCGAACTCGCCGGAGTACGCGCCTGCCGCGATCACGAGCACGTCTCGCTCGAGCTCGCGCGCGTCGGTCTGCTCCATGACATCGACCCCCAGCTCGGCTGCGCGACGCACGATCTCACGGGTGAGCGCCGGTGGATCGGCGACGCCGTCGGTCCCGCAGAACACCGCACCGACCACGTCGCCCGCTGCCAGCCCGGGAACGAAACGAGGATCGACCCGCTCGACCGGCACGCCGAGCTCTGCCTGGAGCTCGCGGCGCTCCTCCAGCTCGGCGAGACCCTCTTCAGTCGTGGCGAGGAAGAGGTAGCCGACCTGCTGGAACCACGAGGCGCCGAGCTCCTCGAAGAACGCGATCGACTCCTGCGCGAGCCGCACCTCGGCGGCGGACGAGAACTGCTGCCGCACGCCGCCCATCGCCTTTCCCGTCGAGCCGGACGCGATCTCCGCGCGCTCCGCGAGCACCACGTCGCGCGCGCCGAGGAGCGCGAGGTGGTACGCGATGCAGGCTCCTACGGAACCGGAACCGGCGACGACGATTCGAGCCATTGCCCGAGCTCCCTCCGCTCCTCCTCGGTCAGCGTCCGCAGCGGGCGGCGCACGTCCGGCCCGATCGGCACGCCGCGTCTCGCCAGCACGACCTTCGCGGCAGCCTGGAACGGGAACCGTTCGAGGGCGGCGCGCACGGGAGCGAGG
>JALYST010000163.1 GCA_030854665.1 Actinomycetota bacterium
CCGGACACGTTCCACGGCCTCACCGACACCGAGCTGCGCTACCGCAAGCGCTACCTCGACCTCCTGATGAACGAGGACGCGCGCCGGGATGCCCTCGTGCGCTCACGAATGATCGCCGCGATCCGGGCGTACCTCGACGGCGAGGGGTTCGTCGAGGTCGAGACGCCGATCCTGCAGCCCCAGTACGGCGGCGCGTTCGCCGAGCCCTTCGTGACGCACTCGAACTACCTCGACCAGGACGTCTATCTGCGCATCGCGGACGAGCTGTACCTGAAGCGCCTGATCGTCGGCGGGCTCGAGAAGGTGTACGAGATCTCGAAGGACTTCCGCAACGAGAGCGTCTCCTACAAGCACTCGCCGGAGTTCACGCAGCTCGAGTGGTACGAGGCCTACGCCGACTACAGCGACACGATGGAGCGCACAGAGACACTGGTGGAGCGCGCGGCACAGGAAGCGATCGGGACGACGAAGGTCACGTTCCGCGGCCACGAGATCCACCTCGCGCGTCCCTGGAAGCGCGTGAAGTTCGTGGAGGCACTCGAAGAGAAGGGCGCGTGGTCGCGCGACGCGGACGAGCTGCGAACGAAGCTCAACGACGCCGGTGTCGACACGAGCCACGACAAGACGTGGGCCCAGCTCGTCGATCATGCGTACTCGCACTTCGTCGAGCCCGATCTGATCGAGCCGACGTTCGTGATCGACTGGCCGATCGAGATGTCGCCGTTCGCGCGCGCGACGGACGATGATCCTGGGCTCGTCGAGCGCTTCGAGGCCGTCGTCTCGGGCATGGAATTCGCAAACGCGTTCAGCGAGCTGAACGACAGCACGGAGCAAGCCGAGCGCTTCGCGATGCAGGCCGCCGAGAAGGCGGCGGGTGACGCCACCGCGGAGGAAGGCGATCCGGACTACGTCGAGGCTCTCTCCTACGGGATGCCGCCGACGGGCGGTTGCGGCATCGGCATGGACCGGCTCGCGATGGTGCTGACGGGCCGCGACACGATCCGCGACGTCATTCTCTTTCCGGCGCTCAAAGAGCGTTAGGCATGCGCGCGGAGCTGCAACGGATCGCGCGAGAGATCTGGCCGTTTGTCGCCGGCCTGGTGTTGGGTCTCGCGATCGGCGGGGTGTGGACGCTGCTGCAGCCGGACCGGTATCGCGCCGAGACGCACGTGATCCTGGGCGGGGGGCCGGCGTCTCGCCTCGCCCCGGCTGTCGCGACGCTCGCGAACGGCAGTGTCGTCCAGGAGAACGTCAGGCAAACGCTGCGCCTGTCGAACTCTCCTGACCTGTCGGCGCGTGTCGACAAGAACATCCTCGTCATCGTCGCGGAGGCAGGAAGTAGGGAACGAGCGCGCCAGGTCGACGCCGAGGCGGCTCAGGTCACCACGCAACTCGTCGCGGCGCGCTTCGGCTCTGAAGGCCTGCAAGCGAGTCTGCTCGACCCTGCCCACGTCACAGACCACACCAGCCCGACGCCCGGCCGTAACCTGTTCATCTGCGGGCTACTCGGCCTCGTGGCCGGCGCAGCCGTCGCATATCTCCGTTCGCGGCGCTTTGACTCGATCCCGGTGCGGAGCGGGGTGGTGGATCCCACCGTTGAGCGCCGGCTGAACAAGCGGGTAGACGAGGTGACGAAGCGGGAACGGGCGATGGCCCGCCGCGCCGGCGAGCTCGCCCAGCGCGAAGCCGGGCTCGAGCAGCGGCGGCAGGAGATCGCCCGGCGCGAAGCACGGTTGGTGGAACGGGACGCGGAGCTCGGCGCGACGAAGCAGCAACTCGTTGCCCGTGCCGGCGACATCGCCGCGAGCGAGCGCGAGCTGGAGGCCCGCGCCGCGGCACCGCCGGAGTCGCCCGAGCCAGAACCAGCGCCGATCGTTGCGCCACTGGCCGTGACGAGGGCGGGAAGCTGGAACATCAACGCCCTCCAGCGGGCCGTCGACACTCAGACAGGTGCAGCCGCGGAACAGGTCGAGGAGTGGACGACCTACCTGTTTTTCCTCCGCGGGCACGCTGCCTCCGACGGCTCGCTCCCGCCGCAGTTTGACGGCCTCGTCGAGGATGTGTTCGGACCGGTCGGCGGAGTCGACACGCGCGAGTGACGTCGCTCCTCCGCCAGCTGCCCAGCGCTTTCGGAGCACCGTTCGCCCTCGGAGCCCTCGCGGTCGGGGTGTTCGCGGTCTGGGCGGCCAGGGATGCCGGCTTCGGACCCACGGCGCTGTATCCCGGGGCGCTGTTCTTGCTGGCGCTCGCCGTCGTCGCCGTCCTTGCGTATGGCCGGTTGTCGGTTTCGCGTCCTGCGCTCGTTGCGATCCTCTTCCTCGGCTCCTTCGCGGCGTGGTGCGGCCTCTCGATCGCCTGGGCCCCGGACAAGGGCATCGCCTGGGACGGGGCCAATCGCACGTTCGTCTACTTCCTGGTGTACGCGCTCTTCGCGGCGCTCCCGTGGCGGCGCGAGTCCATCCCGTTCCTTCTCTGTGGGTTCTCGGTGGCCGTGCTGGCGATCGGGATCGTCGATCTCGCTCGCGCCGCGGGGGATCCAGCTCACTTCTTCGTGACCGGACGCTTCGCGGCCCCGGCCGGCTACCCGAACGCCGCGTGCGCGCTGTACGTGCTCGCGTTCTGGCCCCTCGCCTACATGGCCGGCCGCCGCGAGGTGCCCATTCTCTTGCGTGGGACCCTGCTCGCGGGGGCTACCGCCCTCGCCGAGTTGGCCGTGCTTCCTCAGAGCCGCGGGTCTCTCTTCGCCGTCCCGGTGGCCGTAGTCGTGTACCTCGTCGTAGTACCCGGCCGGCTGCGGGCGGCGGCGGCCCTGACGACGGTGGCGGCTGCGGTTCTCGTGTCACGAGGCCCGCTGCTCGATCTCTTCCAGCGCGTTCGAGGCGGTCAGGACCCGACCGGCGCGATCCACTCCGCCTTCACGACGATCGCAATCAGCGCCGGCGCCGTCCTGGTCTTCTGGACCATCGTTGCGGTCATCGACAGGCGAATAGAGCTCGGCCCTCGCGGGATCCGCGCGGCGAACTTCGCGGCACTCGGGCTCGTCGCGGCCGCACTGGCGGTAGGCGCGATCGTCGCTGCAACGTCGGACCCGGGCCCAGGTGAACGTCTCGGGAACTCCTGGCGGAGCTTCAAGGCGGGCTATCCGACGCAGACGGCCGGCACCCATTTCTCGCTCGGGTTGGGGAGCAACCGCTACGACTTCTGGCGCGTCGCCCTGCTCGAGTTCCGGCACCATCCACTCGCCGGCGTCGGCGTGGACAACTTCGCGGAGGGGTATGTCCTCGACCGCCGCAGCGGCGAGGAGCCGCTCTACGCGCACAGCCTCGAACTGGGAGTGCTGGGGCAGACGGGCATCGTCGGTGCGATCCTCTTCGCCGGTTTCGTGGTCGCAGCCGGAGCCGCCGTCGTGCGGGGCGTGGGCGGCCGGCACGACCTGCCCGCAGGCGCAGCCCGGGCGGGTGTCGTCGCCGCCTTGTACCTCGCCATCCACGGATCCGGGGACTGGTTCTGGGAGTTCCCGGCCCTCGCCGCTCCCGCGCTCGCGTGGCTCGGGCTGGCGTCGTCCAGGCCTCGGGGCGCGCCCAGCGCGCCTCGGGCGCACCGACTGGTCCCCGTGACGCTCTGCCTGGCTGCCCTCGCCGTGGCGGCCTCATTCGTCTTCCCGTGGTTCGCCGAGCTCAATGCGCGGCGTGCGCTCGGCGCTTGGCAGCAGCATCCCGGGCGGGCCTTCGCGGACCTCGACAGCGCGCGGAGGTTGAACCCCCTCAGCACCCGCGCGGACATCCTCGCGGGCGCGATCGCCAGCCGCGTGAACGACCTGCCCCGGATGCGGCTCGCCTTCTCGCGGGCTCTCGGCCGCGATCCCCGGCTTTGGTACGCCCACTTCGAGTTGGGACTCGCCGAGGCCGCGCTCGGGCACCGGGGTGTCGCGCTCCGTGAGCTGCGCCAGGCCGCGCGTCTCAACCCGAGCGAGGACGTGATCACCGAGGTGACGCGACAGGTCGCGGGAGGCCGGCCGGTCGACCGGGACCGGATCGACCGCCTCTTCGCGGAGCGCGTTCGCGCGAGGGTGGGCCCGTAACTGGAACCTCGAGTTTCCGTTTAGGTCCTGGAGGGCAAAAAAACCCCTCGGAGGGCAAAAAACCCCCTCGGAAACATTGACGAGGCTTGAATCGACAACTACTCTCCGGCGGGGAGGTATCCAAGGCCAGAGGGTTGGGGAGGACGAAATGAAACTGCGGTTTTTGTTGATGGCGGTGCCCATCGTTTTGCTGATGGCACCTGCGGCATTCGCAGGACCGGCGGTCAAGGCCGGTTACGGCGGCGGCGCCGGAGTTCAGGATGAAGTAGGTCAGGCAGCTGGTGTTGCGGCCAGCGGCAGTCTGCCGTTCACAGGTCTCGATCTCGCATTGCTCGTCATCGGTGGCTTGATGTTGCTGGTGCTAGGCACGTTCCTGCGGCGCGCAGCGAAGCGCACCACGTAGCAGGATCTCGAGGAATGATCGGTTCCTGATAGGCGGCCAATGTGTCCGTCCTAGACCCCACCTCTGATTCGGCGACCCTCCCGGCCGTCGTTGCGCCGCGCCCGGAATCCGCCCGCACGCACCTCACCGCTCGGCGGTGGCTCGCCCTTGTCCCGGTAGCAGACGCCCTCGTCTTGACCTTCGCGGTCGTCGCCGAGCGGCTGGGAGGTCGTTATGTCGGGGCGGACTCGCTCTCCTCCGCCTGGATGGTCGGATTCCCCGTGATCGTCATCACTCTCCTCGCGAGCCGAGGCTTCTACCGGGAGCGCCTACGGTTACAGCTTCTCGATGAGCTCGGCACGATCGCCGGAGCGACCGCAATCGCCTCCATGATCACCATCACCTTGCCGGTCGTCGCAGGGGCGAATACCGCAAGCGTCCCCGCCCAGGGCGTCAGGCTTTGGCTCTTTGCAACCGTCTATCTGGCGGTGAGTCGTGCCTCGATCGTCTCCTCGATCGTCGCCTCCCGGATGTCAGGAGTCGCACCGACGCCCACGTTGATCGTCGGCGCGGGCTCAGTCGGGCGTGTCCTTGCGAAGCGGCTGATCGAGCATCGCGAGATGGGACTCAAACCGATCGGGTTTCTTGACAAGGATCCGCTCGAGGCCGTCGACGCCGCTCAAAACGGGGCGTCTCTGCCTGTGCTCGGCGCGAGTTGGGACCTTGGCGCCGTCATCGACACTCACGGCGTGGAGCATGTCGTCTTCACGTTCTCGACGGCTCCTCACAAGGTGATGCTTCGCATGATCGAAGAATGTGCCGAGCGCGACGTGCGCGTCTCCATCGTCCCTCGCCTCTTCGAGCGTATGCCAAACGACACGACGATCGACTTTCTCGGGGGAATCCCTCTCGTGTCGATCCATCAGAGCTCCCCGAGGTCGGTGGGCATCCGGGTGAAGTACGTTGTCGACCGTCTGGTCGCTCTCACCATCCTCCTCGTCACCTTGCCCGTCCTGGCAGGCATCGCCCTGGCGATCCGGCTGACTTTGGGACGGCCCATCTTCTTCCGCCAGGTCCGGGTTGGTCGTGACGGGCGCACCTTCGAGATGCTCAAGTTTCGAACGATGCGCCTCATGGACTGGCAAGCCGACGTGAGTGACAACGCAGTCCGCGTCGACCTGGCTCCAGGAGGCGTCGAGGGAGACGACCGCCGTACCCCCCTCGGAAGAATCCTCCGCCGGACCTCGCTGGATGAGCTCCCGCAGCTGCTGAACGTGCTTCGGGGCGAGATGAGCCTCGTCGGGCCGCGACCGGAGCGCCCGGAATACGTCGAGGTCTTCAGCGGTCACGTCTATCGCTACGACGACCGGCACCGGGTCAAGTCGGGCATCACCGGTTGGGCTCAGATCAACGGGCTCAGAGGAAAGACGTCACTCTCCGACCGCGTCGAGTGGGACAACTGGTACATCGAGAACTGGTCCGGCTGGCTGGATCTGAAGATCCTGCTGCGAACCGCGCTCGCGGTCTTCCGCAACGCGAAGATCGTCGAATAGTCCCTACGGCGACAGGAGCCGGGCCAGTCTGACCGTGAGGCCGTGGATGTTGCGCGCGATCGCCTCCGCGTCTTCGAACGGTCTCCCGACCGGGTCCTGAATCTCCGTCAAAGGGCGTTGTGGGTCCCGTAGTCGGCTCGCGACCGCCAGGGTGTGCCGGAGTGAGCTTGCGTAGTTCTTCAGAGCCGGGCGGCGGTCCAGCCTCTCGAGGAGCTCCACCACGTCTTCGAGCCCGAACACGATGTCCGCGGACGCGCCGGCGCTCAGGGCGGCCTCGAGATGCGCGCTCTCGAACCCGATCACCAGGCCTGCCCCGACCAGATCGTCGACACCGAGTTGGCGGGCCCGATGTCTGGAAACGTCCAAGCCGAGACGCGACGCCAGGTCCAGGGCCTGTGTCAGCGGGGGCATTGCTCCGACGTCAAGCGTCCCGCGCGACAGAATGCGGAGAGGACGGTCGGGCAACTCCTGGGCCAGCACTGCCGCGGCGAGCGGGCTGCGGAACCGGTTCGCGGTGCACACGAAGACGATCGAGAACGTTTCGGCTCCGCCGGCGGGCGAGCTCATACGGCAGCCGTGGCCGGTCGCTTGCGGAAGTAGGAGGCATAGCCGCGGATCTGTTCCCGCTGACGCAGGGCGATCACGACGAACGGGAGCCAGAGGAGCGGCACCGCCAGGGGCGGTAGGTAGAGCGCGAAGAGCGGCGGCGTGAAAGCCACGACCCACGGCAAGGCCTCGAGGTACGAAACCGGGAAGAGCTGCCGAACCTTGCGGTCGAGCAGCACGTAAGCGGCGAGGGCGATCAGCTCGCCGTAGCCGAACCCGACGACGCCGAAACGCCAGACGCAGACCGCTGCGCCGCCGGTGAAGAGCGCCAGGTGCAGCGCGTGCACCGGCAGGACGCTACGGCCGCGGCCGACCACGTAGAGGACGGAGGTCTCCATTGAGAAGACGGACTGGAAGACCATCCCGACCGCGATGTAGGGAAAGACCCGGACGACCGGCTCCCATCTGTGCCCGAATACGGCGGGTAGGAGCCACGGCCCGGCCGACCCGATCGCCGCGAGGAGCGGCGCAACGGCGAGCGTCTGGAGGCCCATGGCCTCCCCGACAGCGCGCTGGAACCGCGTGAGGTCGCTCTGGACTCGCCCGAACGCGGCGATCGACAGTCGCCAGGCCGCGTTCCGGACGAAAGCGGTGACCTCTACCAGACGAGCCGCGAGCCCGACGAAGCCGACGGCCGCCGCGCCGAGGAAGTGCCCGACCACCAGCGGGTTGACGAGGCCGCGAAGTTGCCAGAGCCAGCTCGAGGCCGAGTACGACCAGCCGAAGCCGAGCATGTCCCTGATCAGGGAGCGGTCCCACGCGAAAGCCGGCCGATATCGCTGGGCGGCGTACGTTGCGACGAACAGCCAGCCTTGCGAAGCCATCAGGCCGGCCACGGGGCTCCAGAAGCCGGCGTGCAGAAAGGCGAGCGCGAGCGCAACGCCGTAGTAGACGAACTGCTGCACCATTTCGATGATCGCGACCTTGCGATAGTCCAGCGCCCGCTCCAGCGACGCCATCATCGGCGCCTGAAGCAGCGTCAACGGCAAGGAGAGCGCGATGATTCGAAGCGGCTCCTCGAAGCGGGGGAGATTCAGCAGGCCCAGGATGGGCGCGGCCAGCGTGATCGTCGCCACCGTCAGGATGATCGCCGAGACCGCCAGCAGTGTCACGGCCTGGTCGAGGTCGGCCTTGGTGACCGCTCGCTCCCGGCGGACGAGGTACACGTCGAGGCCGAACGTGCCGACGCTGCCGAGCACGAAGGCGATCGAGGCCGCTCCGGTGTAGAGGCCGTAGTTCGTGGGCCCGATCTCGCGAACGAGGATCGTGACTCCCAAGAGGCTCACGACCAGGGCGAGCGCCTGGCGTCCCACCAGATAGAAGGTGCCGCGCAGAACTTGTTGACGCAGGTCAGCCACGGGAATCCTCGAAGCGTAGGGACAGCCGGCCCCTTCGGCTGGACCATCGGCCGTCCCGATTACGATCCAAAGGTCCCATCCCCTGACGAGGGCTCGATTTGCTCGCTCGCCTAATCCTGATCGCGGCCGCCCTCGCCTTCGGCTCGATCCTGTTCGCGTGGTTCCAGCAGCTCGCGCGCGCGAACCGTCATGCGACGATCGTGACCTTCATCCTCGGGCTGGTCGTTCTCGAGACCGGACTGTACGAGACCATCGACGTCCCGACCGGGCTCTTCCACCCTTCGACCGGGGCGTTGAAGTTCGAGACGGTCGACTTCATCATCCTCGTCGCCGTCTTCGCCACCCTTGCGGCCGGCGCAGAGAAGCGTGTTCTTTCGAAAACGTCGCTGCTCTGGACTGCGTTCGGGGCTTGGATCGTGAGTGAGGCAGTCGTCGGCTACCTGAACGGCAATCCGCACAGCAGCATCGCCTACGAGGTCAAAGTGGTCCTGTACATCGCGCTCTTCACCGTAGCTAGTCGCATCCCGCTCCGGGATCCGCGATCGCAGCAGTCCCTCGCTCGCTTTCTGTACTTCTCTGCGGCGATGGCCGGCATCACCGTGTTCCTGGGGATGATCGGAGTCCGAGTGAATCTCAACTTTCCCGGCCTGCGTGGCGCCCAACTCGGGCAGATAGGAAGTATCGGCGCAAATCTCTACATCGCCCTGGGCGTGCTCGGTCTCTGTATGGCGGTCTGCTCGGAGCGAAAGAGATTTCCATTGCTCTTCGTGATTGCGCCTCTCTTCGTTCCGCCTTTGATGGCGCATCAGCGCGCAGCCCTCGTGACGCTCACCGTTTCCTTCGTCGTCCTGGCCGCCCTGCTCCCTCTGGCCAGGCACAAGCTTCGCGTGACCCTCGCAGAGGGAGTGCTCGTCGTGTTGGCGACGATTGGTCTTGTCGCGCTGCCCGTCTTCATCAACGGGGTGGTCAAGTCCAAGCGGGTGATTCCCTTCAGCCGTCCGCTCACCTACGCGCTCACCGGCGGCGAGAAGAAGCTAACGGCACAGGATCGCGTCAACCAGATTCACGAAGCGAGGGCGTTGATCGTTCAGCGTCCGGCGACGGGTTGGGGACTTGGTCGGACCATCACCTACTACGAGGTCGGCTTCAAGGTGTTCGTGGTCACGTACCTGACGCACAACATTGTCATCGACCTTCTGTTACGAACGGGAGCCGTCGGTTTAGCCCTCTTCCTGCTGGCGGTGATCGGGTCGCTCGGTCAGGGCTTCGGCGCCTGGCGAAACGCCTCCGATCCCATGGTCGCCGCGACCGCCTTGGCCAGCGTCACGATCATCGCGGGCTGGGTTGCGCACGGCCTGGTCGAGTCGCTGTTCGAGCACGTGCAGCTGGCGCCGCTCTTCGGAATAACGATTGGCCTCGCCCAGGCGGCGGCTTCTCAGTTGCGGGAGCCCGCAGCGGCCTACGACGTCGATCCGGTCGACGTGTCCGACGAGACGCTCGGGCCACTCCCGAATGTCGCCCTGAGCTCTTAGCGGCCTTTACCGAGGAAGTCGAAGAGCGGGCGCAAGGTGGTGTCCCACGAGTACCGATCGCGGACCGCTTCGTGTCCCGCTCTACCCAGCGCCCGGGCCTGCTGACGGTCATGGAGCAGGGCGACGAGTGCATCCACCGTGGCGGGCACCGAGTCTGCGACCACGATCCCAGAGCCGAGCAGGTCAGTCAGTCCCTCGGCGCCTGTCGAAGTCGCGACAACGGGACGGCCGGCCGCGAGCGCCTCGAGGATCTTGAGCCGCGAGCCGCCGGCAGCGCGCAGAGGGGCCGTCGCAACGCGCGCGCGTGCGAGGTAGGGACGGACGTCAGGTACGGACCCGGCCACCTCGATCGTCTCGCTCCGCAGATCGAGTACTCGTCGTGAAGGGTCGCGGCCGACCAGTAGGAGCTTTGCATCGGGCACTCGCTCACGGACCCCCGGCCAGACCTCCTTCGCGAGCCAGACGGCTGCATCCACGTTTGGCTCCCAGCCCAGGAGCCCGACAAAGATGACGGCTTTCTCTTCGCCGAGTGGGATCGGCTCAGCGGCATCCCAGCCGTTCGGGCAGACCAGGATCCGTGCACCTTCCGACTGAAGGCGGGCTCGATCGGTGTCGCTGACGACCGCGATCGCATCGAAACGCGGGAGGGCTGCTTGCTCGAGCCTCCGCAGTCGCTTGGCTTCGAGCTCGAGCGCGATTCGCACCGGACGAGAGCGGATCCCGGCCATGCTCCTGACCAGGGCCGATTCGACGTTGTGCAGGTCGAGCACACGGGTTCGCGCCGTGATGCCTTCGGCATAGGGGGCCAGCTGCGTGTACTCGACCTGGAGCAAGTCTGTTGGGGTCGACGCCGCGGCCAAGACTTGCCGGCGCAGACGCTCGTCCCAGAACCTGGCCGCCGAGACGCTGCCCGTCCGCCTGAGCCCCGAGATGACTCGTCGGGCGGATGGATCCCAACGTACGGTGCGCGTCTCCGCGCCAAGGCGGGCGATGCCCTCGAGATCGGCTGTGCCGTCGTCGAACGCGCAGAGGATCGTCGGGCCGAGCGCGGCGAGCCGAGTCAGAAGCGCCAGCGACCGTCGCTTGCCTCCGGAGTCGGCAGGCAGCGGGACGAACTTCGTGACCATGACTGTTCTCATCGCGCGCTCAATACAACCATTCTCCGAAAGACAGCGCCGAGGCGTTAGCGTGCCGCCGTGAAGCTTCTCTACCTCACACCTCGCTTCCCTCACCCTGCAGCCAAGGGCGATCAGCTGGCAGCTTTTCATCGCCTCGCCCAGCTCGGCCGGCGGCACGAGATCTCGCTCGTGTCGTTTTACGAAGACGAGGCCGAACTGGCTCACGCCGACGAGCTGCGCGGCGTCTGCGAATCGATCGAGACCGTGAGGCTGCCGCAGTGGCGGGGAGTGGCGAACGTTGCAGTGCGGGCGCCGTTCAGCAGCGAGCCGCTGCAGATCCTCTACTACCGATCTGCGGCGTTCGCGCGTGTCGTCGACGAGCTGGCGGGGCGTCGGAAGTTCGACATCGTCCACGGCTTCATGCTCCGCATGGCACCGTACCTCCAGCAGGTCGAGGCGCCGCGCGTTCTGGATGCGCTGGATTCGATGGAGCTGCGCATGCGTCGAAACGTCGAGGTCGAAAAGCCGCCGCGGCGCTGGCTCTTCCGCGAGGAGCTACGCCGCGTGGCGTCTTTCGAGCGCGCCGTCGCGCGCTCGGTCGATGCTGTGCTCGTCGCCTCGCAGCACGACAAAGAGTCGTTCGCAACCGAAAAGGCCGAGGTCGTCCCGAACGGAGTCGACGCCGATGCGTTCGCTCCCGACCCCGCGGCGCGCCGTCCCGGAGCAATCGTCTTTTCCGGGACGATGAGCTATTCGCCGAACGTTCGTGCTGCGCGTTGGTTCGCGGACGAATGTTTCCCGCTTGTTCGAGAGGCGGTCCCGGATGCGACGTTCGTCATCGCGGGAGCCGCGCCGACACGCGAGCTCCGTGAGTTGGCAGGACGGCCGGGAATCGTCGTTACCGGGTTCGTGCAGTCGATGCCGGAAACCCTGAACCGGGCGACCGTCGCAGTGGCGCCGATGCAATCCGGCGCCGGAATCCAGAACAAGATCCTCGAGGCGATGGCGTGCGGCCTTCCTCTCGTCGCGACGACGATCGGCCTGGGCGGGATTGCCGCAGTCTCCGGTCGCGATCTGCTCGTGGCGGACAGCCCGCGAGAGTTTGCCGATGCCGTTGTCTCAGTACTTCGCGAGCCTAAGCGAGCGGATGTGCTCGGCGAGAACGCTCGTTCGCGAGTGTTGGAGGACTACACGTGGGAACGCGCGGCTGCCGCGGTCGAGCGTGTCTACGACCGATTGGGGGGTGGTCTATACCCGATCTAGGGACGGTGATCCCTCAAGCCAGGGTGCCGCTGCCCCAGTTGAGCGGTCGATGCAGGAGATGTGTCTTGCCGCCGCTTTGCACAGTCTGCCGCCGCATTCTTTGCAGCAGTCGTCCTCGCTACTGCAGGCTTCTTCCTGGCGACGTCGCCTGGGCATGCTGCTAGTTCTGCCGGCATAGGTGTCTATCGAGGCGCGGCCAGCCCAGGCGAGGTCGGTGCGTTCGGCACGTGGCTTGGAAGGGCGCCGACGTATGCGCAAGATTTCCTGGCGGGCGGTTCGTGGTCAAGCATCGAGTCGCCGGACTGGTGGCTGAATGGCTGGCAGAGCTCGCCTTACGCCGTTGAGTACTCGGTCCCGATCATCCCGGACACCGGCGGCACGCTCCAGGAAGGCGCCACCGGCGCGTACAACAGTCACTTTCAGAAGCTAGCGCAGACCCTCGTTGCGCACGGCCAGGGCAACGCGATCCTCCGGCTTGGCTGGGAGTTCAACGGCAGCTGGTACAAGTGGTTCGCCGGCAGTGATCCGGCGTCGTTCGCCGCGTACTGGCGTCAGATCGTCACGACGATGCGAGCGGTCTCACCCGGCCTGCGCTTCGACTGGTGCCCGACGCTTGGCGCGAACAACATGTGGTCGACCGGTGTCGAGCCCGCCTACCCGGGTGACGCGTACGTGGACTACATCGGCACGGATGTTTACGACCAGTCCTGGGCTACGAACGGGTCGGACCCCGCGGTGCGCTGGAACGACTTTCTCACCCAGCAGAACGGGCTGAACTGGGTCTCCTCGTTCGCGAGCGCTCACGGCAAGCCCATCGCCATTCCCGAGTGGGGGCTCTCGATCCGAAGCGACGGCCACGGTGGAGGCGACAACGCGTACTTCATCCAGCACATGTACGACTGGATCAATGCGCATAACGTCGCCTACCAGATGTACTTCGAATTCAACGCCTCGGACGGGTCGCATCGCCTGATGCTGTCCCAGTTCCCCGTCGGCGCGGCGAAGTTCCGCGAGCTCTTCGGCGGGGCAGCCCCGGTGGCCAGCTCCACCTCGACGGCGCCCAGCTCGACCTCGACGACCACGCCTGCTACGACGACTACACCGACGACGTCGACGACCACGCCTACTGCGTCGACGACTACGCCCACTACGACGACGACTACGCCCAATACGA
>JALYST010000172.1 GCA_030854665.1 Actinomycetota bacterium
TCAGCTACATTTCCGCCTAGATGCAGCAGGTTCTGGTTTTGAACGCGAGTTACGAGCCGCTGAATGTCACATCCGTGCGGCGTGCCCACGTGCTCGTGTTCAAGGGAAAGGCCGAGGTGATCGAGGAGCTCGACCAGCCGCTGCACTCGGCCACCGACACGTATCCCTGGCCCCACGTGATCCGGCTCGTCGCCTACGTCCGGGTGCCGCGCGCCGTCCAGCGCAAGATCTCGCGCCGCGCGCTCTTCGCGCGCGACAGCTGGCGTTGCGTCTACTGCGGAACCACCGCGGGCCGGTTGACGCTCGACCACGTCATCCCGAGATCGCGCGGCGGGGAGTCCATCTGGGAGAACGTCGTGACGGCCTGTGCGCCGTGCAACCACCACAAGGGCAACCGCACGCTGGAAGAGGCGCGCATGGAGCTCGTCCACCCGCCGAAGGCGCCCGCGCCGGTGCTGTTCATCCGCCTCGCTGCACCGAAGATCCCGAACGGGTGGCAGCCGTACCTCGCACACTTCGGCGGCGGCACGGCAACGTCTACGGCCTAGGCCGTCTCCCGTTCGACCGGCAAGTCGAGCTGCTCCCACGCGCTCCACGAACCGGGATAGAGCATGCCGTCGCGGCCGGCGAGGTGGAGACGATGCAGGAGCACGGTCGCGGTCACGCCTGAGCCGCAGTAAGCAACGAGCTCGCCCTCCGGCAACTCAGGCAGCGGTTCGTTCCACGGCGCGTTGAGAGCCCCGGGGATCCGGCCGGGGACCTTGTCGATCGGATTGGGCTCTCCGCGCCAGCGAAACGCGAGGCGCGCGTCTACGACGACCAGGTCTTCCCGGCGGCGAGCAAGCTCGTCGGCCTCGATCGTGTCGTCGTCGCGTCGGCGCAACGTCAGCTCTGCCGGCTCGGCCTCTTCCGCGCCGGCGACAAGCGGGCCGCGCCAGGAATCGAAGTCGACCACCGCGCAGTTGTCGTGGCCGAAGTGGCGCAGCAGCCACCAGAGCCGCTCGGCGCCTCCAGCGTTCCCGTAGACGACGACGAACACGCCATCGCCGATCCCTGCTCGCGCCGCGGCGCGAGCAAACTGCTCGGGCTCGGGCAACGGGTGTCTGCCGCGTGGGCCGGGCGCCGACGAGAGATCAGTGTCGACGTCCAGGAAGCTCGCACCCGGGATGTGTCCCTCGAGATACTGCGCGCGCCCGCGCTCCGGCTTCCCGAGCTCCCAGCGGCAGTCGACGAACTGGTACTTCATCACGCCGCATCTTTACCCGGAAGCTCGGGGGCGCCGCCTTGCTGGAAGACGTCGAACAGCACGGCGATCCCTGAAGCGCACAGCAAAGGACCTCCGACGAGCCCCAGCACGGCCATGCGCCGTGGCACCAAGCCGGACCGGTACATCAGGTAGCCCAGCAACAGCCCGTTTCCGACGCCGACGATGAAGCCGGGTCCGAGCAGGAACGTCCAATCCTTGATCGCGGCGAGTGCGACGCCGACCCCGCCCGCGCCCCCGCCAGCAGCGTCCTGCCCCACGGACGCCGCGCCCGCCGGGTCCTGCCCCAAGGACACCACCGCAAGGACGCTAACGAGACCGATGGCGATGAAGGCACACTCAACGAGACGAGCCGTGACATAGCCGAGAGCGAGGCTTTCGCTCTGCCGCCTGAGGACAGGGAACAGCACGACAGCGGTACCGACGCTCGCAATGATGAGGAGTAGCTCCAAGAACGCTCCCAGGAGAATGCGGTTGTCGTGCCCGGCACCGGCGATATAACCGGCCGGGTCGTCGAGAGCAGGTTGAAACGCCCAAAGCGCTGGGATCGAAGTGATGAAGGTGATGAGGAAGAGCACGCCCGCGACCAGCGCAATCTTTCTGGTCGAACTCACTTGGACTCCTTTCGTTCGTCAGCGAGGCGACAGTCGACGTTCACAGGAAGCTCGAGGGCGCCGCCGCCTTCAGCGGCGCCCTCGTAGCAGCGTCGCTAGCCGGGGGCGGCTCGGCCACGGCTGCCGGAGCGACGGGGGCGGGCGCCACGTGCCCGTTCCCGTGGGAAAGCCCGAGATGGCCGTGCGTCTCGGTGCCGTAGCCGCCGGGGTACGGAAGGAACAGATTTCCGATACGAGGGCTGAAGCCAAGGAGGGCAGGCATGACCCCGGTGCTCGAACCTCCTGGTCGGGGGATCCTCTTGTTGAAGAACACCGTCGACGCGAGCG
>JALYST010000264.1 GCA_030854665.1 Actinomycetota bacterium
CCTTTGGCCTTGATGTCGCCGAGCAGCTTCACGAAGCCGGCGAAGTCGCTGGGAGCCGTGACGCCGAGCGTCTTGAACTTGTCAGGCCGGAACCACATGGTGCTCTTGCTGTTGAACTTCACCATGAGCGCGTACTGGGTCCCATCCACCTGACCGATCTCGAGGATCCCCGGTGGGTAGTTGCCCTTGATGGCGTTCGTGTCGATGCCGACCTCAGAGATCTTCTTGAGAGATCCCTGCCGCGCGAACTGCCGAAGGAATCCGATCCCGGGGATGATCGCGACATCCGGCGGGTTGCCGCCGGAGATTCGTGTCTGAAGGATCGTGGAGTAGTTCGTCCTCTGCGACTCGAACTTCGCGGTCACGCCGGTCTTGGCCTTGAAAGCGTCGAGCACCTTTTGGAATGAGTCCTGCTCGCTGCCACCCCAGAGCGACGTGACCGTGATCGTGCTTCCAGCTGCCGGTGATCCCGCCGCTGATCCCGCCGCTGAACCTGACGGCGATGACGTCCCTGGCTGGGAACAAGCGGTCGCAACCAGCAGGGTGACTAACGCAATGATGGCCGTGAGTCGAGTTGATCGCGCCATTGACACACCTCCCCGTGCGGACTCCTACAGTACCCCGGCGGCTCGGCCGTCGCGCCGTCGCGCGGCTCGCTGGCTAGGATCGGCGCCTTCGGCGACAGTACGTAACGATGGGGACCTTCCTTCTCGCTCTGCATTCGCATCTTCCGTACTGCCGCGGCGCGGGCCGGTGGCCGCATGGTGAGGAGTGGATCCACGAGGCTGTCCTGGGCACCTATTTGCCTTTGCTCGTGCTGCTGCACGATCTTCGCGACGCGGGAGTTCCGTATCGCATCGTCATCGGCCTCACGCCGATCCTCGTCGAGCAATTGGCCGACCGCGACATCAAGGTCCGCACGCTCGAGTACATCGACGATCAGGTCCTTCGAGCGGAGAAGGACGCTCGGCGTTTCATCGAATCGCCCGACCAAGGCCGTGCCGGGCTCGCGAACTTCTATGTCGGTTCATACCGTCGCTTGCGGGAGGCGTACCGAACGCGATTCGGGCGCGACCTCGTGGCCGCGTTCGCCGACCTCGCGAGGACGGGACACGTCGAGATCCTCACATCGGCCGCGACACACGGTTATCTCCCGCTTCTCGACCGAGCATCGGTCGAGGCGCAGCTGCGGATCGGCCGCCGCTCCTCGCGCCGCCTCACCGGCCTCGACCCCACCGGAATCTGGCTGCCTGAATGCGCGTACGAACCCGGACTCGAGAAAGCGCTCGCCGCGAACGGCATCACGCACTTCTTCACCGACGCGGCTCTTCTCCCAGGTCACGCGCGTCCCGCTGGCGATGTCCGGCCACGCCGCGGGCAGAGCGAGCTCGGCCGGTGGGCGCCGCACGAAGAACGTGTCCAGGTCGTGGATGTGCCTACAGCCGTGAGCGACGTCGATCTTCTGCGTCCGTATTACGTAGGCGACTCCGACGTCGCTGCGATCGCCCGGCACGATCGCGTTTCGAGTCAGGTGTGGTCGGCCGTCACCGGCTATCCCGGCGACGCCGAGTATCGCGAGTTCCATCGCAAGGACACGACGAGCGGCCTTCGGTATTGGCGCGTGACGTCGGTCCACAAGGGACTCGGCGAAAAAGAGGAGTACTCCCCAGATCGTGCGGCCGAGCGCGCGCGGGACCACGCGAGGCATTTCGTGGATGTCGTCCGTAAGGAGCTATCCGGCCGGAGCGCGGACGGCCGCGATCCGCTGCTCGCGGTCACCTTCGACAGCGAGCTCTTCGGCCACTGGTGGTTCGAGGGTGTTGACTGGCTCGGACTCGTGCTACGCGAGCTGACCGAATCCGAGATCCGCGTGGCCACGGCCGCCGAGTACCTCGACTGGGAGCCGCCAAAGGAGCGGATCGCTCTGTCCGAAGGCTCGTGGGGAAAGAACAACGATCACTCGACCTGGCTCAACGAAGGCACTGCGTGGATGTGGGACGAGCTTGCGAGTCTCGCGCGGCAGATGGATGGTCTTCGCGCATCACCGCCTCGCAACGATCCATTTCGAGAGCGCGCCGCGCGACAAGGGGTCCGCGAGCTCTTGCTGGCCCAATCGAGCGACTGGCCATTCCTGGTCACGACGGGCCAGGCCGCCGACTACGCGGTCGAGCGGTTTCGCTCGCACGCGCATCGCTTCCACCGCGCGATCGTGCTCGCGCGCGAGGGCGACGCGACAGAGGACGAAACGGAGCTCCGAAGCCTCGAGCACGCCGACAACCCGTTCCCGGATGCGTCTCTTGAAGACTTCCGTGCGTGACGCCGGCGCCGCCAGGTGCCCGGCGTCGCGGCCTCTGACTAGCCCTTCTTCGGAGCCGCCCCCGCCTCTTTCTTTGGAGCTGCGCCCTTCGCGGCTTCCGCAGCCGCAGGCTTCGCGCCCGCTGCGGCAGGCTTCGCGCCGGGTGCGGCAGGCTTCGCGCCTTCGGCGCCCGCAGCCGGTACCGCGGCTTCGCCCTCTTCGCCTTCCGCGGCGGCCTCGCCCTCGGCAGGCACGGCGGCCTCGGCGGGCTTCTCCTCCTCGACCTTGACCGGAACGGCCTTGACGACGAGCTCGTCGGGGTCGTTCTCGATCTTGATCAAGGTCGCGTCGACCACGAGATCGCGGACGAAGATCGCGTCGTCGATCTCGAGAAGACCGGAGAGGTCCACTTCGATCGCGTGAGGGATGTCTTGTGGGAACGCCTCGACCGAAACCTCGGAGCGTGCGTGAAGAAGAACGGCGCCAAGGGTTTTCACGGCGGGCGATTCCTTCACGAAGTGGAGCGGCACGTCGGCGTGGGTCTTCTCGGTGAGCGAAACGCGCGCGAAGTCCACGTGCAACATGCGGCCGCTGACGGGGTCTCGGCTCACGTCGTAGATCAGGGCAGACACGTCGCCGCCGTCGAGTCCGGTCAGGGAAAGGAGGGTCGTGTTGCCCCAGCGTCGGTAGGAAAGCTCGAAGGTGTGTTGATCGGTCTGGACCGGTGTCGAATCCAGGTGGCCGCCATAGACGACGCCCGGGAGGAGACCCTGGCGGCGAAGGGTGCTCACCTTCTTGCCGAGGACCTGGCGCGGGCGAACGCTGAGCTTTTGGGCTTCGGCCACGATGGTCTGCTCCCCTGAGAGTTCTTCCGGAGACCTAATTATGGGTCAAGGCGGGGTCGGGAAATCGAGGACCAGCCGGAAGGGCCCCGTTAGCTCGCTCACCTTCGGGCAGGCCAGGTGGTCCAGGCCGATGCCCCAGAGCAGCACACGCTCGAAGTCCTCCACGATCTTGACCTCTCTTATGAGCGGCGTCGTCGGCTTGATGTCGTTGCTGCCGGTGTAGCTGGGAGTGCCGCTCGGGTTCTGTGTCGAGGCGTTCTGGAACCGGGCCCCGAACAGCGCGTTGCCCGTGATTGCGACCGGCTGCCCGCTTGGCCCCGAGAGCGAGCTTGCGGTTTCGACGGTGTATGCAGGCATGCCAAAAGGCCCGGGTGCGGTGCTCTGGCCAAATTCGAAGACGAGGCGGTCGAAGCCGGGCTGATGCGCCACCCGAACCGCTACGAGCTGCGCCTGGTTGCTCGCGCCACCGCCCGTCGCTCGGGGACAAGCTGAGGCTGGCGAGGATCCAGGGCTCGAGGCCGCGGTGGGCACGCTTGTCGCGGAGGCGCTCGCCCGCGCCGTTGCGGTCGCGGTCGGCGAGGAAGCCGCCGTCGTGGGGCTGACTGACCGGGAAGCGGTCGGTTTCGGGGTCGCCGTCGGCGAGGAGGCCACGTCCGGCTGTGGCCCACAGGCGCTCACGACCACGATGCCGAGCGCGAGTGCCAGCGCCCCGTAGAGAATCAAGCGTCCAAACATCTGTCCCAAGCCTGCGTGACTAACGGCGCACTGTCGAGTTCGTCGACAAGCAGCCGAGCATTCCGTGCGAAATCCGTACGGGACACCATTTTTGGTAAAATGCGTTTTGAGTGGCCGATCGCCTGCGATTGGCGCTGGTGTTTCACCAGCACCAGCCGGCCGGGAATTTCCCGTCAGTCTTCCAGGATGTGACC
>JALYST010000181.1 GCA_030854665.1 Actinomycetota bacterium
GAGCTTGCGAAGATGCGCGACGAGACGACGAAGTTCGCCAACGCCGAAGTGGTCCGAGAGCTTCGGGAGATCGCGACCCGCGTCGCTGCATGACCGAGGCGCATAAGGTGAAGATCACCTACTGCGCAGAATGCGGCTACGAGCCGCAGACTCTCGACCTCGCTAAGGCGCTGATGCTGGAGTTCGGCGCCCGGCTCTCGTGTATCGAGCTGATCCCGTGGGACGGAGGGACCTTCGAGGTTTCCGTTGACGGGGACCTTCTGCATTCCATGGCCCGCCACGGGGGATTCCCTGAGCACGCCGCGATCAAGGACGCTGTCCGCTTTCGCTTGTCGCCGCCCTCGTAGCGCCGAGCGTCGACTATCAGGCCGCGTGAATGTACGAGGCCGCCGGTCGATGACCGGCGGCCTCACGCACTGCCCGAGCGTATGCGCTAGTCGTCGTGGCCGTTGTCTCCGTTCGAATCGTCGCCCTCGTCGTCGTTCCCTTCGCTACAAATCCACGCCGGCTGCGATCGGTCGCAGTCGTTGTGCTTGAACGTGTTGTTGCTCCCGGTCTCGTCCCAGAAGATGTCGACGCTGTTCTCGTGCGCCGAGTTGCCGTCCACCCGGTTGTTCGTCGGCAGGCTCCCGCCGAGCGCCGCTGAGCTACTGACCACGATGCCTCCGCTCGCGGCGGTGATTCCGCTCGGGACATTGCCGTTGACCGCGTTGTGGTGAACGCGGACGTTGTTCGTACCCAGCAGCCAGATGCCGATGCCCGAGGTGGGTGGTGGCCCGCCCGACTCGCCGGTGCACGATCCGTTGTTCTTCGAAACGCGATTGCCCGACGCGACCCAGTTCTCTACACCTCCCGGCGCGCCGGTGTTTGCGAACACGATCCCGGCGCAGTTGCCCCACACGTTGTTGTTGCGGACCACGCCGTTACTCGCGTCGCGGATCAGGATTCCGAAGCCCTCGGGCCCGCCGACCCCGTTATTGAACGCGGTGTTCCCGGTGACGGTCGCATTGGCGTTCGGCGAATCGCCGATGTAGAAGCCGGGCTCGCCGTTGTCGCGCGCCGTGTTGTTGAGGAAGCGCACGCCAGACAGGACGAACCCGCTGATCCCGTAGCTTCCGTTGTTTCGCGCCTCGCTCCTCGCGACGGTCAAGTCCGCCGCTTGAAAGAAGAGGATCCCGAAGCCCGAGAACTCCGCGACCGTGAAGCCCTCGATGTTTGTGCCAGTGTTTCCGACCGAACAGATCCCGTTCACGCTCGAGGGACTAAAGGTGCATGGTGACGGGTTCGGGACCGTTGCGGGCTTCAGGATCGTCCGGCCCGCGCCGGCGCCACGGAGCTTGATCCGGTCCTTGGTGATCGTGAGGTTCTCGCGATAGGTGCCGGCGGCGACCACGATCGTGTCCCCAGGGCTCGCCGCAGTGATTGCCGCCTGTATCGACTGACCCGGTCCGACGTGCGCCGTCGCGGCGTAGGCCGGCTGCACCCCGACCAGCGCGATGGCCGCTGTGAGTGGGATCGCCAGAAAAGTCGCGAGCAAATGCCGCATAGCCTCTCTCCCCTTTGTGGTTGGTCCCGTCCCGAGGTTGGGCCCCGCGGAACCGTACACCCAATCGCCCGCGAACTCTGGCGCCTCTACCATCTGTTCATTGAGTCCACTCGATACGCTCGGCAGGCCGCTTCATGACCTGCGGATCAGCGTCACCGACCGCTGCAACTTCCGCTGTGTGTACTGCATGCCGAAGGAGATCTTCGGCAAGGATTTTCAGTTCCTGCCCCGCGCCGAGATCCTCACTTTCGAGGAGATCGAGCGGCTCGTTCGCATCTTCGTTTGGCTCGGGGTGCAGAAGATCCGGCTCACGGGCGGCGAGCCGCTGGTGCGACGCGACCTCGAGCGTCTCGTCGAACGGCTAGCGAAGATCGGTGACCTCGACCTGACCCTTACCACGAACGGCTCGCTCCTGGCGCAGAAAGCACGATCCCTCGCGGCCGCTGGGCTCAAGCGGGTCACGGTCAGTCTCGACTCGCTCGACGACGCCACCTTCAAGCAAATGAACGACTCGGACTTCCCCGTAGCGAAGGTCCTCGCCGGCATCGAGGCGGCCCGAGCCGCGGGCCTCGCGCCGATCAAGATCAACATGGTCACCAAGCGCGGCGTGAACGAGTCGAGCATCGTG
>JALYST010000183.1 GCA_030854665.1 Actinomycetota bacterium
GAGGTCGGTGCGGACGACTACGTCGTGAAACCGTTCTCGGCGCCGGAGGTCGTCGCTCGCGTACGGGCTCAGCTTCGACGCGCCCAGGGATTCGAGGCGTCTACGGCGCTCCTGCAGGCCGGCGCCGTTGAGGTCGATCCTGCCGAACGCCGCTGCCGGGTGGACGGGCGCGAGGTCGAGCTCACTCGTCGTGAGTTCGACCTGCTGACGACGCTGATGCGCGCGCCGAATCGGGTCTACAGACGCGAAGAGCTGTTGGCGCTCGTCTGGGGCTCCGAATACCTGTCAGCAAAGACGGTTGACGTGCATGTCGCCGGGTTGCGTCGCAAACTCGGCTCGGCGGTCACGATCACCGCTTTACGCGGCGTCGGCTACCGACTGGAGGTCTGATGCTCGCACGGCTCACTTCGCTGCGCTTCTGGCTGGTAGCCGCAATGCTCGGCGCCGCACTCGTCGGGCTCGCTGGCGCGTATGCCAGCTACGGAAGGATCGAAGCCTCACGAGAGCACGCCGCGGACCTGAGCAGAGACAAGGACATTGCGGCCGCGGTTGCCGAGCAGGCGGCCGCCGACGCCGGCTCCGCCCGGTTCGCCGCCGTACAGGCGGTCTTGCCGTACGACCGTCTCACCGTGATTCGCGCTGGCAAGACGGAATTCGAAGGGTCGGCGCTTCGCGGCGGTGAGGTCGAGCTCACGGTCACCGCACCTTTTCGGGGTGGACTGGTGATTCTCCACGACTACGAATCCCCAAAGCCGAGCGCGCCGCTGGCGCTCACTGTCGTCGCGGCAGGCGTGATCCTGCTCGTCATTCTGGCCGCTCTCGCTACTGCGTCACTGTTCACCCGCGCGGTGCGGGGGCCGATTGAACGAGCGGTCGCTGCTGCCGATCAGCTCGCCAGCGGCGATTTCAGCGCGCGGATGGGCACGTCAGGCCCAGAAGAGCTGGCTCGGTTGGCGCACGCCTTCGATTCGATGGCCGAGCGGCTGGAGAGCGCGGAGCGAGACCAGCGGCAGTTCCTCGCCGACGTGTCGCACGAAATCGCCACCCCCACGAACGCCATCTCCGGCTACGGGATCGCACTGGCCGACGGCAGCCTGAGCAGTGACGCCGAACGTGCCGAGGCGCGGACTTTGATCGAAAGCGAGACCCGCAGGCTCACCGTCATGATCGAGGATCTGCGCGCGCTCACGCGGCTCGATCTCACGCAGGAAGTGCGGCGCGTTCCGTTCGACCTCGCCGTCGTCTGCCGGAGGGCAGCCGCACGTTTCCTTCCCGCGGCTCGGTCGCAGGGAGTCGAGCTCCACGTGGACGCGCGTCCTGCACCAATCGAAGCGGACGAACGGTTGCTCGAGATGATCCTCGACAACCTGCTCTCCAACGCGATCCGTTACACGCCTTCGGGTGGCCGCATCGATGTTGAGGTGACCCGCCGCCACCCAGGGCTCGTAGTCACCGTGAGGGATACAGGTGTCGGCATCGCGCCCGAGCATCAACGCCGCGTGTTCGACCGCCTCTACCGCGTCGATGAGGCCCGCGATCGGGCTAGCGGCGGCTCCGGGCTCGGCCTCGCGATCGCGCAGCGTGCGGCGCGGGGGCTCGGGGGTCGCCTCGAGCTGGAGAGTGAACCAGGTCGTGGCAGCGAGTTCCGGCTCGTTCTCCCAATTAGCGGCAGGCGGCGCGGAAGCAATCCGAGAGGCGCACCCGCCTCAGCCGAGCAGACCGACCTCGCGAATCGCTGAGCGGCCCGACCTTCGTCCCAACGGCTCCAGGAACGACCGAGTAGCCGCACACAGCTCGTCGCCGAGGAGCTTGCTCGGCAGCACCCCCACGCCGAGCTCTCGGGCTCGGCGTGCGGTCGCCGCTGGCAAGGCAACGCTCCACAGGACCCGGCAGCATTCTGGCTGCAGCCGCTCCAACTCCGACAGCAGGTGCAGTCCATCGCCATCCGGCATCGCGTAGTCGCTCAAGACCAGCGCAAAGGGCCGGCGTGCCGCCAGTGCGAGTGCAGCACGCCGCGAGCTTGCGACTTCGACATCCCAACCGTCAGCGCCGAGCGCCCACTTCGCCAGTTCGCGCAGGCGCGGGTTGTCGTCGACGACCAGAATCGCCCGGGTGGGACTCACGGTTCCAGGATTCCGGACGCCGGTTAGGCGACGGTTAAGGCAGGGAAGCCGCTCGGTTACGTTGCCTGGGCTGCGGCCAGTGCGGGAGTGCAGCTCGACTTGCCGCGCTTCTCGAGGTACTGCTGGTGATAGTCCTCGGCCTCGTAGAACGTCTGCGCGGGCTCGATTTGCGTCACGATCGGCGCACCCCAGTTCCGCTGCTCTCCTGCCTTCGACTTCAGAGCAGCCTCGTGCTGCTCCTCGTCGTTGAAGAAGATCGCGGAGCGGTAGTTGTCACCGATGTCCCAACCCTGACGATTCAGCTGCGTCGGGTCGTGCTTCGCCCAGAACACGTCGAGCAGCTGCTCGTACGAGATGCGCTCGGGGTCGTACGTGACCTCGACGACCTCCGCGTGCCCCGTCGTGTGTGAGCAGACGTCCTCGTACGTCGGATTCTCCGTTGTGCCGCCCGCGTAGCCGACGCGCGTTCGCGTGACTCCGTCGAGCTGTCGGAATGCAGCCTCGACGCCCCAGAAGCAGCCAGCGCCGAACGTTGCCTTCTTCTCCACTATTCCTCCTCCAGGTTGAGTGCCGCCGAGTTGATGCAGTAGCGCGTGCCGGTCGGGGCCGGCCCGTCGGGGAAAACGTGTCCGAGGTGCCCACCGCAATTCGAGCACATCACTTCGGTGCGCACCATCCCGTAGGTGGTGTCCGTCTCCTCGTCGACCGCTTCCTCGCCGGCAGGGGCGGAGAACGCCGGCCATCCGCACCCTGAGTCGTACTTGGTCTCGGACCGGAAGAGCTGCGCGCCGCAGCCCGCGCAGCGATACGTGCCAGGCTCGAACGTGTGGTCGTATTCGCCGGAGAAAGGCGCCTCCGTCCCCTTCTCGCGCAGGACGTGGTACTGCTCCGGCTCCAGCTCGGTGCGCCACTGTTCCTCGGTCTTTTGGACTTTCGTCATTACTTCTCCCTCATTCGGGTTCCCCCTACAGTCTTGCTACTGGGGCAGGCATTACGCGAGTGAGGGATGGAGGATCCTCTGCGGCCCGCCGATCCCTGGCCTTGAAGGGAGGAGCCGAAGTGAAGGAAGCCGTCGTGCTTATGCGTTTTCTGCGGCACGACCCGGTAGGGCAACGTCTCGGCGTAGGCGTCATCGTGATGGCCTGGTTCGCACTCGCCTGGACGAGCGTCGTGGCAGCGATCGCCGTGCCGCTTCTGCTTGTAGTCGCCGAAGTCGTTCGTCGCCGTCGCGATGAACAGCCGATCGTCGACGATCTCGAAGACCTCTACTAGCTCCTAGACGCTCTCCCGCAGCCTGCCGCGGTGCCGGATCCCGTGCAGGACGACCGCGCTGAGCAACAGCGCGTCGCCCGTGATCGCGAACAGATCGGCGAGATTGAAAGCGACGCCGTGCAGCGTGCCCGAAACAGCGAGTGGGTCGGGCACGCCCTGCGACCACGCGAGCAGCGAGACAAGATTCCCGAGCGCACCGCCGCACGCGATGCCCGCGCCGCACGCCGCGGCGTTCGACGGAATGCGCGGCACGAGCACGACGAGTCCAGCGATCACCGCACTCATGATCAGTGCAACGAACGGCGTGCGCGCGTGATGGAACTCCGCGGGCGTGAACGACTTGTGCAAGAGATCGATCGCCGCGAAGGAAACGGCGATGCAAACGAGAAGCGTACGACGCCGTCTCACGCTGCAGAGCATGACACGTAGCTCAAGTCCGTCCGACGCGAAACCGAAGATTTACCAATGGGACAACGCCGCTATCCAGAATGTGTCGCCCGCGAGGGAAAGCCTCGCTTGCGTTCGCTGGAAGACGTCGTCGCGTTACCACGCCGTAGTCCGCTGACGGCGGAGCTGCAACGGGCGCTTGCGGCGGCGTCTACCTTGCACGGACTGCGCTCCGATCTCTCACCCGTCCCGGTCATTGCAACCGCGACTATCACCGAGGCCGGCGCCTACCGTTTCCGCCTGCGTGATCCGATCGACCTGCGCGTCTCGCGCGTCGGCGGACGTTCAGCCCTCGGGTTCCTGCACGAGCTCGGTCATCTACTCGACCACCAGATTTTCTACGACCGCAAGACACGCTCCTGGGCGTCGGCGGTGCACCCGGCATTCGCACCGTGGCGCGATGCCGCTGCGCTGCTCGAGAAGCGTGTCCTGCCGGGCGGCTACTCGCGCCAGCGTTACTTCCAGTCGGTGCACGAAGTCTGGGCGCGCTCCTACGCGCAGACGGTGTTGCTGCGATCCGACGACCGCGCGCTCAACCGGCGTCTAGAGAAGCTGCAAGCCGAAGATGACGCGCACGCCTGGCCGGCGGACCAGTTCGCGGCGGTGGCGATCGAGGTCGAGCTCGTGTTCGAGCGGCTCGGGCTCCGGCAGCTGAGCCTGCCACTCGCGGCCTAGCCTTCACGCACCTTTTTGCGCTTCGAGCTGCCGTGGCGCCGCGGGCTCATTGCCGAGATCGGGATGGTCCTCGAACCCGTACTTGACGATCGCGCGCCTCGCGGCGAGCACCTCGTCGAGCCGTTGCACCGGCCGTCCGTGCGGAGCGCTGAGGAGCACGTCCGGATCCTCTTTTGCCTCGCGCGCGATCGCGAGCATCGCTTCGGCGAACTCGTCCAGCGTCTCCTTGGCCTCCGTCTCGGTCGGCTCGATCATCAACGCTTCGGGGACGACGAGCGGGAAGTAGATCGTCGGCGGATGAAAGCCGTAGTCCATCAGCCGCTTCGCGACGTCGAGCGCCGAAATGCCGTGCTCGCGCTTCAACGAGCGCGCGCTCAGCACGAACTCGTGCATAGCGAGGCGGTCGTAGGGGAGGTCATACGCTTTTCTCAGCAGGGCGAGCAGGTAGTTGGCGTTCAGGACCGCGGTCTCCGACATCTCGCGCAAGCGTGGGCCGTACGAGCGGATGTACGCGTAGGATCGAACGAAGACGCCGAACGGGCCTGTGAAGCCGCGCACCTTCCCGATCGACTTGGGGCGGTCGTAGTCGAGGCGGAATCGCTCGGCGTCCCTGACTACGGCAGGGACGGGAAGGAAGGGCTCGAGCTTGTCGCGCACGACGATCGGCCCGCCACCCGGCCCGCCGCCGCCGTGCGGCTGCGAGAAGGTCTTGTGCAGGTTGATGTGCACGATGTCGAAGCCCATGTCGCCGGGCCTCGAGATGCCGCAGACGGCATTTAGGTTGGCGCCGTCGTAGTAGAGGAGGGCGCCCACATCGTGGAAGATCTTTGCGATCTCCTCGATGCGCTCGTCGAAGAGCCCCAGGGTCGATGGGTTCGTCAGCATGAGCCCGGCGGTTCGCTCGTTCACCATTTCTCGGAGGTGCTCGATGTCGACGTTGCCGCGGGCGTCGGTCTCGACCTTCGCGAGCCTGTACCCGGCCATCGTGACGCTCGCGGGATTCGTGCCGTGCGCAGTGTCGGCGGTGACGATCGTGTCGCGCTGATCGGCCTCGCCGCGGTCGGCGAAGTACGCGCGCATGAGCATCAGGCCCGTCAGCTCCCCCTGTGAGCCCGCGGCCGGCTGCAAGGAGCATGCGTGTAGGCCCGACACTTCGATCAGCGCCTGCTGCAACCGCCACATCAGCTCGAGCGCGCCTTGAATCCCATCCTCCTCCTGGTAGGGATGGAGGTCACGGAAGCCCGGCAGCATGGCCAGCCGCTCGTTGACGCGCGGGTTGTACTTCATCGTGCAGGAGCCGAGCGGGTAGAAGCCTGTGTCGATGCCGAAGTTGCGCGTCGAGAGCTCGGTGAAGTGCCGGACGATCTCTGGCTCCGCGAGCTCGGGCAGCCGCGGCGGAACCTGGCGCCGCAGCTCGTCAGGCACCTTCGCGGCCGGGACGTCGTAATGCGGCAGCTCACCGCCTCGCCGGCCGAATTGGGATTTCTCGAAGATCAGCTTCACGACGTCAGCGCTTCCACGAGGCAGTCGATGTCCGCTGGCGTACGGCGCTCGGTGACAGCGACGAGCAGCGCGTCGTCGAGTCCTTCGTAGTCGCGGCCGAGCGCGTAGCCAGGATGTACCCCACGGGCCCGAGCAGCTTGGATCGCCTCTTTCGCACTCCGTCCGGTGCGAACGGCAAACTCTTTGAATGTTGCCTGTTCTGGAAACGCCGCCTCGAGCCCGGCCGCGATCAGCCCGCTCTTCGCGTACTCGGCGAGGCTCATGCAGGTCTCCCCCACCTCGCGCAATCCCTGCGGCCCTAGCCACGAGAGGTGCACGAGGCCGGCGAGCGCCAGCAGCGTCTGGTTCGTCGTGATGTTCGAGGTGGCTTTCTCGCGGCGGATGTGCTGCTCGCGGGTCTGCAGGGTCAGGACATAGCCGCGCTCACCCGCGGCGTCCAGCGTCTCACCGACGATCCGGCCAGGCATACGGCGGATGAACTCGCTCCGCGCAGCGAGGAAGCCGTAATGGGGCCCGGCGAAGGACTGATGGTTGCCCGCGCTCTGGCCCTCGCCGATCGCCATGCCGCAGCCGTAGGCACCCGGTGCCTCGAGCACGCCGAGAGAGATCGGGTCGACGTGCGCAATCGCGATGGCTTCCGCGTCGTTCGCTGCAGCGGCGAGGTCCGGCGCCGGCTCGAGGACGCCGAAGAAGTTCGGCTGCTGAAAGATCACGCACGCCGCATCCGTCGCCGCTCGGCGGAGCTCCTCGGGGTCCGTGACGCCCGCGCGATGAGGCACCTCGACGATCTCGAGCCCGAAACCGGGCGCGTACGTTTTGACCACCTGCCGCACCTGCGGGCTGGTTGCCTCCGTCACCACGACCTTCGTCCGTCCGGTCGCGTGCTTCGCCAGGTAGCAGGCGTCGGCTGCAACGGTCGTGCCGTCGTAGCCCGAGGCGTTCGAGACGTCCATCCCGGTCAGTTCGCAGATCACGGTCTGGTACTCGAAGATCGCCTGGAGTACCCCTTGGCTCATCTCCGGCTGGTACGGCGTGTACGCCGTGAGCAGCTCACCACGCTGCAGCACCGTGTCGACGACGGCCGGGACGTAGTGGTCATAGATGCCGGCACCCAGGAACGAAAGCTCCTTGCTCGTGTCGACATTCCGCGCCGCAAGCTCCTCGAGGTGGCGCGAGAGCTCCTGCTCGGAGAGCGGCGGCTCGAGGTCGAGCTCGCGCCCGAAGCGAACGCCCGCCGGAATGTCGCGGAAAAGCTCCTCGACGGAGGAGACCCCGATCGCCGCGAGCATCTCGTCGCGGTCCCGCTCCGTCAACGACAAATAACTCATCGTTTTTTCCCGAGCGAAGCGACGGGACTAACCCTCATCGCGGAAAATGCGCAGCATTTTTCGCGACATTACGATTCGGCGACGACCTGCTTGTAGGCGTCGACGTCCAGCAGTGAGTCGGTCTCCGACGGTTCGGAGAGGCGGATCCGGATCAGCCAGCCTTCGCCGTACGGATCGTCGTTGACAGTCTCGGGCTGCTCGACCACTTTCGCGTTCACCTCGAGCACCTCGCCGGACAGCGGCGCGATCACGTCCGACACTGCCTTCACCGACTCCACTTCGCCGTAGGTCGAATCCTTCGCAATCGTGTCGCCCTCGTTCGGCGGCTCGTAGTGGACGAGCTCGCCGAGCGCGTCCTGCGCGAACCAGGTGATGCCGAGCACGGCCTCGTCGCCCTCGATGCGGGCCCAGTCGTGCTCCTTGTGGTACTTCAGATCGGCGGGATAGGTCTCGCTCGCGGCCAACTGGCGCTACTCCTCTCGCTTGTAGATCGGTCTCTTGACGACGCGGGCCCGTCGCGATTTCCCGCGGACGTCGATCGCCAGCCCCGTATCCGGCAGCGCGGAGTCTGCACGGACGTAGCCCATCCCGATGCCCCGGTCGAGCATCGGCGAATGCGTTCCCGAAGTGACCTCGCCTCCGCCGTCGATCGGCATGCCCTGCCTCGGCACCGCCTTGTCCTCGAGGACGAACGAGACAAGCTTTCGCTCGGGGCCACGAGTCTTGACCTCACGTAGCTCTGGGGCGCCCGAGAACTCCTTGTCGAGCGTGCAACACCAGCCGAGCCCGGCGGAGATCGCATCCGTGTCGGGCGTGATGTCGTTCCCGTGCAGAGGCAGCGATGCTTCGAGCCGCAGCGTATCGCGCGCTCCCAGGCCGCACGGCACAGCGCCGCGTTCGAGCACGCGGTCCCAGAGGTCGGCCCCGTCTTCGGCCATGACGAGGATCTCGCAGCCCGCCTCTCCGGTGTAGCCCGTGCGGTTCACCATGCACTGAATCCCGTCGATCTCTCCCTCGGCGAATGTGAACTGCCTGGCCTCGGGCAGGCCCAGCCGCTCGATCGCGCGGGGCCCCTGGACGGCGAGTAGGGCGTACTCATCCGAGGCATCGCGCACGTCGGAACCGCGGATCTCCCGCTCCTTGAGCCACCCGAAGTCGGTCTCGCGGTTGGCGGCGTTGACGATCAGCAGATAGCGGAACTCCTCGAGCCGGTAGACGATCAGGTCGTCGATGATCCCGCCGCGGTCGTTGGTCAACAGGGTGTACTGCGCCTGGCCCGGGCCGATCTTGTCGAGGTCGTTCGAGAGCGTCGCCTGCAAGAGTTCCCTGGCGCGTGGGCCTTCGACCTCGAACTCGCCCATGTGCGAGACGTCGAAGACGCCGCAGTCGGCCCGGACCGCCCGGTGCTCGGGGATGACTCCTCCGTACTGCACTGGCATCTCCCAGCCGGCGAACGGCACCATCCGCGCCCCGAGGGCGACGTGTCGGTCGTGGAGCGGCGTCCTCAGCAGCAGCTGGGCCATAGCCGACGATGCTAACGAGCGTCGGAAAGGTGCCGCTCCGGCCGTGAATCGAGGAGGCGCAGCCGGAGCGACGGACCGGGTCGTGGGGCCAACCGGGGAGGATGAACCCCATGAGGGCATCCCCCAGATAACCGTGCCGAAAGGGCTCTAAACCTGTCCGACGAGCCGAAGGCGAAGTCCTAACCCCATCCGCGGAAAATGCACAGCATTTTTCGCGGATTAGTCGTCGCGGAGGAACGAGGGCACGTCGAGCACGTCGTGCGAGACGTCGAAGCCCTCGGTGGGCGCTGCCGCCGCCGGGATCGGCGGATCCCGCTCGGCCTCGCGTCGGCGGCGACGCCGGCCCTGGCCGCCGAACCCCGTCGCGATGACGGTGACCTGGACTTCATCGCCGAGTGAATCGTCGATCACGGCGCCGAAGATGACGTTGGCGTTCTGGTCCGCAGCCCCGGTGACGACCTCGGCAGCCTCGTTGACCTCAAAGAGGCCGATGTCGGAGCCGCCGGTGATGTTGAGCAGGATCCCCGTCGCCCCTTCGATCGAAGCCTCGAGGAGCGGAGACGAGACGGCTGTCCGCGCGGCCTCCGCCGCCCGGTTCTCACCCGATGCGCGACCGATGCCCATCAACGCCGAGCCGGCGTCACGCATGATCGTCCTGACGTCGGCGAAATCCAGATTTACGAGGCCCGGCTCCGTGATCAGGTCGGTGATCCCCTGGACGCCCTGTCGCAGGATGTCGTCCGCCATCCGAAACGCCTCGACGACCGAGGTCTGGCGCTCGACGACCTGGAGCAGCCGGTCGTTCTCGATCACGATCAACGTGTCGACGCGGTCGCGCAGCTGGTCGATACCGCGCTCAGCCTGATCGGCGCGTTTGCGACCTTCGAACGCGAACGGCCGTGTGACGACGCCGACCGTCAGTGCACCGATTTCCTGCCCGAGCTCCGCGACGATCGGAGCGCCACCCGTTCCGGTGCCGCCGCCTTCTCCCGCCGTGACGAAGACCATGTCCGCGCCCTTGATCGCGTCTTTGAGCTCGTCGCGGCTCTCCTGCGCCGCGGCGAATCCGATCTCGGGATCTGCCCCTGCGCCAAGCCCGCGCGTTGCGTGCGCGCCGACCTGAATCTTCACGTCGGCGTCCGTCATCATCAGCGCCTGCGCATCGGTGTTCACGGCGATGAACTCGACGCCGGACAGACCGGCGTCCACCATGCGATTGACCGCGTTGGTGCCTCCGCCGCCGACGCCGACGACTTTGATGACCGCGAGGTAATTCCCTGTTTGGCTCATGAAATGAAAGTGACTCGGCCTCAAGCTGGACTAAAGCGTTGGGGCAGCCGAGCGCCTCCTGCGCAGCAGGGTACGCTGCCGATACCGAGGTGTCAACGGAGACAACCATCAAGCTCAACCTGAGGGTTGAGAGTTGCGGCCGGCGACCGGGCGCTCGGGGACGGTGATGTCGAGATAGTCGGGACCGCCCTGGCCGGGCAGCGCGAGGGTCGGCAGGATG
>JALYST010000186.1 GCA_030854665.1 Actinomycetota bacterium
CGCAGATGCGCACTCGTGCCCTATGCCTTCGAGGGCATCAGTACGTGGCTGCAGCGGCTCGACCGCTTCGCGCAGGTCGTCCAACGCACGAAAGGAGCACGATGAGCACCACCGTCACCACCCCGAACGAGCTCGAGATCCGCGTCGAGCGGATCTTCGACGCACCGCGCACGCACGTCTACTCCGTCTGGACGGATCCGGAGCTGATTCCCGAATGGTGGGGCGACGGCACCGTCGTCGAGGAGATGGACGTCCGTCCCGGCGGCACCTACCGGTTCCGAACCGCCTTCGGCGTCGTCGAGGGCGAGTTCCGCGAGGTCGAGCCACCCGCGCGCCTCGTGCAGACGTTCCAGAATCACCTGCAGACGCTCGAGTTCGAGGATCTCGGTCAGCAGACGAAGCTGACCCAGACGATGCGCTTCGAGACGACCGAGCAGCGAGACACCACCATGCAGTACGGCGTCGAGGAGGGCGCGAAGGGGGGCTTCGCGCGCATCGACGCGTTGCTGGAGAAGATCGCGGCGTGAGGCCGGTGCCACCGTCGCGTGCGCAGCGCAAGGCGGACACGCTCGCATTGCTGCGCGCGGAGGGTTGACTGCTGGGTGGCTCTCCCATTACTGGGACGGCGCGGCGCTCGTGCTCGTCGACGGCCGTGTGACGGAAGGCGTCGACGACGCGACCGCCGATGCGCACACGGAGCACACCGGCTTCGACGCGCGCACGGAGCCCGGCGACTACGGGCGCGACGAGCTTGCGGATCAACTTCGCGAAGCGGCTGAGGTTGCTCCCGAAACCTCCGGGCGCCCGGAGGGATTGCGGAGCGCGATGAACGCATTCGGGATCACCCTCGTGTTCAAGCCCGGTCCCACCGGTCGCCGGTTGAGGATCAGCGGTCGCGCAGTGCTCAGTCCATCGTCCAGGCCTCAGGACGTGCCGTCGAAGTTGACATTTTTGGTCTCGACCGTCCCGGCTGTCCGCCCCGGCGCCGTTTGATAGGCCCAGTACAGGTTTGTGTGCGCGATGACCTGGTCCGGCGGCGGCGCCCCCCATTCCGTCTGGTCTTCCGTCGTGTGGGCGTCGCTGACGAGCGTCGCGTCGTAACCCCTGGCAAACGCGCCGTGGAGCGTCGAGCGGATGCACGCATCGGTTTGTGCGCCGACCACAACGAGTCGTCCGACTCCGAGGCCCGACAGGACGGTCTCGAGGGTGGTGTCCTCGAAGGAGTCGCCGTAGTTCTTCTCGACGAGCGGCTCGGCGTCGCCCGGAGTCAACTCGGGGACGATTCGCCACTCGTCGCTCCCCTTGGTAAGCCCCTCGTCGGAGTGCTGGACCCAGACAACCGGAACCTGTTCCTGCCGCGCCTTCTCGACGAGGCTGCCGACGTTCGCGACGACCGCGTCGCGCTCGGGAGCCCCCTCGACGACGCCGTTCTGCACGTCGACGACGAGGAGTGCGGTGTTCGGCCGGTTCTCGAGTGTGGTCATGGTCTCCCCTTTCTCACGCTGGGCTCTTGTATTCAACGCAGCGCGTCAATCGACGCGGTTGCGACAATACCTACGACGCTGCGCGCCAGTTCCGCGTCCAGAGTTACGAACGCGTCTGCCTGCAGCTGAGTGAGAGCAACGTACTCGGCGTTGTACGTCGAGGCCCATCCCAACTGATCCGCCAGCTCCCAGGCCCGACGCTGGAGCACGGCGTCGCCCAGGAGCCTGATTCGCATCCGCCTGATGCGCGTGAGGCGGTCGCGCGCGACGTCGGCCGGGATCTCGCCTCGCTGGACGGCCTCGTGCAGAGCTGACAGCATCTGGGAACGAAGGAGCGTCGGTGCAAGGAGCTTGTGCTTGCCCGGGACCTCGACCCCCGCGCTCGCCAGGTGGAGGACGGCGCCGGCGTCGACGACGAACTTAGTCACGACTCGATCTCCATCCCCGGAAAACTAACGCTGGTTGAGGCCTTGCGCCGCGCACAGCGGTTACGGCAGGCTTCGAGTTCATGGTTCCCGAGTCGAAGCTGGAGAAGAGCGAGCACGGGCTCGTCCCGAAGGGTGCGGGTTGGTTCGTCCTCAACATGCGCGACGCCGAGTGGCGTCACGTCGACGGCCGCGGCGCGGTAGCGGTGATCGCGGACGATTTCGAAGGTGAGCGGCAATTCGAACAACTCGGCGTCAATCCCTTCGTGCTCAGGCCGGGCGAACCGATGGCCATGTATCACTGGGAGGCCGATCAGGAGGACTTCCTCGTCGTCTCGGGCGAAGCAGTTCTGATCGTCGAAGGCGAGGAGCGGCAACTGCGCGCGTGGGACTTCGTGCACTGCCCGCCGAACACGAAGCACGTGATCGTCGGGTCAGGAAGCGGTCCGTGCCTCGTGATCGCAGTCGGCGCACGCGAACGCGACTCGCTCGGCTTCCCCGTCGACGACGTCGCGAAGCGTCACGGCGCGAGCGTCGAAGAGCAGACGGCGGATGGGGGAGTGGCGTACGCCTCGATCCCGAGCCGCGAGCCGACCGCGTACCGCGACGGCTGGCTTCCCGACTAGCCGGCGCGTTCAGCTGGGCAGGTACCGATCGCGCAGGGCGGCGTTCGTCTGCGCTGGGAGGACATCGGCGTCGAGGAGCTCCTCGACAGTCACGGAGGAGAAGGTTGACTGGTCCACGAGGAGGTCTCGGTACCGGGCGCACGCGTCGGCGAAGTCCGAGTTGCCGGCGGGATGGACGACGACGTAGCGGCCCCAGCTCCACCTGGCGCTCGAGTGTTGCAACATCGACAGCAGCAGCAGGTGCTCGAGCCACATCACGGCGAGATCGGTCTTCCCCTTGACCGCGTCGAGCGCCCCCGCCTCGAAGACAGCCGCCATCTCGGCGACTTCGAGATACCGCCGGAGGTTACTTGGCTTCGGTGTCTCCGGCTTGGTTCGCTCGTGGTACTTGGTGTCGACGCCGACGATCCCCTGCGTCCCGTCGCCGAGGTCGAGCACGAACGCCACATCGAACGCCCGGAGGCTGTTGAGGTAAGCAGGATCGAAACGGCCCGGCGAGTTTGCGAAGCGGACCTCGCGCACGGAGCCGGGCGCGTCCGGCCACCAGGTGTGGACAGCCCGGTCGGCCGGCCCGAGGTCGGCGGCCAGGTCGCCGAAGAGGTTGAAGGCCATCGCCTCCGACGACAGGAGGTCGGCCCACAGTCGCTGGTGATCGAAGCTCTGGTGAGGTTCGATGATGGACGTTCGAGCCCTCGCCGCATCGAGTGCGCTCGCGGTGAGGAAGTTCGCCCCGGTTTCTCTGGCGTAGGCGAGCGGCAGACGGCTCCCGACGAGTCGCGCCGGCGCACGGTCGGGCCGCGGGGCGATCGGCTGGGAACCGATGGGGTGCCCGTTCGCCTCACGCCACTGGGCCTGGTGGTAACGCAGTCTCCGGCGGAACCCGGTCATCGCCGGTCGCCGCGGCACCCGGTCGTCGGCTTCCCAGCAGTGCGCGGCCTCGAGCTCTCGCTCGGTGAGAGTCGCGGCGACGCCGGTCACTGCTAGCCGGGGAGCCAGCCGTCGCGGTATCGCATCGGCTCGGGCGCCGGAAAGCCGGCGTAAGCCACGGCCGCGTCGGTCGTCTCCTGCTCGACGCCCGCACCGTGACGACTTGCAGCCTCGTCCACCGTGTAGGCGCCCCAGTCGTCGGTCCCTTGCAACTGCCCCTCGGGGCCGCGAGTCGTATGACGTTCTCGTGCGCCGACGGAAAAGACGACGCAAGGCGTGTGACCAGCGCCGACGATCGCATGCTGTGTCTCAGGGGGACAGTGCACGAAGTCCCACTGCCGTAGTGGTCGCTCCTCGCCCTCGATGATGACCAGAGCTTCACCGGCGAGCAGGAGAAAGTCTTCCTGATCGGTTTCCCAGTGGTATCTCGTCATCGGTTCTCCGGGTTGGAGCACCGTGAGCCCGATTCCGATCTGCGAGAAGTCCGCCTCGCCCGTCAGGCCCGCTTCGAACCCATGCCCTCGGTGCCACCAGCGGGCCTCACGCATGTTGAGGACGAACCACCCCTCGCCGCCGGCCATGAGTCCGTGTTCGGTCTGTTTGAGCGGAGCGCCGGGGACCATCGTCCGATCATAAAGAGGCGGTTGCGGGCAGTCGTTCGAATCAACGTAGGGGAGAGCCAACGCGCACCAGGTTCCCACTCTGGTCGACGAGCGCGAACTCGCGGATCCCGTAGTCAGTGTCCACGGGCGGCATCAATCGACTTCCCGTAGCCGAGTCGGACTGGATACCGACTTCCTGCCACTCACGGTGAAGGGCGTCTGCATCATCGACTCGGATGTAGCAGGAAGCGTCGGTAGTGAGCGGGTCGACATCTGGTGCGTCCCAGAAGTGAAGCTCGATAGAGCCGCGCCCGATGATGAGGTAGCGGTACTTCTCGATCGGCGCGCCTTGCAGTTCGAAGCCAAGCCGTGAATAGAACTCGAGCGTCTCCTCGAGGTTGCGGCTCGGGAGGATCGGGACTGCGGATTCCGCCATTCGCGCGAGGGTAACGCGCACCGCAGGCTAGGTCGAGGGTGCGGCCTTCCCCGCCGTGCGCGTCGGCAGAGCGAAGGCGACTCGTGTCGGCCGTCCCCGGCGGGGACGAGTCCGTGTTCGGTCGATCCGAGCCGCGCCTCCGGGATCATCGCCGGAGATTGCCGCACCGCCCTGCTTCGCGCAACGTCTGAGTCGGCTCTGAAAAAAAAGGAGCCCCGGTGGCTTGCGGCCTGTCACCGGGGCTCTGCCATGGAAGGTGCTGCGCCTTCTGAGATGCCGCCACATTCACTTTCTTGCGTGCGACCTGCGCTCACCCTGTCTTGAAGTGCGTGCTGTGCTCGTCGCTGATCCCTCAATCGAGTGATTCGCGCGGTTTCCTCCCCCTGAAGGGGGACGCAACTGCCCTCCGACCCACGCAGAGTGCTCTCGGAAGGACCTACTTCACTGCAGGTGGAGATATGCGGCGAGAGGGAAAAGACATGGCGAAGAAGACATCTGGAAAGCGTGGGTCGGCGATCATCGTCTTGATGGTTGTCGCGGCGATTGCGGGGAGCCCTTCGACTGCGGCTGCCTCAACGACACCGCCGCGGCCGTTGGTCAGCGTGCCCACTGCGGTTCCGGTTCTGGCGGTTCAGGCCCCGTTGTTTGGGCTCGCGAGTGCCAGCTGGGCCGAAGCTAGCTGGGCCGAAGGGTGATCTGAGCGCCGGGCGCGCATGGCGCGTCCGGCGCTCTACTCAAGCGAAGCACGAAACGGCCCGATAACTCGGGCCATGCGTGTATTCGGTCTTATCGCGATGGTGTGCTCGCTGGCGATTGTCGGCGTTCTGATGATGCTCAGCATGAGCCACAACGGGCCGACCTCGAAGAGCACCAAGCTGGCCGAGGCGGAGGCCACGGCCGCCGTCGGCTCGCTCAACTTCACGGGCGCTGCGACGGAGCTCGAGGCCTACA
>JALYST010000192.1 GCA_030854665.1 Actinomycetota bacterium
GCCGAGTACTACGCGCTCGAGGGTCTGTCGCAGCTCGTGCACTCGATCAACCTCGTGAAGGCCCGGCTGAATCCGCGGCTTGCCGTCGGCGGCGTCCTGCTGACCATGGTGGACGGACGCACGCGTCTGTCGGCGGACGTCGAAGCCGAGGTGCGCAAGCATTTCGGCGAGCTGGTGTTCACGCAGACGGTCCCGCGTTCCGTGCGTCTCGCGGAAGCGCCGAGTCACGGTTTGCCGGCAATCGCGTACGACCGCCGCTCGCGCGGTGCGGACGCCTATTGGAAGGTGGCGATGGAGCTTGTCCAGCGTGCCTGAACCACGCAGGGGCCTCGGCCGAGGTCTGGAGGTCCTCCTGGGTGGAGCCACGGCGACGGAGCTTGCCGAGCTTCCCGTCGACGCGATTCACCCGAACCCGCGCCAGCCGCGGCGGCGCTTCGACTCCGAAGCCGGTGCGGGCCTGGCGGACTCGGTGCGTGCACAGGGCATCGTACAACCGGTGCTCGTGCGGCCGCGGACGGCCGGCGGCTACGAGCTGATCGCCGGCGAGCGGCGCTGGCGTGCGGCACGCGACGCCAAGATGAAGACGGTGCCCGCTGTCGTGCGTGACGCCGACGACCGGGACTCGTTGCTCCTCGGCCTCGTCGAGAACGTCGCGCGCGAAGATCTCTCTCCGATCGAGGAAGCGCGCGCGTTCGCGGTCGTCCTGGACGAGTTCGGGCTCTCGCTCGGCGAGCTCGCGGAGCGCGTCGGAAAGTCGAAGCCGGCGGTGTCGAACCGGGTGCGGCTCCTCGAGCTGCCCGAGGACGTGCTGAAGATGGTCGAGCGGGGCCAACTGACCGAAGGCCACGCGCGAGCCGTGCTGGCGGTGCCGGACCACGAGGGCCGCCGCGCGCTGGCGCGGAAGATCGTCCAGAAGGGCATGTCGGTGCGGGCCGCGGAGCGGGCCGCCCGCTGGGCCGGCGCCAAGACGAAGCAGCGCCGCCAGACGACGAAGCTCGACCCGGCGCTCGTCGCCCGCGCCAAGGGCGCTGCCGATCGAATCACCGGTTTCTCGAGCCGAATCGTGTCGAATCGCCTGGAAATCTCCTTCGCCGACGAGACCGAGCTGGAAGAGCTGGTGGAGGCCCTGGAGAAAGCCGCGAAGTAGCCGCATCTCGTTGGACGCCTGCGTCGTTCGACGGGTGACATGCTCGGACTGTGGCTGAACGACATGGAGTCCCTCGAGGCGATCTCCCAGGACGACGAAGCGAAGGGCACGCTGAAGGAGCTCGCCGAGGACGACGCGTTCCTCCTGGCGGTCGAGGATTACCTCCAGCGCACGACCGTTCTCCACTGAAGAAAGTCCGGCGCTTTGCGCCATGATGACTTTCTTCAGACGCGCTAACGGCCGGCCGCAGAGTGCGAAAACACTCCCGACGGCCCGGGCGCTGTTGCCTGTAGAGCCAGTCCGCCGCCGCGCTCGACATGCGCGAGCGCGGCACAAGATGTCTCTTGGAGAGCAGAACGCCGCCGAAAGCCATCATGGCCGCGTAGCGGCCGGACTTTCGGCGGTTATGGGCGATCGTGGACTCGAACCACGGACCTCCGCCTTATCAGAGCGGCGCTCTAACCAACTGAGCTAATCGCCCACGGGAGGCTGGATTGTAGCGGGGGGTTTCCCTATGCTCGCGCGCATGGCAACGCTCGGCGAGGTGATGACGAAGGACGTGCTCTCGGTCGCCCCGGAGGACACCATCGGCGAGGCGGCTCAGAAGATGACCGACCAGGGGGTCGGCGCCGTGGTCGTTTCCGACTTCGGGCGGATGATCGGGATCTTCACTGAGCGCGATCTGATGCGCGCCGTCGCCGGCCGAGTGCACTCGAGCGAGGCGCGCGTGCGTGAATGGATGACGCCAGATCCCGTGACCATGACCGAGGACGCGTCGGTCGAGGACGCGGGGCAGACGATGATCGAACGCGGCTTTCGGCACATTCCGGTCGTCGCAGGCGAACGCGCAGTAGGCATCGTCAGCATTCGCGACGTAGCCGAGTGGCGTTTGAAAGAACGCTCCGAGTAAGGGATGCCGCGAGGACGCGGGACTGCCGATGCCGCTAGCGGCGTCCGTGTTCGCTGCGGCTATGGAGATCGGAGACCTCGTCACCTACCAGGGTCGTGCCTACGTGCTCCGTGGGCTCGAGCCGATGAGCGTGCCCGACCGGCGCGTCGAGCTCGAAGATCCGGAAAGCGGCGAGGTCATCGTCGTGCCCCTTGCGGAGGTTTCGCCGCAAGACCCCTGAGCTACCATCAGAGCGAGGCCATGCAGGAGATGCAGATCTACGGGGTCAGCTTCGATCTCGTCGGCAAGCAGCCGATCGTGTTGCTCAAGACTGCCGAGGGAAACAAGTTCCTGCCGATCTGGATCGGACATCCCGAAGCCGCCGCGATTCTCATGAAGCTCCAGAGTGCGTCGACGCCGCGGCCCATGACGCACGATCTTGTGACGGACATGCTCGATCAGCTCGGCGCTCAGGTGACTCGCATCACGGTCACCGAGTTGCGCGAGAATACGTTCTACGCGCAGATCACAGTCCAGCTCGACGGCTCGGAGATCGAGGTGGACTCGCGGCCGTCCGATGCGATCGCGCTTGCCATCCGCGCCGAGGCGCCGATCTTCGCCGCGGATGACGTGATCGAGGAGTCGGCGATCGAGTTCGAGGGTGAAGAGGTCACCGAGGAGGAAATCGAGTCGAGGGTCTCCGAGTTCAAGCAGTTCCTCGACGAGGTTACGCCCGACGAGTTCGCGATCGAGCCCGAGGACGACTAGCCGGTCACGGCCGGCCCGGCCACTTGAGTTTTACGGGCTCGTCGCTGTGCGGAAGCGAGATCAGCACGAACGGATACGTCACCCGGGCCTGCACGCGATCGTCGAGGGATGGAGTTCGTTCGTGAACGACGACGACGATGTGATCGCCCTCGTCCCGGACACGCACAACTCGTAGCTTGTAGCCGGTGCTCGAGCGCGGTCCTGCGGCCACAAGGTAGATCTCTCGCCGGGCGAAATCGATGTCCGGTAGGTCAATCGGGCGTCCAGGATTGTTCCGCTCGAGCACGTTGAGCAAGCCGTTGCGTTCGCGGAAGAGATCGCGTGTGATGCGTGTGAACTCGAGCGGCCCTGCCCGCCGGGTGAGATCGGTGTACGGGACGTCGGTCGGCGTGCTCCCGCAACCAGCGAGGAGCAGCATGGCGAGCGCGGCGACGCTAGTACACGTAGACCGTCTCGCCGTACGGAACGGTGCGGTACAGGTGCGGCGCCAACCACATCGGGATGCGCACACAGCCGTGGCTGGCCGGGTACGGCGGGACGGACGGGTTGCCGTGGATCGCATAGCCACCCGTGAAGTACAGCGGGTCGAAGAGGGTTCCGAGTGGGCTGGGGTCGAACCCGCCCACCTTGCGGTAGACCGCGAACCGCCCGACCGGTGTGTAGGTGCCCGATATCCCCGCGGTCGAGATCGGCACGATCAGGGCGACCTTGGAGCCCTGGACGATGTAGAGGACCTGCAGACCCTTGTTCACCTCGATGTGCCCGGCGGGCTGCGCGAACCGTGGCATCGGGACGCGGGGATTCGAGAGCGCTTGCCAGAAGCGGACGTCGACGACCCCGGTGCGCGGCAGGCCGTGAACCTTCTGGAAGGCATAGACGGCGTCGAGCATGCGACCGTCGAAGGTCGACCCGGAGGGCGCCGCGTAGTGCAGGCGCCGGAGCCGACCTGCGAGTTGCGAGACAGCGATGCCGCGCGCGCCGAGAGCCAGCCGCGGTAGGACGATGTTTGCGCGCAGCACCCGGGCCGTGCCGGCGTAGCCTTCGCTCGGCAGCACTTCCGTGCGGATTCGGTATGAGGTCAGCCGTCGGGTGTCGAGCTTGATCTGCACGCGGCCCGCGAAGGTGCGGTCGATGAGCACGTCCTGGCCTCGGGTGACGTTCACCGCCAGCACGCCGGCGCTGGCGGGCACAAGCCGTGCCGTGAAGAAGTATCTGCTGGCCCGCGTACCGCTGCCGGCGAACCGAGTGACGAGCTTGGGAACAACGCGCAGCGCGAGTGGCGCGGACTCTGCGCGCTCGCTCGTCGCTACGTATCCGCCAGGGAGCTTGACCCGTGCTTTGACCGTATAGCGCCCGCCGGCGCCGGTTCTTGCTCCTGCGATCTTTCCGTGCGGTCCGACGAGGGCGACGTAGAGGCCGCGCTCCGCCGGCATGACCGCGCCGCGAAACGCAACGCGCCGGCCGTATCTCGCGGGATTCGGTCCCGCGAGGGTGAGGCTGTATGCCGTGACCGGTGTCGTCTGTGTCGCCGTCTCGCCGTTGGCAGCCTGCGCCGTGAGAGTCGCGGTCCAGCGGCCCGCTGCGTACGTGTGCTCGGCGATCCGTCCCTCAGCCGAGCTGCCGTCGCCGAAGTCCCAGCGGTATGCCGCCGCGTCACCGGTTGCCGTGAAGGTGACGTGCAACGGGGCTGCCCCCACCGTGGGCGTTGTCTGAATGGAGACCAGGGGAGTCGCCCCCGTCGCGGACGGGACGAGAATCAGAAGGGCGACAGCACAGGCCAGACCGCAGCGCACGCGCCGAGAATATCCACCTGCGGTTTGCCTGAAACGGCAACGGTCAGCGCGACCGCGTTGAAGAGCCCGTGAACGATCATTCCCGGGTAGACACTGTCGACCCGGTTCCGCAGATACGCGAGGCCGATCCCGAACGCTGCTAGGAACGGAAAGGCGTTGATCAGGCCGTGCGCCAGCGCAAAGGCGAGGCCGGCGCCGATGATCGCTGTCCAGCGCCCGTACCGGGCGAGAAGAGAGTAACCAAGGCCTCGAAAGGTCAACTCCTCGACGATCGGCGCGACCACAGCGATCACGATCCCGTTCGCGATGTAAGCCGACAAGTGATTCGGCTGCCAGGTGTCGGGGGTGACGCCCTGCTCGCGTCCGGGCTCGAGCAGCGGGGTGAGGAGGAGCGTGAGGACGAACATCCCGATCCCGACGCCGATCCCGATCCGGAACGCCGTCCGCCATGAGGTCGGCCGACGTAGTGCGAGCACTCGCCGGCGATCGCCGGAGAGGCCTGCGATCCCGTAGACGATGGCCGCGATGATCGCGAACTGGATCAGGTTTCCCGCGACGGTCGACCACTTGTAGAGCAAGTCCTTCGGCGGCTTGCCCCCGGTGAAGCGGAGCGTGTAGCTCAACGTCGTGAACGCGAGCACGAAGCCGCCCCAGAGTGCGAGTGGCGCTCTCATCGGATTGCGGCGACTGCAGCGGGGACAGGTGCAGGCGCGAACCGCATCCCGGCGGCGCCGGCCGCATCCCGGTCGGCGCCGTCATCACCGATGTGCAGAGCCCGTGAGGGCTCGACCCGCAGTGCGCGCAGTGCGCGAAGCATTCCGTCAGGCGCCGGCTTGCGCGCGGCGTGCACCACGACCCTGAAGTAACGGGCGAGCCCGACCTCGTCGAGTAGCCGCTGCAAACTGAGGTCCCAGTTCGCCACGACGGCGAGCTCGACACCGATCGCTCGCAAGTGCTCGAGCGACTCGAACACTCCCGGGAGGACCTCGAAGTGCAACGCGCCGACGTAGGCCGGCGCAAACTCGTCCGGGTCGAGGTCCGCCCCCACCGCCCCGAGGAAGACGCCGGCGCACTCCCGTTGCAGTCGCGCCAGGCTCTCCTTGTCGTGGCCCTCGCTCGCGCGCGGAGAGTAGTGCGCGACTTCGATTCGGAAGCCGGCCAGGACGGCTTCCTGGGGGCGCTCGACGCCGCGCTCGGCGAGCACGTTCATCAGCGCCGGAACAGGATCCTCGAGCGTGACGAGCGTCCCGTGCGCGTCAAGCGTCACCGCGTCGAGATCGGCGGCTCTCATGCGACCCACTGCCACAGGGCCCATTGCACGACGGCGATTCCAAGGAACAGTGCACTGCAGGCGACAACGGCGGTGTGCAGGCGCGGCCTGGTCGCGGTCACGGCCGCAAGTGCGAGGAAGAGCGGGAAGATGACCAGCCCGAAGCGCGGTAGGGACAGCAGGGGCCAGCGCGAGCTGGGATAGCTCAGGGGAATGGCGAGGCTCAGGGCGGCGAACAACCCGTAGGGCGCGCCGAACCGCCGCCAAGCCACGACCGTGAGCGTGATGAACAGGGCGAGGAACACGAGCGCCTGCACATTTTCCGCCGCCGCGTGCATCGGATTCGCATCCGGCACGTGCGTACCGCGCCCGGCGACGAACTGCTCCAGTCCGCGCCACCCGGCGACGAGCCCGTCCCAGATCCCGCCGAATGGTCCGGCCCATGAGACGTGCCGGTGCCAACGGTCCTGCGCGTCCGCGAAGGCCCACGGGTCGCCGACCTGCTGCCAGAGCACGAGGGGATAGACGGCGGCGACAGGCACCGCCAGCGCGATACCCGCGAGAGCGCGCAGGCGGTCGCGGTGGTGCCAGGCCAGCAGGGCGAGGGCCGGGACGAGGGCGACCCCGGCTGCGCGAGTCAGGATCGCGAGCCCGGCGACGAGCCCCGCCTCCGCAAAGCGATTGCGTTCGGCGAGGGCGAATGCGCCGAGGACGAGCAGGAGGTACAGCGACTCGCTGTAGACGGCCTGGAGGAAGAGCGCCATCGGAAAGACGGCCAGGTAGAGAACGCTGCGCCTCGCGCCTTCAGCGCCCAGGCGCTTCTCGGCGAGCTCGTGCAGGAGGGCGAACGAGCCCAGACAGCAGAGCAGGGAGACCACGACGCCGGCCAGAACGTAATGGCCGAAGAACGCGCGCCCCAGTGCGGCGATCAGTGCCGGGTACAGGGGGTGGAACGCAGCGGAAGCGTCGTCGTAGCCATTCTGTGCGATGCGGAGGAAGAAGTCGCTATCCCAGCGGGCCCAGATGTCGGTGAAGTAGCCCAGGTCGTGCAGGCGCGCCGTGTCCCAGCGGTCCGCGTTCGGATGCCGATTGGGCTCGAAAAAGAAGAAGGCGAAGATCGCCGCGACCCAGATCGCCGCGCGGCTCCAGAGGTAGATGTCCAGCGCTTGCCTTTGACCCGCACGCACGGCTGCATGATCATATTGGTCGAATGCCCCGTACCTTCACGCCCGAAGAGGCTAACGAGGCCCTCGTCGAGCTCCGGCCGATCGTCGAGCGAATGGTCCAGCATCGGCGGAATCTCACCGCGGCACAGGTTCAGCAGGCGGAGCTTGTCACGCGCATCGCCGGAAACGGCGGCGACATGGTCCCGAGCGATCTGCACGAAGCGGCCGAGGCAATTCAGCGCGAAGCAGCCGCGATCTCCGACTGTGCGGAGCGCATCAACGCCGCCGGTGCCGAGGTGAAGTCGCTCGAGGAAGGGCTACTCGACTTTCCCGCGCGACGCGGCGACGAAGTCGTCGTGCTCTGCTGGAAGCTCGGCGAGGACGAGATTCACTATTGGCACCGAGTCGACGAGGGATTCGGCGGCCGGAAGCCGCTACCGCTGTGAGGGTGGGCGTGTTCGACGTCTCGGTTCTGGTCGACGCCGAGGGAAGCTTCGCGACCATAGCGGAAGCGTTTCCCGCGCTGACCAGTCGAGAGGACTGGTGGCTCCCGGTCAACGCGGTTCTCGTTCGCGGGGCCGGCACCACGCTACTCGTCGATGCTGGGCTTGGGCCGGAGCCGCGCGCGTTCATGCCGGATGCGGACGCCCGGCTTCTCGCCGAGCTCGCGCGTGCAGGCGTGAGCCCCGATGAGGTGGACCTCGTCGTGCACACGCACCTCCACGTCGACCATGTCGGTTGGGACGGCTCTTTTCCCAACGCCCGCTACATCGTGTCCACAGACGAGTGGTCGTACTTCATGTCTGAGGACTCGCTCGCGAAACGCCCGCATCTGCGCGACCGTGTCGAGCCGCTGCGTGACGCCGGCTCGGTGGTTCTCGTCGACGGCGAGCTAGAAGTTGCGTCCGGTGTGCGCCTCGTGCCGACCCCCGGCCACACGCCCGGCCACGCGAGCGTCTTCATCGAATCCGAAGGCGAAGAGCTGGTCGTGCTCGGCGACGTCGTTGTGCACGAGTTGCAGCTCGCCGATCCGGATCTCGTCTACGTCAGCGACGAGGACCCCGAGTTGTCGGCGGCGACGCGGAAGCAGGTCCTCGCGCGGCTCGCCGACGAAGGCACCGACGTGATCGCCGGTCACTTTCGCGGGCCGGGACGGTTCAGTCGGCAGGGCGAAGCGTTCAGCTGGTCGAGCCTCGCAGAGGAGGGCGAGGCTGCCGTCGAATAGAGAGCCATGCCGTTCTGGCAGCGACTGATCATCGTTGGGGTCGTCTTGCTCGTCACGACGGTGGTGGCGCGCCTGATCGATCGCCGTATCGCGCGGCGCGAACTTCCGCCCGAGGCGATGACTCGCTATCGCGTCGTGCGCCGGAGCATCACCACGACGATCATGGTCGTCGGACTTCTCTCCGCTCTGCTCGTGATCCCCCAGGTGCGGGCGGTGGCCGGCGGGCTGCTCGCGTCCTCGGCGGTGCTCGGCATCGTCGTCGGGTTCGCATCCCAGCGCACGCTCGGGAACTTCGTCGCCGGCTTGCTGATCGCGTTCACACAGCCCTTGCGGCTCGGTGACGATGTGGTCGTCGAGAGCGTCGAAGGAACTGTGGAGGAGATCGGGCTCATCTACACGTTCGTCCGAACCGCCAACGGCGACCGGCTCGTGATTCCGAACGAGAAGCTGGCCTCGGATACCATCCGCAACTCCACGATCCGTAGTCGAGAGAAAGTCGCCGAGATCAGCCTCCAGGTTCCACTAGGTCAAGACCTCGGTGCCGTCGTGGACCGGCTGCAAACGATCGCCGGCGACGGTGAGGTGTTCGTCAGCGATCTGTCCGGCAACGCGACCGTCGTGGTGCGGGCGCCGGCGAGCGACCGCGCTTCTGCTGAGCGGCTCGAGCGCGAGCTCCGCCTGCGCGCCTATGAAGTTCTCCGGTCCGAGGGTGTCTACGCATGATGCCGCCACCTCAAGGAGGGCGGTCACAGTCGGACACGTTCTTGCTCGATCGTCTGAGGAAGCGACGCCGGAAACGGGTGAAGAACCGGCGGAAGAGACTGGGCAAGCTCGTATCCGGCGTGCTTATCGGCACGACGCTCTTTCTGGTCGTGTCGAGCTTCACGGGTGCCGCGGTCTGGATGAACAGCTGTGACCTCGACACGCTCAATCCCGTGGAGGTCGGGCAGAACTCGTTCATCTTCGCGGCGGACGGATCATTGCTGGGGTCGATCCCGGCGGAACGGAACCGGCAGCCCGTCGGTCTCGACCAGATCAGCCCCTGGGCGCCGAGGGCGACAATCGCGATCGAGGACAGACGTTTCTACAAGCACGGCGCACTCGACTGGTTCGGGATCGTGCGTGCGCTCTACGCGGACATTCAGGCGGGAAGAGTCGTGCAGGGAGGATCGACGATCACCCAGCAGCTCGTTCGCAACCTGTACATCAAGAAGAAGTCGCAGACGCTCGGGCGCAAAGCGACCGAGGCGTGCCTTGCGATCAAGCTGGCACGTGAGAAGTCGAAGACGTGGATCCTCAACGCATACATGAACCAGGTGTATTACGGCAATCATGCCTACGGGATCGAAGCCGCCGCCCAGACGTATTTCTCGAGGCCGGCAAGCAAGCTCACGCTGAACCAGTCGGCGCTGCTGGCCGGTTTGCCGCAGGCGCCGTCGGTCTTCGACCCGTTCCAGCGACCGGCGCAGGCGATTGCCCGGCGGGACGAGGTCCTGAGGGCAATGCTCGGGAACGGGAACATCACGTCGAGCCAGTACGCGAACGCGGTCGCAAAGCGCAACCTCCGCCTCAAGGCCGGCCGGCTGTACTCGCGTATCCGCGAGCCGTACTTCTTTGGCTACGTGCGCGAGGAGCTGCAGCGCCAGTACGGTGCAAATACGGTCCGGTCGGGGGGCCTGAAGGTCTACACGACGATCGACCGGCGACTGCAGCGCTTTGCGCTCGACGCGATCAAGCGCACACTTCCGTACTCGACAGATCCCGCTGCGGCGATCGTCTCGATCAATCCGAGTAACGGTGCGATTCGCGCGATGACCGAGGTGAGTCCCGGGAATCCCAAGAATCAAGTGAACTTTGCGTCGTCCGCACGCCGCCAGCCGGGGTCGACCTTCAAGACGATCGTGCTGACGGCCGCGATCTCCCAGGGCATCAGCCCGTCCACGACCTACCTGTCCGCGCCGTTCAAGTACGACCCGACCGAAATCGGCTCCTGTGACACCGATCCGCCGACGGCGTGGTGCCCACAGACCTACGACCACTCGTACATCGGCCCGACGTCGATCGAGAACGGGACTCTGCGCTCCGACAACAGTGTCTACGCGCGCCTGTCGCTCGACGTCGGCCCCGAGAACATCGCGGACATCGCTTATCGCCTCGGCGTCCGCACCGACCTGCGAACGAGCGAAGGGGCGTACGTGCCGTCGATGGGCCTCGGCTCGCGCGTCGTGACCCCCATGGACATGGCGTCGGTGTACTCGACCCTGGCGGCCGGCGGTGTCTATTCGAAGCCAATGGCGATCCGCAAAGTGGTCTTGCCGGGAGGGAAGGTCGACAACGAGGCGGGCTGGGGCGTTCCGCAGCGGAAACGCGCTGTCCCAGACTGGGTCGCCTCGGAAGTCGTGCGGATCCTCGAGAGGAACATGACGAGCGGGACCGGGGTCGGTGCCTACTTCGGGAGGACCTCGGCCGGCAAGACGGGGACGACCGACGGCTACGCCGACGCCTGGTTCTGCGGTTTCCTCCCCGGGCTCGAGGCGACCATCTGGATCGGATATCCGCAGGGAGAGATCCCGATGACGTCCGTGCACGGCATCTCGGTCTCCGGGCCGACCTTCCCGGCGACGATCTGGAGGCTGTTCATGCAGCGAGCCGCAGACTACGCGCCGTTCCCGAAGGAGTTCCCCTCGCCGAAAACCTCGCCGGTCTGGATCACGCACAAGCTGCAGTACGCCCTAAGCGGTAGCTACAGCGCGCCGAGCACGGCGCCCGCACAGCCGACGACGACGAGCTCGGGTAACGCCGCCGCCGACGGCTTCTCCCAGGTCCCTGACACCGGCACGCCCCCGTAGGCTTTGGCTGCGGCCGGCGGCCGCCGCGATTCCGATCTACCTCGCGGCCTGCGCCGTTCCGGATGGAGGACTCTTTCGCGCGGAACGATTCCGCGATGTCCATCTGTACCAGGGGTTTGCGGACGCGGCCTTCGACGGGCGCGTGCCATACCGCGACTTCTTCATGGAGTACCCACCTGGAGCGCTCGTCGTGTTCTTGCCACCCGCCGCCTTCGGCTCCCACTACAACGCAGCCTTCAAGTGCTTGATGGCCCTGTGTGGCGCCGCGACGCTCGTGCTCGTCGCGTTCCTGCTGGTGAGGCTGGGCGTGTCGACCTCTCGTCTCTGGGCGGCTGTTGTGCTCTTCGCGCTGTCGCCACTCGCGCTCGGGCCGATCTCGCTCAACACCTACGACGCGTGGCCGGCCCTGCTCGCGCTTGTGGCGCTCGCGCTGTTGTTGACCGGGCGGGACGTGGCCGCATTCGCATTGCTCGGCGCCGCGTTCGCAGCGAAGGTCTATCCGGTCGTCCTCGTTTTACCTGCCGCGATCTTCGTCTGGCGCACGCGGGGACGTGGGCTCGCGTTGCGCGCGATCGGCGCCTTCGCCGCAGTGGTCGCTCTCTTTGTCATGCCGTTCCTGGTCACTGCGCCGCGCGGTCTCGCGGAGAGTTTCCGAGCACAGGCGGCAAGATCGCTGCAGGTCGAGAGCCTCGGCGGCTCGCTGCTTGCGGCGGCCGACCGCCTGGGCCTCTACAGCGCCACGGTCGTGCATCGCACCGGGCACGCGATCTCGTACGACCTCGTCGGCTCGCTGCCGGAGGCGCTGGATGTGCTCAGCTCGATCGCGCAGGCCCTCGCCGTCGTTGTGGTTGCGTGGCTCTACGTGCGCGGACGCGATGACCCGAGACGGCTCGCAGTCGCCTTACCCGCTGCGATCGCGGGCTTCCTCGCCTTCACGCGCTTCTTCTCGCCGCAGTACCTCGTCTGGCTCGTCCCCTTCGTGCTCCTGCTCGAGCCAGCCGCCTGGGTTTTGGCGGCGGCAGCGCTCGTCCTCGCGCAGGTGTGGTTCTTCCACTACAGCGACGTGTTCACGCTCGGCGAATACGTCTGGCTCGTGTTGATCCGCGATCTCCTCGTCTTGGCGTTGTTCGCGCTGGCGCTGGTCACGCTACGCAGGCCTGCGCCGGAAGACGAGGATCCCGTCCTCCTCGAACACGAGCTGCCACTCCGGGCTTCGTCGTAGCGCGGCCAGTTGGGTCGCCGTGGGGATCGGCGCATAGCGATCCGCATAGCCCGGTTGCGTCTCGTCTGCCGCGATCCACTTGGAATCTTGGAGGTACGGGAAGCTGAGCACGCGCCGGCGTGCGGACAGATGCGCGCCGAGTGTGTTGGTCGCGCTGACGACGTCGCCGCCTGGGATGAGCCGGAGTGCGCGCCGGGCGACGCGGTCGTGATCGGTCACGCGTCCCGCGGTCGCCTGGAACGTTTGCCCGCCCGGGACGTGGCGCCAGCCGGGAATCGGTCCGAGCCGGTAGTTCCCGACGCTCGCTGCGAGGACGATCGCGGCCGCGACCGGGAACGCCCAACGCGACAGACGCTTCGCGCCGAAGATCGCGCCGATCATGAGCGGCGGGATCAATCCGGCCGTGTAGTGGAAGTGGATGGACGTCTGTGTCGTCGTCGACGAGAGGAGGTTGATGGCGAGCTCGGGCAGCGCCGCCACGAGCACGAGCGGCGCGAGCAGGCAGAGCGCGGCCAGCGGCGCGACGAGATCGAGCAGGTAGTGGAGGTCACGCCCGCTAAGAGCCGCCTCGGCGATCCGCAATGGATGCCTGACGGCCGTTTCGAGGATCCCGCCCGCGGACCCGCCCACCTCGCTGTAGCGGCCGTAGAAGTCGGACTGGGCGCCGGCGTTGTAGTGCGGGATCACGATGCCGATCGCGACGGCGGCCCACGCGCCGCCGGCGAGCGCGATCGCCGCGCCCGCGGCCCAACTTCTGTGCGCGATCGCGTACCAGATGCCGAAGCCCGCGACGACAAGCGCGATCTCTTCCTTGCAGGCTGACGCTGCCACTGCGAACAGGGCGAACGGCACCAAGCGTTCCTCGTCGAGGTACCAAAACGCGTAGAGGAGGAGAGGCGTCGCGAGTGCGACCGGGTGAAACTCGTTCAGTGTCAGCCAGCCCGTTGCGGGATACAGCAGGTAGGCGAGCGCAAAGCCGAGCGCAGCCCGCGGCGAGGCGAGGTGCTTGCGGGCCAGCAGGAAGACGGGAACCGCGCCGAGGGCGATGACGACCGCCTGCACGGCGAGCAGCATGTGCGGGCTCGGCCAGATCCACCACAGAGGTGCGAACAGCACCAGGATCGGATCGACGTGGGCGGCCAGGCGCGAGATCTGGTCGCCCTGCAGAGAGGTCATGCGCAGCGGGTCGCCGTGCGCCGTAGACCACACGGCCTGCACCATGTTCCCGAGGTCGAAACGACCTGTGATGAACGCCTCGTGACGAAGCGCCGAGAGCGCGGCAAATCCGGCCCCGTACGCGGTGATCGCGGCCGCGAGCAAGACGCGCGTCTTTGGTCGGGCGGCCTGCGCTCGTCTCACAGCAGCCGCTCGATGATCTCGCGCCACCGAACCCCCAGCACGGCTTCGCTCGCCTCTCGCTCGTAGGCGGCGCGGCCGCCGGCGCCAATGCGCCGGCTGAGCTCGGAG
>JALYST010000219.1 GCA_030854665.1 Actinomycetota bacterium
GGCGTTAGCGTGCAGATACATCCGGCCCTCCTTCTTGGGCTTGGTCTTCGCAGACCCACAGCCTCCAAGGAGGGCCGGATAGAACCCTCAGCCGTTCACAACCTGTGTAGGCACGTCAGCTAGAGGCGCCCGAGAAGCGCTGCAAGCCGGAGCCCCGGCACCTTCAAGATCGCCTCGGCGACGATCGCCTTCGACATTTTCGACCCCCCGACTTCACGGTCCGCGAAGGTGATCGGCACCTCGACGACCTTGAACCCCGCGCGCAGCACGCGGTAGGTGGTCTCGATCTGAAATGCGTAGCCCTTCGAGTCGACCGCGTCGAGGTCGATCGCCTCGAGCACGGCGCGCCGGTAACACTTGAAGCCGCCGGTCAGGTCTCTCACCCTGACGCCCAGGAGAACTCGCGCGTAGAGCGAGCCGCCTGCGGAGATGAGCCGGCGCACCAGGCCCCAGTTCCGCACGCCGCCGCCCGGGACGTAGCGCGAGCCGAGCGCGAGGTCGGCCCCTTGCTCGACCGCGGCGAGCAAGCGAGGTACGTCGCCCGGATCGTGGGAGAAATCGCAGTCCATCTCCAGCACGAGCTCGGCACCGTCCGCGAGCGCTCGGCGAAAGCCGGCGAGGTATGCAGGCCCGAGCCCCTCCTTGCGCTCGCGGTGAAGAACGTCGACGTAGCCGAGCTTCTCCGCGAGCCGGTCCGCAAGCTCGCCCGTCCCGTCGGGAGAGTTGTCGTCGATCACCAGCACGCGCACGTCCTTCCCGCCCAGCGCGCGTAGCATCGGCTCGAGGTTCTCGAGCTCGTTGTACGTCGGAAGGCAGACGACGGCCTTGGGCACCTGCACGGACGTATATTCAACGCGTGGCCGGAGCTCTGCCTCGCAACGTCGACGTGGCCGAGCAGCTGGAGCTTCTCGCCGACCTCCTGGAGATCGAGGGAGAGGCCTCGTTCCGGGTGCTTGCCTACCGGCGCGCTGCCACGAGGATCCGGGAGACCGCAAGCTCCGTGGCCGAGCTTGCACTGGCTGGCCGCGCCAAGGACTTGCAGGGAATCGGCAAGACGATCGAGGAGAAGATCGTCCAGGTCGTCGAGGACGGCGAGATGCACGCGCTGACGAAACGCAAGAAGATCATCCCGCCGGAGGTCGTGAGCTTCATGCGTCTGCCCGGGCTCGGTCCGAAGACCGCGGCGCGGATCTGGCAGGAGCTCGGGGTGACCACCATCGAGGAGTTGAAAAGGGCGGCTGAGCAGGAGCAGCTGCGCAATCTGGCGGGTCTCGGCGCCAAGACGGAGGAGCGGATTCTCAAGGCGCTGGCCGAGAAGAAGCAGGAGCCTTCGGACCGCCGTCTGCTCGGCGACGGGCTCGGCCCTCTTCTTGCCGTTGTCGACGTGCTGCAGCAGCATCCTGCCGCAGTGAAGGTGTCCGAGGCCGGCAGTGCGCGGCGGCGCAAGGAAACGTTCCGCGACCTCGACATCATCGCGACCGCCAAGGACCCCGCGACGCTGATCGCCTACTTCACGAAGCTGAAGTGGGTAATAGCGGTTGAGGCGAAAGGCTCGACCAAGGCGACGGTCTTGTCGAACGAAGGGTTGCGCTTCGATCTCCGCGTCGTCCCCCCGGAGTCCTACGGGAACCTGCTCCAGCACTTCACGGGCTCGAAGGACCACAACGTTGCGCTGCGGGAGCGTGCAGTGAAGGACGGTCTATCCGTGTCCGAGTACTCGATCACGGTCGCCGAGACCGGCGAGGAGCTGAAGTTCGCCGACGAGGAGCAGGTGTACGAGCGTCTGGGCTACCAGTTCATTCCGCCCGAGCTGCGCGAGAACGCCGGGGAACTCGAGGCCGCACGGAAAGGTGAGCTGCCGAAGCTCGTCGAACTGGCGGACCTCAAGGGCGATCTGCACAGCCACACGACCTACTCGGATGGTCGTGACTCGATCGAGCAGATGGTCTTGGCAGCGCAGGCCCGCGGGTACAAGTACTACGCGGTCACCGATCATCCCCGCGGAACGCTGGCCGACCAGGATCTCGAGATTGACGCGCTCAACGAACGCCTGAAGCCGTTCAAGATCCTCAAGGGCATCGAGGTGAACATCCGGATCGACGGCTCTCTGTCGCTGCCCGACGAGGTGCTTGCAGAACGCGACTGGGTGATGGCGTCCCTGCATGCCGCATTCGACCGCAACCCGACGGAACGCGTACTGACCGCGATGGAAAATCCGCACGTCGACTGCATCGGTCACCTGACTGCGCGCAAGATCAACATCAGGCCGGCCGCAGACATCGACATCGAGCGCGTCGTCGCCAAGGCTCTGGAGACGGGGACGTTCTTCGAGATCAATGCGCAGCCCAATCGGCTCGACCTCCGCGATACCCATGCCCGTCTTGCCGGCGAGGCCGGCGTCAAGATCGCTGTCAATACCGATGCGCATCAGTTGGGCGCGCTCGAGCACATGGCAATGGGCGTGGCCCAGGCTCGGCGGGCCTGGCTGACGAAGGACCAGGTGCTTAACACACGCACCTGGCCGCAGATCGAGAAGCTCCTGAAATGACGTCGCTCGCCTACGGCTCGCTCCCGTAGGGGAAACCATGTTTCCCCTACGAGACCCCTTCTTTAGGTCACGCCTCGCCCCCCGCGCCGCTGAGATCGCCGCGTGGGCCGAGGAGACACTTGGGGGAAACCTCACGGTTTCCCCCTCGGCCCCTTCCCTCGCTCATAGGCCGAAGGTCGGCCTATGAGCTTTCGCGAGGATGGAGCCGCTGCGCTGGAATGGGCGGCGCAGTACCTCGAGCGCGTCGGGGATTTTCCCGTGCTCGCGCAGGTCGCGCCGGGTGACATTCGCAGTCGCCTTCCTGCGACGCCGCCGGAGCGGGGCGAGCCGTTCGCGGACGTGCTGCGTGACCTCGACGAGATCCTCCTGCCGGGAACGACGCACTGGCAGAGCCCTCGCTTCTTCGCCTACTTCGCCAACAGCGCCGCCGAGCCGGGCATCCTCGCGGAGCTCCTCGCCGCCACGCTCAACTCGGTCGCGTTCATCTGGCGCACGTCTCCGGCGTCCACCGAACTGGAAGCCCACACGCTCGACTGGACCGCACAGCTCCTCGGACTTCCGTCCGGCTGGCACGGCCACATTGAGGACACTGCTTCCATCTCCACGATCGCCGCGCTCGCCGCTGCGCGCGAGGCAACCGGCGGTCGCGTCGTCGTCTGCTCCGAGGAGGCGCACTCTTCGGTCGAGCGAGCTGCTCGGCTGCTCGGCCTCGAGACGCGCAAGGTGCCGCTCGACGACGAGTTCCGCCTGGATGCCGGCGCACTCGACCTAACTGATGCGGCTGCGCTCGTCGCAACCGTCGGCACAACGTCCACGACAGCCGTCGATCCCGTGCCTGTCCTGGCAGATGCGTGCGAGGCGGCGGGCGTCTGGCTACACGTCGACGCCGCCTATGCGGGCTCGGCGTGGGTCTGCCCGGAGCTGCGCTGGTCGCAGGCGGGCGTGGAGCGCGGCGCCGACTCGCTCGTCGTCAATGCGCACAAGTGGCTCTTCACGCCGATGGACTGCTCATTGCTGTGGACGCGGAAGCCGGAAGCGCTGCGTGCCGCGTTCAGCCTCGTGCCGGAATACCTCGGGACGAGTGAGGAGGCGGAGAGCCTCTCCGACTACGGTCCCGCGCTCGGCCGCCGCTTTCGCTCGCTCAAGCTCTGGGCGGTACTGCGCTGCTACGGGCGGGAAGGCCTGCAAGCACGCATCCGAGAGACGGTTCGCCTGGCCGAGCTCTTCGAGACGTGGGTGGGCGATGAGCCGGGGTGGGAGGTGTGCGCACCGCGGAGGTTCTCAGTCGTCTGTTTCCGCCGCGACGGCGGCGACGACGAGAACGAAGCCGTCCTCGAACGTGTCAACAGGAGCGGCGAGGCTTTTCTCTCCCACACCCGCCTGAACGGCCGCTATGTCATCCGGCTGGCGATCGGCGGCGAGCGCACGACCCAGGACGACGTGCGCCGGGCCTGGGACGCGCTTACAGGCGCCGCAGCAGACTGAGCAGCTCGGCAGGCGTCTCGACGACGAGATCGGCGCGCTCCCGCAGCTCGGAAGGCCCCTCCGCGGATGCCACCGCGACGCGCACGCCGAGCTCCAGCTCTTCGAGCGCAGTAAACGCATCGAGGTCGGTCGTGTCGTCGCCCGCGTAGAGCGCGCGTCTCAGGTTCCGCTCGGCGAGCAGTTGACGCACCGCGCTGCCCTTGTTCACGTCCAGGGGTGGAAGTACCTCGAGCACCTTTCGCCCGAAGCGGGCGACGAAGCCCTCGGCCTCCGCCCGCCCCTTGACGTCTTCGAGCGCGGTTCGGGCCGCACCTTCGTCCTCCGAGCCGCGGTAATGAAGCGACGCCGTCAGCTGTTTGTTCTCGGTTGCGGGCCAGCTGACGTCTGCGAGGAATGCCTGGAGCCGCTGACCCCACCTGGCTGCCTCGCCGTCCAGCTCCAGCCCGTGGTTTCCCACGTAGACGAGCTCGGAGACGCCCACGATCCGTTGCGCGTCCGGCCCGGCCCGGCCGGAAATGCATGCGACCAGCGCGAAGACGCCGTTCAGCCGCCGCAGCTCGGCGCGCGTCTCGTCCGGGACGCGGGCATCCTCGGGGCGCGGAACGATCGGCGCGAGCACGCCGTCGACGTCCAGGAACAATGCCGTCCGAGCAGGATCCTCGGCGAGTCTGGCCAGCAGATCCACACTGCAAGAATACGCGCGTGCGGCTCGTCCTCATCGGCCTCGTAGCTGGGTTCTTCAGCGCGTTGTTCGGGGTCGGAGGCGGCATCGTCATCGTGCCGTTGCTGCTCCTGTTCTGCGGGTGGGACTCACGGACGGCCACCGCAACGTCGCTCGCGGCGATCGGGGTCATTGCGGTCTCGGGCGTCATCGCGTACGTGATTCACGGAGACGTGCGCGTGGAGTACGCGGCGCTCGTCGGGTTGCCGGCCGCCGTCTCGGTCGCCGGCGCGACGGCGCTGCAGCAACGCTTGCGCACACGCACGGTCGAATTGCTCTTCGCCGGCTTCATCCTCGCCGTCGCCGTTTGGCTGTTCGTGAAATGACATACGTGCTCGCAATCGCCCTGGGCCTCGTCGCCGGCGTGCTCGCCGGGATGTTCGGTGTCGGAGGTGGGATCCTGTTCGTCCCGACGCTGATCGCGCTCGGGCTCGACCTGCACGAGGCGCTCGGCACCTCCCTCCTCGCCATCGTTCCGACCGTGGTTGTCGGCACGTGGCGGCAGTCGCGCTACGGCAACGTTCGCTGGCGCGCCGCCGCGGTCCTGGGAGTGGCGGCGGCTGCCTCTGCACAGGGCGGCGTGGCACTCGCCGAGGCGCTACCCGCGACGACGCTGCGGCGCCTCTTCGCGGCCATCCTCGTCCTCGTCGCCGTTCAGGTCGCGTGGCGGGCGCGCCGCGCCGAATCCTGACCTATCCTGTGGGAATGGCGGGCCCCGAGGAGATCTGGCTTCCGCTCGTCGACGAGCCGGTCGGCGACATCGTCGCGCGGCTCCAGGCCGAGGATCCCGAGATCGACCGTCTCGTCGGTTCGCCGCATCGGGTGCTTGCGTTCCGCACCTTCGCCTACATCCGCGTCGGGATCCTGCTCGGCGAGCTGCTCTTCGAGCAGGAGCTCGCCGCCGAAGATGCCGACGGGACCTGGGTCGAGGCGCTGCTGCGTGACCCGAAGTACCACGACGCGCTGCAGCGCGAGGTGCGGGCCGTCGCGGAGGAGATCGCCGCCGACCCGAAGTATGCAGACGACGAGCCGCTGGGCCCGGACGAGGACGCCCGGGACCGCTTCCGGGAGTTCGCCCGGAAGC
>JALYST010000238.1 GCA_030854665.1 Actinomycetota bacterium
GAGTGCGCACAGCACGCGGCGTGCCCGGTCGTCATCGTCCGCGGCTCAGCTCAGGACAAGCGGCCCACGGCGAGCAACGACTGACCGAACGGGCGCGCCTTGACCGCCTCCACTCGTCGCGTGAGCGGCACCACGACGTTGTCCCACGTCCGCAGCGGCACACCCCCGCCGGGCTCGCGGCGGAACTACTTCATCGCCACGAAACGACGGGTGGCGCGTCATGCACCGCAAAGGTGCGCGAACATGCTCGGCGTGAGACCGATGGCGGGAAAGATCCTGTCCTACGACGCGCCGTCCACGGAGGAGATCGCGCAACGGGTGGGCTTGCCCGTCGACGAGATCATTCGCTTCGACGGCAATACGTCGCCCCACCTGTTGCCGTCGACCCGTGCCGAAGCGCTTGCGCAAGAGCTCGCGCGCATCCACACCTATCCGCACGGCGGCTACCCGCGGCTCGAGGAGGCGATCGCACGCTACGCCGGGGTCTCGAAGGAGAACATCGTGCTCGGCGCGGGTGCCGACGACCTGATCCTGCTCGTCACGCGCGCCTTCGCCGGCCCGGGCGATCGCGTTGCGATCTCGAACGATCCGACGTACCCGATGTTCCAGATCGCAGTGTGGGTCGCGGGCGCCGAGATCGGCGACGAGGACCCGGTGTTGACGATCTGCTGCCGTCCCAACAACCCGACCGGCGAGCTCGGTGACCTCCCGAGCTCGCGCCCGCTCGTCGTCGACGAGGCGTACTTCGAGTACGCCGGGGAAACAGCGGCCGGCCTGATCGACGACGGTGTCATCGTGCTCCGGACGTTCTCGAAGGTCTTCGGCCTCGCCGGGGCCCGTGTGGGCTACGCGCTCGCAGGCCGCGAGGTCGCCGGGGAGTTGAATCAGCGTCAGCATCCCGCCCCGCTTTCGACTCTGTCCGCGGCACTGGCAGTCGCGGCCCTCCAGTCACCGCCGGACGTGCGGCCGATCCTCGAGGAGCGCGAGCGCTTCGCCGCACGGCTGCGCGGCCTCGGCTATGAGCCGCTGCCGTCGCATGCGAACTTCCTCTGTTTACCCGTCGAAGATCCCGAAGGGATCGCCGACCAACTGCTCAACCGAGGACTTGCCGTGCGGCCCGTCCGCGCCGGGATTCGCATCACGATTCGCAACGAGCAGGACGACGAGCGCCTTATCGCCGTGCTCAGCGGCTGACCCGCCCTACACTCCCGGGGTGCAGGATCAAACGCTCCGGACGAGCAGTCGCAGCCGTGCCCGGCGTCTCCCCCGGCACGCACGTCGCTACTACGTCGCGCTTCGGCACCGCGACCCGCGCACGCTGACGAGCAGTGCGCTTCTGGCAGTCCTCGTCGCTGCGCTTGCCGCCTTCGGACATCTCGTGGAGGACTACCTGACCGGAGATCCGATCGTCAGGTGGGATGTGGAGTTCGCCCGCTGGCTCCACGAGCACTCGTCCGGTTGGCTCGTGGGGCTCTTCAAGGTCGTCACTCTCGGGGGGAACGCGGCCGTCCTCGGTGTGATCGTGGTTGCCATCGGTTCCGTCCTCGTACGGCGCGGGCGCGCGAACGACGCGACCCTTCTCTTTCTGGCCTTCGGCGGCGCGAGTGTCGTGAATGCAGTGCTCAAGCTCATCTTCCACAGGCCACGGCCGGAGTTGGCGTTCGTCCACCTGGACACGTATTCCTTTCCGAGCGGCCATGCCGCGGCTTCCTCGGCGACGTTCACGGTGATGGCCTATCTCCTCGCCCGCAGGCACTCCTCGACGTGGGCTCGGATCTGGATCGGTCTCGGTGCCGCGGTGGCGATTGCACTCGTCGGATTCTCCCGCCTCTACCTCGGCGCCCACTACCTCTCCGATGTGCTCGCCGGAATCAGCTTCGGGATCGCCTGGGCGGCGGCCTCACTCCTCGCCTACACGCTCTGGGGCGAGCGCGAGGTGCTCGCCCTCCTTCCCCGGCTACTGCGACGCCGGCTTCAGTAGATCGCGCCGCCGCTCTCGGGATCGAAGAAGTGGAGTCGGCTCGTGTCCACGACGAGCTCCACCTTGCCCCCTTCCGCTGCCTTCGTCTCCCGATCGACGCGCGCCACCCAGACGTTGCCCTTGACCTCCGCCACGTCCGCGGCTTCTTCGCCGACAGCCGCCCTCACGTCTGCACCACGCACCGCCTTCCCGGCGACACCGAAGTGGATGAACACCTCCGAGCCCATGTCTTCCCGGATGTCCACCGTCGCCGACAGACGCCGGCCGTCGGGCGCGCCGCCGCCCATCGCGGCGTCCTCGAGGTCCTCGGGTCGGATGCCGAGAATGACGGGCTTGCCCTCGAAGCCTTTGAGGCTCGGCCGTCGATCCAGCACGCTCCCGCCCACCTGTAGCTCGTCGTCGCCGAACTTCGCGACGACGCTGCCGTCCGAGCGCGTCAGCTCGGCCGAGACGAGGTTCATCGCAGGTGAGCCGATGAACTCGGCCACGAAGAGGTTGCGCGGCCGGTCGTAGAGGTCCTGCGGCTTCGCAACCTGCTGGAGCAGGCCGTCGCGCATGATCGCGACGCGATCGCCGAGCGTCATCGCTTCGACCTGGTCGTGCGTCACGTAGACCGTCGTCACGTTCAGCTCGCGCTGCAGCCGCGCGATCTCGGCACGCATCTCGACCCGCAGCTTGGCGTCGAGGTTGGAGAGCGGTTCGTCCATCAGGAACGCCCGCGGCTCGCGCACGATTGCGCGGCCCATCGCCACCCGCTGGCGCTGGCCGCCCGAGAGCGTCCGCGGCTTCTTCGGGAGCACCTCGGCGAGGCCGAGCGTCTTGGCGGCGCCGTTGACCCGCTCGCCACGGCGCTCCTTCTTCATGCCGCGGAGCTTGAGCCCGAAGGCCATGTTGTCGAACGCGCTCATGTGCGGGTACAGCGCGTAGTTCTGGAAGATCATCGCGATGTCGCGGTCCTTCGGCGGCAGCTTGTTCACGACCTCGCCGCCGATGACGACGCGTCCCTCGGTGATCGGCTCGAGCCCGGCCACCATCCGCAGTGCGCTCGTCTTCCCGCAGCCGCTCGGACCGACCAGGACGACGAACTCCCCGTCCGCGATCTCGAGGTCCAGCTCCGAGACCGCCCGGGTCCCGTCGCTGTAGACCTTCGTCAGCTTGTCTAGCGTGATCTCGGCCATGCGCAGATCCGCCCAGACTCTACTAAGGCGTCGACTCGCCGATGCCGCAGAGAGGCCGGGCGGGCTTCGCCCGCGCGGCCGTCCAAACCCGCGCCCCAGGTGGGGAAACCTCGCGACAAACTCAGCGCTATCGCGTTAGGATCGCGCCCGGGTGGAAGCACTCGCTGCTGGACGGCCGCGGGGCAGGCGCTGGACGAACGTTTTCGAGCGCCCGGGCGTCCTTGCGTCCGTGCTCATCTCGCCGGCGGTCATCTTCATCCTGTTGCTGGTCGGGGGACCCCTTGCGCTCGCGATCTATCTCAGCTTCACGAACGCGATCGGCGGCTCGCTGCACGGCAAGTGGATCGGCCTGGGGAACTTCCGGCACGAGTGGACCAACCCGGCTTTCCAGGACGCCGTCTGGCATACGTTCCTCTTCACCGTCATCTCACAGGCGGTCGTGCTCATCGTCGCCGGCCTGCTGGCGCATGCACTCCTCAAGCAGTTCCCCGGCAAATGGCTCCTCCGCTTCCTGATCCTGCTGCCCTGGGCGGCCCCGCTGCCGCTCAGCCTCATGGGTTGGACCTGGATCTTCGACACGACCTACTCGATCATCAACTGGACGCTGCAGCACCTGCATCTCGCAAGCACGGTGGATCCGCCGCAGTGGCTCGCGCAGCCGAACCTGGCCATGGGCTCCGTGATCACGGTTCATGCGTGGCGGATCATCCCGTTCGCGACTGTGATCTTCCTGGCCGGCCTCGCCTCGATCCCGAAGGAGGTCGACGACGCGGCGGCGATCGACGGCGCGACCGGACTCCGCAAGTTCTGGTCGGTCTCCCTGCCGTTGCAGCTTCCGATCGCGACCGTCGCGCTGCTGTTCGGGATCGTCTTCACCGCAACGGACATGGCCGTCGTCTACATCCTCACCAACGGAGGCCCGCCGCCGTCCAACTCCACGGAGATGGTCACGACCTGGGCTTACAAGACCGGAATCGAGACCGGCTCACTCGGCGCAGGGGCGGCGATCTCTCTGTTCCTGTTACCCGTATTGGCCGTCGTCGCGATCGGGATGCTGATCTTCGCGCGCCGCACGGAGGTGACGTAGCCCGTGGACGCCGTGTTGAAGGGATTCCGCGAGAACGGGCTGTCGTACCTGATCGTCGGGCCGTTCGCGATCGTGCTCGCCTTCCCGTTCTACGTGATGGTGATCACGGCGTTCAAGCAGCAGCGCGACTTCTACGATCTCAGCCACACGCCGTACTGGTTTCACAAGGGGCCGACGCTCTCCAACGCCCGTTTTCTTTTCAACGAAACGCAGTACACGACGTGGCTGCGAAACACCGCGATCATCGGCGTCGTCGTCGTGCTGATCACACTGGTGCTCGCGGTCCCGGCG
>JALYST010000239.1 GCA_030854665.1 Actinomycetota bacterium
CGTCGTTGGCCTCCACCCAGATCCTCCCATGCACGCGCCGGACGAGCTCGCGGGAGATGTAGAGGCCCAGGCCGGTGCCGCCGACTCCGCCGGTCATGTTCGGATCGAGCCGGTAGAACTTCTCGAAGATTCGCGTCTGCTCGGCGGGTGGGATGCCGAGCCCTTCGTCAGCAACGCTGAAGCGCACGTATTTGCCCGCAGGCTCCAGGCGGACGAGCACGTCCCCGCCGTCAGGTGAGTACTTGACCGCGTTGTCGATGAGGTTGGTCAGGACCTGCCGGAGCTGGCCTTCGTCGGCGACGACCCGGGGAACGTCCTGCTGGCCGCCATCGAGACTGACCCGCATGCCTTCCGGCAGGTGCGTGCGCGCAGCGTCGAGCACGCTGGCAGCGAGAGCGTGCGCATCGCACGGCTCGACATGCATCTCGAGCCGGCCGGCGTCGAGCTGGCTGGCGAGCAGGAGATCGTTCACGATCTCGGCCAGGCGAGTCGACTCTTCGACGATCACCTCGAGGAGTTTCTTGTGCATGGCCTCCTCGAGCTCGAGATCCTCGCGCGCCAGCGTGAGGGCCGAGCCGTAGATCGCCGCGAGGGGGGTGCGCAGTTCGTGCGACACAGTCGAGACGAGGTCCTGGCGAATCTGCTCGAGCGCGCGTTCCTCGGTCAAGTCGCGGAACGCGTACACCGTCCCTTCGTCGAAGCCGACTCCTGAGATCGAGAGCCAGCGCTCTTCCCCGTCGAGCTCCAGTGGGAAGGTCGTTGCCGTCGCCGGTCCGGGTGCACCGGCTACTGGGACGCGAACCGCGAGCTCGTGCCAACCCGCTAGCACTTCGTCGGCCCGCCGACCGACCACCTCGGTACGCGCGAGCTTCGTGATTGCCTCGGCCGCTCGGTTCCAGAGGCGCACGATTCCTTCGACGTCGACGAGGAACACGCCATCAGCGACGGTCTCGAGCACGCGCGCAGCCTGCGCGCGCTCCTCGACCTCGCGGTAGAGCTGCGCGTTTTCGATCGCAGCCGAGGCCCGGCGTGCGAGCTCTTCTGCCAGCGCGAGATCGGCCGGCCCGTAGCGCCGGCCAGACTCCGCCACGACGAAAGAAATCACTCCCAGTGTGCGCTCCCGCGCGATCAGCGGCACGCCCATGTAGCTCTGGAAGCCCAGCTCGCGGACAAGCTCGAGATGAAGGTCGTCCACGGCGAGCTCGGACAGCTCTTCCTCGGAGATCTCCGCCATGAGCACGCTCTTCCCGGTGCGGAGGACGAGTGGCGGGCCTTGCGCGGCGTCGGGATCCTCCGGATAGCGGCGGCCTAGCTCGAGCGCGAGCTCGACCTTGCGCTCGTCCACGTGTGCGACGGTCAGCGTGCGCAGCTTCTCGTCCTCGACGATGTCCACGCGCGCCCAGTCCGCGATCCGCGGGACGGCCATCTTCGCGAGTGCCGCCAGCGTGGCGCGATAGTCGAGCGAGCTGCCGAGGGTCGCGCCCGCCTCGACAAGGAACCTCTGCGCCTCCTCGGCGCTCTTACGGTCGTCGATGTCGGTGTTGGAGCCGAACCACTTCACGATCTCGCCCTGCCGGTCACGCATCGCGACCGCGCGCGTCAAATGCCAGCGGTACGACTCGTCCGCCCCGCGTCGGAGCCGGAGCTCGTTTTCGTATGAGTCGCCCCTTTCGAGCGCTTGCTGCCAGGCCCGCAACGTGCGCGGAAGATCGTCGGGATGCGTGACGTCGACCCAGCCCGCCGCGACGCGCTCCGAGAACGACGCGTCGAAGTAGTCGAGCACGCGCTGGTTCACATAGTCGAGCTCACCGTTCGGCATCGCGGTCCAGATCTGGTCGGGCTGCGCCTCTGCCAGGAAGCGATAGCGCTCCTCGCTCTCGCGGCGGAGCTCGGCCAGCTCCTGCTCCTTCAGCAGCTCCGCCTGCTGCCGCAGCTGTTCCCTGTTCTCGTACAGCTCGATGAACACGGCGACCTTGGAGCGGAGCACGTCTGGGTTGAACGGCTTGAAGACGTAGTCGACCGCGCCCGCCGAGTAGCCGCGGAAGACGTGCTCGTCTTCCTTGGAAATTGCAGTGACGAAGATGATCGGGATGTGCTTCGTGCGCTCGCGCTGCTTGATCAGCATCGCCGTCTCGAAGCCGTCGAGCACCGGCATCTGGACGTCGAGCAGGATCACCGCGACGTCGTGCTGCAGGAGCTGGCGGAGCGCCTCCTCGCCGGAGTGCGCATACAGGAGGCGCTGCTCGAGCGGCTCGAGGATCGCCTCCAGCGCGAGCAGGTTCTCGGGACGGTCGTCGACGAGCAGGATGTTCGTCATCGCGCCTCGGCTGAGACGGCTGCAGGCTTGACCCACAACCCGTAGATGAAGTTCCCGATCTCCTCGAGCGGCAGGATCGCGTCGGCCACGGTCGCGGCGATGGCGGCATCCGGCATGGTTCGCCGCGCGGCGCCGAGCGGATCCTGGACCACTGCCACGCCGCCGGCGTTCTTGATCCTGGCCAGGCCGAGCGCCCCGTCCGCGTTGGCGCCGGTGAGGATGATCCCGATCACGCCCGCTCCGTAGGCGGCAGCGGCTGTTTCGAACAGCACGTCGATCGAGGGCCGCGCGAACTGGATGCGCTCGTCGACCGACAGCGCGAAGGAGCCCCGCTCGACGAGCAGGTGGTAGTTGGGCGGGCCGATGTAAACGTGGCTCGACTCGATCGGCATCTTGTCTTCGACGTCGAGCACTGGTCGGTCGGTCCGCGTCTGCAGCAGCTCGGCCAGCGTTTCCGCCTGCGAGTCGGGATGGCGGTGCTGCGCGAGTGCGATGGGTAGGTCGAACTCCGAGGGCAGGTCCCTGAGCACCCGGCCGACGGCCTTCAGCCCGCCCCACGATGCGCCCATGCAGACCAGGTCGTACATCAACCGACCTTCCGGTACAGCTTCTCGTTCGGATCGAGCTTCGCATAGCCCGCTTCGTGCGGGCTGAAGCGGATCGACTCCTTGTGCCCTAGCCCGAGCACGCCGAATGTGACCATGCTCTCGAAGAAGAGCCGGTGCACGTGGTCCTGCAATGCGCGGTCGAAGTAGATCATCACGTTCCGGCAGATGATCACGTTGAACTCGTTGAACGAGCGGTCCGAGACGAGATTGTGCTGGGCGAAGACGACGTTCTCGATCAGAGAGCGCTGGAACTGCGCGCCGTCGTACTTCGCGAGGTAGTACTCCGAAAATGCTCGCGTCCCGCCGGCCTTAATGTAGTTCTGCGTGTACTCGCGCATTTTGTCGAGTGGGAACACGCCCGATCGAGCGCGGTCGAGGACGGATTCGTTGATGTCCGTTGCATAGATGCGCGTCCGGTCGTAGACCTGCTCCTCCTGGAGCAGAATCGCGAGCGAGTACACCTCCTCGCCCGTCGAGCAGCCTGCCACCCAGATTCGGGTGAACGGATACGTGCGGAGGGCCGGCACGACCTTCTCGCGAAACGCGACGTAGAACGTGGGGTCGCGAAACATCGCAGTGACGTTGATGGAGAGGTCGAGGAGGAGGCGCTCCATGCAAGCCGGGTCGTGCAGGAGCTTGTCCTGGAGCGCAGAGATCGTTTGCAGGCCTTCGGAGGAGACGCGCCGCCAAACACGGCGCCTCAGCGAGGCCGGAGCGTACTCCCGGAAGTCGAAGCCGTACTGGCGGAAGACTCCTTCGAGCAGCAGTGAGAGCTCGATCTCTTCGAGGTCGTCGTGGGACGGCGGGTGCTGGCTTGCATCCGTCGGTTCCCGGGACGCGCCGATCGACGTCATACGTTTACTTGTACAGCCAGACTCGCATCAGCGAAAGGAGCTGGTCGGTGTCGACCGGCTTCGTTATGTAGTCGGAGGCTCCTGACGCGATCGACTTCTCGCGGTCGCCCTTCATCGCCTTCGCGGTGAGGGAGATGATCGGCAGCTGCTTGAACGACTCGTCGGACCGGATGGCCTGCATCGTCTCGTAGCCGTCCATGCCCGGCATCATGATGTCCATCAGGACGAGGTCGACCTCCGGATGGCTCCGCAGGAGGTCGATGCCGTCCTTCCCGTTCTCGGCGTAGAGCACCTCCATGCCGTGCGACTCGAGCACGCTCGTCAGGGCGAAGACGTTCCGGATGTCGTCGTCGACGATGAGGATCTTCCTCTGCTTGAGCACCTCGTCCGTCGAGTGCAGCTGCTCCAGCATCCGGCGCTTTTCCTTGGGCATTCTCCGCTCGACGCGGTGGAGGAAGAGCGACGTCTCGTCGAGCAGCCGCTCGGGCGAGCTGGCGTCCTTGACGACGATCGACTCCGCCAGCTTCTTCAGCTTCGTCTCCTCGCGGCGGGTGAGCTCCTTGCCCGTATAGACGATGACCGGGATCGAGGAGTGCCGCTCGTCCTCCTTCAGCTTCTCGAGTAGCGTGAAGCCGCCCATGTCGGGAAGCTTGAGGTCGAGCACCATGCAGTCGAAGCGCTCGAGATCCAGCGCTTCGAGCGCGGCCTCGCCGGTGCCCACTGCTGTCACCTCGACGTCCTCATCGCTGCCGATCAGCTCGACTACCGCCTGTCTCTGCGACTCGTCGTCCTCCACCACGAGCAGGCGCTTGAGGCCGCGGTCGATAAAGCTGCGGATCTCGCCGAAGGTGTCCTCGAGGCCCTCTTTGGAGATCGGCTTCTCGAGGAAGGCGACAGCGCCGGCCTTGAGGGCGTTCTGGCGCCCGTCGCCCGCAGAGACGATATGCACTGGAATGTGACGCGTCTCTGGATGGTGCTTCAGTCGATCGAGCACTGTCCAGCCGTCCATCACCGGCAGCCTCATGTCGAGGATGATCGCGTCGGGCTTGAACTCGTGCGCGAGGGCAAGGCCCGAGTCGCCACGGACGGCGACGATCCCCTTGAAGCCACGGTCCCGCGCGACCTCGAGTTCGGTGCGGGCGAGCTCGGAATCGTCCTCGACGATCAGCACGACGCGGTCTCCGTCGTGGATGTCGTCGCGATCGTCCCGGAGGTCGCTCGGCAGGAGGAGGGACGGATCGAGCTCAGGCGGCTCGAGGTTCGATGGGGACGGGCCGCCTCCGTTCCCTTCGGTCTCGCGTGGAAACACCACGGCGTCCTCGACCGCGTCGGCGGCCTGGAGATGCTCGACGGGCCGGTAGGTGGCCGGCAGGAAGAGCGTGAACGTGCTGCCCTTGCCTACTTCACTCTCGACATGGATCTCGCCGCCGAGCAGGCGCGCGATCTCGCGGCTGATCGAAAGCCCGAGACCGGTACCACCGTAACGGCGGCTCGTCGTCCCGTCCGCCTGCTGGAACGCCTCGAAGATCAGGCGGAGCTTGTCGTGGGGGATGCCGACGCCGGTGTCCTCGACGGTGAACTCGAGCACGGCCTCGGCGCGAGACAGCACCTCACTGGCGAACTGGCGGCCTTCGGCCACGCCGATCCGCAGCTTCACTCCACCCGACTCCGTGAACTTGAACGCGTTCGAGAGCAGGTTCTTGATCACCTGCTGCAGCCGCTGCTCGTCGGTCTCGATCGCCGGTGGCACGTTTGCACCGTGCACCTCGATCTCGAAGTCGAGGGTCTTGTCTTCCGCGACCGGCCTGAACGAGCGCTCGACGAAGTCGCGCAGGTCGGACAGCTTGACGTCGCCGACATTGACATCCATGCGGCCCGCCTCGACCTTCGAGAGGTCGAGGATGTCGTTGATCAGGTCGAGCAGGTCCGAGCCGGCACCGTAAATCGTGTTCGCGAACTCGATCTGCTTCTGGCTCAAGTTCGCGTCGGGGTTCTCTCCAAGCAGCTTCGCCAGGATCAGGAGCGAGTTCAACGGCGTCCGCAGCTCGTGTGACATGTTCGCGAGGAACTCGGACTTGTAGCGCGACGAAAGCGAAAGCTGTTCCGCCTTCTCTTCGAGCGCAGCACGGGCGAGCTCGATCTCGCGGTTCTTGATCTCGATGCGACGGTTCTGCTCCTCGAGCAGCTGCGCCTTCTCTTCCAGTTCCTCGTTCGTCTGTTGCAGCTCCTCCTGTTGCGTCTGAAGCATCTCTTCCGAGGCCTTGAGGGAGGCAGCCTGCTCCTCCAGCTCCTTGTTCGTTTGCTGGAGCTCTTCCTGCTGCGCCTGCAGCTCTTCGGACTGACTCTGCAGCTCCTGCGTCAGCCCTTGTGACTGCGAGAGCAGCTCCTCCGTCCGCATGTTCGCCTGGATCGTGTTCAGCACCACGCCGATCGACTCGGACAGCTGCTCGAGGAACGCCTGCTGGACATTGGAGAAGCGCTGGAACGACGCGAGCTCGATCACAGCCAGCACCTGGTCCTCGAAGAGCACGGGGAGGACGATCAGGTTGATCGGCAGCCCCTCGCCGAGGCCCGAGCTGATTCGGACGTAGTCCTCCGGAGCCTGCGTGATCAGGATCGGCTTCTGCTCGAGCGCAGCCTGTCCGACGAGAGCCTCGCCGACCTTGAACTTGTTCGGAACGTTCTTGCGCTGCTTGTAGCCGTACGTGGAGAGCAGGCGGAGCTCGAACTCGTCTCCCTCGCCGTCCGGCGACACCATCATGAAGAACGCGCCGTGTTGGGCCCCGACGAGTGGCGTCAGCTGGGACATGATCAGCCGCGAGACCGTCTCCAGGTCGCGTTCCCCCTGGAGCATGCCGGTGAAGCGCGCCATGTTCGAGTTCAGCCAGTCTTGCTCCGTGTTGACGCGGGTCGTCTCGGCCAGGTTGTCGATCATCTGGTTGATGGTGTTCTTCAGCTCCGCGACCTCGCCTTCGGCCTCGACCGCAATCGAGCGCGTCAGGTCGCCCTGCGTCACCGCCTGAGAGACCTCGGAGATCGCACGCAGCTGGGTCGTCAGAGTGCCGGCGAGCTGGTTGACGTTGTCCGTGAGGCCCTTCCAGACGCCCGAGACGCCTTCGACCTGCGCCTGGACGCCGAGCTTCCCTTCGGTGCCCACTTCCTTCGCGACGCGTGTCACCTCGGCGGCGAAGGTCGAGAGCTGGTCGACCATCGTGTTGATCGTGTTCTTGAGCTCGAGAATCTCGCCGCGTGCGTCGACGGTGATCTTGCTCGAAAGCTCGCCTTTCGCGACCGCAGTCGTCACGTCGGCGATGTTGCGTACCTGGTTGGTCAGGTTGTCCGCGAGCGTGTTGACGTTGTCCGTCAGGTCCTTCCACGTGCCGCTGACGCCTTTGACCTTCGCCTGGCCGCCGAGCTTTCCCTCGGTGCCGACCTCGCGGGCGACGCGCGTGACCTCGTCCGCGAACGACGAGAGCTGGTCGACCATCGTGTTGATCGTGTTCTTGAGCTGGAGGATCTCGCCCTTGACGTCGACCGTGATCTTCTTGCTCAGGTCACCGGTGGCGACCGCGGTCGTGACGTCCGCGATGTTGCGCACCTGGCTCGTGAGGTTGCCGGCCAGAGTGTTGACGTTGTCCGTCAGGTCCTTCCAGGTGCCGCTGACGCCCTTGACCTGAGCCTGGCCGCCGAGCTTGCCCTCCGTGCCCACTTCGCGGGCGACGCGCGTGACCTCGTCCGCGAACGACGAGAGCTGGTCGACCATCGTGTTGATCGTGTTCTTCAGCTCGAGGATCTCGCCTCGGGCCTCCACGGTGATCTTCTTGGAGAGATCGCCGGTGGCGACCGCGGTTGTCACCTCGGCGATGTTCCGCACCTGGTCGGTGAGGTTCGACGCCATCCCGTTCACGCTCTGCGTGAGCTGGCGCCAGGTTCCGGAAACGTCCTTTACCTCGGCCTGGCCGCCCAGGCGGCCTTCGGTACCCACTTCCGTCGCGACGCGGGTGACCTCGTCCGCGAACGACGAGAGCTGGTCGACCATCGTGTTGATCGTGTTCTTGAGCTCGAGCACCTCGCCCTTGACGTCCACAGTGATCTTTTTCGAGAGATCGCCGAGCGCGACCGCGGTCGTGACTTCAGCGATGTTGCGCACCTGGCTCGTCAGGTTTCCGGCGAGGGCATTCACGTTTTCGGTGAGGTCCTTCCAGGTGCCGGAAACGCCCTTGACTTGAGCCTGACCGCCCAGCATTCCTTCGTTGCCTACTTCCTTGGCGACGCGGGTGACCTCGTCCGCGAACGACGAGAGCTGGTCGACCATCGTGTTGATCGTGTTCTTCAGCTCGAGGATCTCGCCGCGCGCATCGACGGTGATCTTGCGCGAGAGGTCGCCCTTTGCGACCGCGGTCGTCACGTCCGCGATGTTGCGCACCTGATTGGTGAGGTTGTCTGCGAGCTGGTTCACGTTGTTCGTCAGCTCACGCCAGGTGCCGCTGACGCCCTTGACCTCGGCCTGGCCCCCGAGGCGGCCTTCAGTGCCCACTTCCTTGGCGACGCGCGTGACCTCGTCCGCGAACGACGAGAGCTGGTCGACCATCGTGTTGATCGTGTTCTTGAGACGAAGGACTTCGCCCTTCACTTCCACAGTGATCTTCCGCGAGAGATCGCCCTTTGCGACCGCGGTCGTGACTTCGGCGATGTTGCGAACCTGATCCGTGAGGTTCGCCGCCATTCCGTTCACGTTGTCGGTGAGCGCCTTCCAGGTGCCGGCTACTCCCGGTACCTCGGCCTGGCCGCCCAGCTTTCCTTCGGTGCCGACCTGTCGTGCGACGGTCGTCACCTGCTCTGCGAACACGCGCAGGGTGTCGATCATGGAGTTGATCGTGTCGGCGAGCGCAGCGACCTCGCCCTTCGCCTCGATCGTGAACTTCTGATTCAGGTTTCCGTCTGCAACTGCCGTGACCACTTTCGCGATCCCGCGTACTTGGGTCGTGAGGTTCGTCGCCATGAAGTTGACGTTGTCGGTCAGGTCCTTCCAGGTTCCGCTGACGCCCTTGACGGTCGCCTGGCCGCCGAGCTTGCCTTCGGTGCCCACCTCCCGCGCGACGCGCGTGACCTCGTCTGCGAACGAGCGCAGCTGGTCGACCATCGTGTTGATCGTGTTCTTGAGCTCGAGCACCTCGCCCTTGACGTCGACGGTGATCTTCTTGCTCAGGTCGCCGTTCGCGACGGCGGTCGTCACCTCGGCGATGTTCCGCACCTGAGTGGTGAGGTTGTTCGCCATGAAGTTGACGTTGTCCGTGAGGTCCCGCCAGATTCCCGAGACGTCCTTGACGCGGGCCTGCCCGCCGAGGATGCCCTCGGTGCCGACCTCGCGCGCGACCCGGGTGACCTCCGATGCAAACGAACTGAGCTGGTCCAGCATCGTGTTCACCGTCGTCCCGATGCGGAGGAACTCTCCGCGCACGGGCTGTCCCTCGATCTTGAGGGACATCTTCTGAGAGAGGTCGCCTTCGGCGACCGCGTCGAGAACGCGTGAGACCTCGATGGTCGGACGCACCAGATCGTCGATCATCGAGTTGACCGAGTTGATCGACGCCGCCCACGATCCCTTCACGTTCTTCAACTGTGCGCGCTCGGTCATCCGGCCCTCGCGCCCGATGACCCTGCTCACGCGACTCAACTCGTTGGTCAGGCCCTCGCGCCGTTCCGCCAAGCTGTTGAACGCCTTCGCCACGTCGCCCATGACGCCGCTCTTCCGTGCAGCCAGCCGCACGCCCGTCTCTCCGTCCCTCGCTGAGCGGAGAGCCTCGAGCAGCTCCTGCAGATCCTTCTTCTTGATCTCGACCATCGCGCCGTTTGCGGCGCGATGGCTCGTTGCGGGCGCACGGCTTGGCGCCCTCCGTTTCCTGGTGTCTGGTGCAGCCACAGCTGACTCCTTTGTGCGAGGGATGGGCCCGCCGGGGGACCGTTGGGCGACGTGTCGGCCGGCTATGTGCGAGGGCATTCGCCCTCGGGGGCCGAAATCTTACTCGCGCGCGGGAAAACTGCCTGGAACTTCCAGTGCCCTAGCCAGATCCGCCCAGAGGTCATCCGCCGGCTCCAGGCCGACGCTCAGACGAAGCAGGCCGGGTGGGACGCGGTGGCCTTCCCAGCGGGCCCGTGCCTCCAGGAGGGAGTGGACGCCACCCAGGCTGGTGGCGTTGGTGATCAGGCGCAGGGAGGTCTCCACGTAGCGGGCCTCGTCGGCGCCGGCCACGTCGAAGGAGAGCAGGCCGCCGAGGCCGGGATAGCGGACGTTCTGGACATTCGGGTGCTCGGCCAGGCGCTTCGCCAGGTCGATGGCGGTCTCGGTCTGGCGGCGCACGCGGAGCTCGAGCGTCTCGAGCCCGCGCAGGAGGAGGAAGCACGGATCCGGCGCCGCGACGATCCCCGAGCGGGTGCGGAACTGCTTTAGCCGTTCGGCGTCCTCTTCGAGCTTGCAGACGACCGCGCCGAGCAGGACGTCGTCGTGCCCGGAGAGGTACTTGGTTGCGCTGTGGAGGACGAAGTCGGCGCCGTGCTCGAGCGGCCGCAGATGAATCGGCGTCGCAGCGGTCGCGTCGACGACGACGCGTGCCGGGTGTGCGGCCGCGGCCTCGAGGTCAGGCATCGTGAGGAACGGATTCGACGGCGCCTCCAGCCAGATCAGGTCGACGCCGTCCGGCGCGTTGCCGGTCTGATCGAATTCGACAACGCGAAGACCCCAGCGCTCGAGCTCACGCAACAGGACGCCCGTTCCGTAGTACCCGCCTTCGGCCAGGGCGATCGTGTCGCCGGAAGAGAGGAACGTGAGCACGAGCGCGGTCGTCGCGCCGGCGCCCGACGAGAAGAGCAACGCGTGACCGCCGTCGAGTTCGCCGAGCCGGCGTTCGGCTTCGACGCCGGTCGGGTGGCCGTAGCGCTGGTAGAGAAACTCGCCGGGCTCGCCGTCCTTGTATGGCCAGATCGTCGAGCGGTCGACGCTCATCGCCCGACTCTACGAGTTGGTGGCTCTGAGCCACAAGCGATCGCCGTACTCTCCGTACTAGTCAAGACCCGAACGGCAAGGGTCTGACCCGGCCTTTTCGTGCTAGTCACGACCTGAGCGGACTAGTCACGGCAAGGGCCCGTCCTGGTCACGACTCGAACGGGAAGGGTCTGACCCCGGCCTTCCGAGTCGTGCCGGATCGTGCCCTTGACGGCACGGCGACTCATGACCTGTCCCCTGCCTGGCACCGGAGGACGGCCACACGGCTCAGTCCGAGGGACTGTCCCTGGTTAGGCTCTACCCATGGCGACGACCGACGAGCCGCGCGCCGACTCCACCCAATCGAAGCTGGATCAGCTCCAGCAGCTGCGCGAGGAGGCCGAGCATGCGGGCACCGACAAGGCGATCGAGCGCCAGCGACAGCAGGGCAAGCTCCTCGCCCGGGAGCGCCTCGTCGAGCTGCTCGATCCGGGCTCCTTCGTCGAGCTCGACCGCTATGTGCGCCACCGCGAGCCGAACTTCGGGATGCTCGAGCGGCGGCCGTACGGCGACGCAGTCGTCACGGGGTACGGAACGATCTTCGGCCGGAAGGTCTTCGTCTTCTCACAGGACTTCACGGTCTTCGGCGGCTCGCTGAGCGAGGTCTTCGCCGAGAAGATCTGCAAGGTGATGGACATGGCGCTGAAGTTCGGCTGCCCCGTGATCGGCATCAACGACTCGGGCGGTGCGCGCATCCAGGAAGGCGTCGTGTCGCTCGCGGGCTATGCCGAGATCTTCTGGCGCAACGTTCAAAGCTCCGGAGTGATTCCTCAGATCTCGCTCGTGATGGGCCCGTGCGCGGGTGGCGCCGTCTACTCGCCTGCGATGACGGACTTCGTGTTCATGGTCGAAGGGACGTCGTACATGTTCATCACGGGCCCCGACGTCGTGAAGACGGTGACGGGCGAAGAGGTCAGCTTCGAGGAGCTCGGCGGCGCATCGACGCACGCCACGAAGTCGGGCGTTGCGCACTTCATCGCTCCCGATGAGAAGGCGTGTCTCGAGGACGCGCGCTACCTGCTCTCGTTCTTGCCGCAGAACAACCTGGATCCGCCGCCGTTCGCGGAGCCGTCGGACCCCCGTGACCGGGAAGAGCCGGAGCTCGACACGCTCATCCCGGACAGCCCCAACAAGCCGTACGACATGCACGACGTCATCCGGCGCGTCGTCGACGACGGTGACTTCCTCGAGGTGCACGAGCACTGGGCGGAGAACGTGGTCTGCGGCCTCGGCCGCCTGGGCGGGCATCCGGTCGGGCTCGTCGGCAACCAGCCGCGCTCGCTCGCGGGCGTGCTCGACATCGATTCCTCCGTCAAGGCGGCGCGCTTCATCCGTTTCTGCGATGCGTTCAACATCCCACTGGTCACGATGGTGGACGTGCCCGGATTCCTGCCCGGAACGCAGCAGGAGTGGGGCGGGATCATCCGGCACGGTGCGAAGCTGCTGTACGCATACGCCGAGGCCACGGTCCCGAAGCTGACCGTGATCACGCGGAAGGCCTACGGAGGTGCGTACGACGTCATGAGCTCGAAGCACATCCGCGCGGACTTCAACTTCGCGTGGCCGACCGCCGAGGTCGCCGTGATGGGGCCCGACGGCGCAGTGAACATCATCTTCCGCAAGGAACTCGACGAGGCCGACGATCCCGAGGCGCGTCGGGCGGAGCTGATCGAGGACTACCGCGAGCGGTTCGCGAATCCGTACTCCGCTGCAGAGCGCGGGTACGTGGACGAGGTGATCGAGCCGCGCCGCACGCGGCCCGTATTGATCAACGCACTGGAGACTGCGCTGACGAAGCAGGAACCCCGCCCGCGCCGGAAGCACGGAAATATCCCGTTGTGATCAGCGAGCGGACTCGCAGCCCAGAGACAGAGTCCCGCGCGCGTGGCGGCTTTGCCGGCGCGCGCCGTTCCAGGCTGTAGGACGAGCACCCCTTTGTGATCATCATGGCGCGCGCAGCGCGCCGGATCACAAAGGGATTAAGAGGCGAGAGCCGGCGCGGCCTCCAGGGAGGCGCTCTGTCCGAGCTCCTCCGCGAAGGCCGCGACGATGCCAGGGTCAAACTGTGTGCCCGCGCAGCGCTCCAGCTCTGCGAGCGCCGCCTGCGGGGAACGCTTGGGCCGGTAGACC
>JALYST010000255.1 GCA_030854665.1 Actinomycetota bacterium
CTGTTCTTCATCGCGATCCTCGTGATCGCCTACGTGTACGTCTGGCGGAAGGGTGCACTCGATTGGCAATAGAGGACGGGAAGAAGCTCCGCGACTACGGGCTACAATCCGAGCGGCTGCTCTGGCCGACGAAAGGCCCCGGCGTGTTCGAGCAGGAGGTCGCGGCAATCGAGCAGGCCGTCGGGCTCACGACGCTCGAGAAGGCCATCGCCTGGGCGCAGACGAAGTCGATGTGGCCCGACACGTTCGGGCTCGCCTGCTGCGCGATCGAGATGATGTCGATCGTCTCCGCGCGCTACGACATCGCGCGGTTCGGGATGGAGGCCTTCCGCTCTTCACCGCGTCAGGCCGACCTGCTGATTGTTTCCGGACGCGTGGTGCACAAGATGGCCGCGCCGCTTCGCCAGGTCTACGACCAGATGCTGGAACCGAAGTGGGTGATCGCCATGGGTGCGTGCGCCAGCTCGGGCGGCATGTTCAACAACTACACGACCCTTCAAGGCGTGGACAAGATCGTTGCGGTGGACGTGCACGTGCCGGGATGTCCGCCCCGGCCGGAAGCGCTGATGGAAGGCATCGTCCGGCTCCATGAGAAGGTGATGGCCGGCGTCCCGCCGGCCTATGAGATTCGCGGGGTCGCGTCCTGAACTACAACCGCGTCCCCGGGCTCGTGGAGGTTCAGAAGCGACACGGCGAGACGACGCTCGTCGTCGATGCGCCGCGTCTCGTGGAGGCCGCCCTGCACCTGCGGGACGAGCTCGGCTTCAACTTCCTCTCGGACGTCGCCGCCACCGACTACCTGGGCTGGGGCGCGAAGGGTGTCTCCGGTTACATCGGCACACCCGGCGGTCGCGATCTTAACGAGCCTGCGACGCAGGGTTTCCAGCGTTTGCCGCAGCCGAAGCCGCACCGGTTCTCGGTCAGCTACCACCTGCTCGGAGTGCGTACAGGAGCGCCGCGCGTGCGGCTGCAAGCCTGGGTCGAGGACGGCGAGCACCTTCCGACCCTCGTCAACGTGTGGCCGACAGCAGACTGGCACGAGCGTGAGGCCTTCGACCTGATGGGCATCCGCTTCGACGGCCACCCGAACCACCGCCGCATCCTGATGGAGGACGACTGGGAAGGCCACCCGCTCCGCAAGGACTATCCGATCGGTGGCGAGCCGGTCCGGTTCTCTGGAGAGGAGTAGTGGCGATCGCCCCCAAGCGTCCGGAGATCTACGCGGGAACGCGGATCCCCTCGCCGATCCCGAGCATCCTCGAGGTGCGCGAGGACCTGAGGACCTCCGAGGACGTCCTCACCGTGAACTTCGGGCCGAACCATCCCTCCACGCACGGCGTGCTGAGGCTCGTCGTCGATCTGCACGGCGAGGAGGTCGTCGGGCTCGCCGCAGTGGTCGGCTACCTGCACACCGGCTTCGAGAAGAGCATGGAGCAGAAGAGCTGGTGGAAGGCGATCACGTACGCGCCGCGCATCGACTACGTGTCGTTCCAGAACAATGAGCTCGTGTTCGTCCTGGCAGTCGAGAAGCTGCTCGGGATCGAGGTGCCCGCGCGTGCGACCTGGATGCGCATGTTGCTCGCGGAGCTGAACAGGATCCACTCGCATCTCGTCTGGCTCGGGACGGCCGCCCTCGAGCTCGGAGCGATCTCGATGTTCTGGTACTGCTTCCGCGAGCGCGACCGCATCCTCGATCTCTTCGAGCTCGTCGCCGGTTTCCGGATGCACACGCGCTACTTCCAGGTCGGCGGCCTCGCCGAGGACGTGCCGCCGGGCTTCTGGGACGAGTGCGCGAAGTTCGTCGAGCTGATGCCGAAGGCAGTCGACGACTACGAGGCGCTCGTCGATCGCAGCCAGATCTGGCTCGAGCGCACCCAGGGCATCGGCCTCCTCTCTGCCGACGACGCCATCGCGCTCGGCCAGTCCGGCCCGGTTCTTCGCGGCTCCGGCGTCAACTGGGACCTCCGCCGCGAGCAGCCCTACCTGGCCTACGACCAGGTCGACTTTCGCGTCCCCGTCTACACGGAGGGAGACGTCTACGCGCGATATCGGGTGCGGATGGAGGAGATGCGCGAGTCCGTGAAGATCGTCGAGCAGGCGATGCGCCGGATGCCGGACGGTCCATGGATCGCCGACGACCGCAAGGTCGTGCTGCCCCCGCGCGAGGAGCTCCACACGTCGATGGAGTCCCTCATCCACCATTTCAAGATCGTCACGGAGGGCTTCCGCGTTCCCGAGGGCGAGGTGTACGTGACGATCGAATCCCCGCGCGGCGAGCTCGGCTGTTACGCCGTGTCGGACGGCGGACCAAAGCCGTGGCGCGTGAAGTTCCGCGCCCCTTCCTTCGTGGCACTGGAGGCGACCGCGACCTGCATGCGACAGGCGCTCGTCGCCGACATGATCGCGATCGTCGGCTCGCTCGACACCGTCATGGGCGAGGTCGACCGATGAGCACCTACTACGACGAGGTGCAGGAAATCAAGGCGCAGTATCCGAACTGGCGCTCGGCGACGCTGCCGGCACTTCGGCTCGCGCAGGAGAAACACGGCTATCTGTCGCCGGAGGCAGTGCGTGAGTGCGCCGATGCGCTCGGCACGACGCCCGCGTTCTGCGAGGCGGTCGCGTCGTTCTACGACATGCTTCATCTGGCTCCCATCGGCCGGCACATGGTCGAGGTGTGCACGAACGTGTCGTGCGCGCTCGTCGGGGCTCAACAGGTGCTCGAAAGCTTCGAGCAGGAGCTTGGCATCCGGGCGGGCGAAACGACCGAGGACGGCGAGGTCACCCTGCGGCCGATCGAGTGCCTCGGCGGCTGCGGCTGGGCCACGGTCGTGTCGGTCGACCACCACTACCGCACGCACGTGAAACCCGAGGACGTGCCGGCGATCGTGCAGGAGCTGCGCAATGGCTGACAGGCGTGTCGTCGTCATGGCCGGCGCGGACGAGCGGAACCTGGCCAAGCTCACCGAGTACGAGGCGATCGGCGGCTACAGTGCGGTCCAGAAAGCGCGCGGAATGACACCGCAGGCCGTGATCGACGAGGTGATCACGGCCGAGCTTCGCGGCCGCGGCGGCGCGTTCTTCCCGACCGGCCGGAAATGGGCGTTCGTCCCGAAGCCGGATCAAAACCCGAATCCGCACTACGTCGTCGTCAACGCCGACGAGTCGGAGCCGGGCAGCTTCAAGGACAACGAGATCATGACGCGCGTCCCACACCGGTTCTTCGAGGGCTGCCTCATTGCCGCGCACGCGATCGAGTCGAGGAATGTGTTCGTCTACATCCGCGGGGAGTACACGGGCCCCTACGAGATCCTGCTCGGCGCCCTCAAGGAGCTCGAAGCGCGTCCCGACCTGCGAGGGAATGTGACGATCGTGTTGCACCGCGGCGCCGGCGCATACATTTGCGGCGAGGAGACCGCGCTGCTCGAGTCCCTCGAAGGCAAGCGCGGTCAGCCGCGAACCAAGCCGCCGTTTCCGGCAGTCCAGGGTCTGTACGCATCGCCGACGGTCGTGAACAACGTCGAGACGCTCGCGACGCTGGCGCCGATCATCGAGATGGGCGGCGCCGAGTACGCGAAGCTCGGCGTCCCCGACTCGCGCGG
>JALYST010000273.1 GCA_030854665.1 Actinomycetota bacterium
TTGCCCACCACCACCGGGTCGAAGCCGGCCGCCGCCAGGTGCTTCGCCATCCCGTCCGCGATGACGGCGTCGTCCTCGACGATCAGAACCTTGGCCATACTCGTCTCTGATGGAGGATGCACGGGCCTACCAGGAGCTGCGGGTCGGCTTCACCGCCGCAGTGTCCCACGAGCTGCGCACGCCGCTGGCGCGGCTCCTGGCCTTGCTCGAGTCGGCCACGCTGCCGGATGCCGACCGCGATGCACTCCTTGCCCAGGCGCGGGAGCAGGTCGAGGAGATGAGCGAGCTGGTGGACGACGTTCTCTTCCTCTCTGAGCTCGAGAGCGGTCGCGAGGTCGTTGCGCTCGGCTCGACTCCGGCGCTGCCGGTCTTGGAGGAGGTCCGCGACCGACTCGCCGACAGGGCCGAGAACGCAGACGTCACGATCCGAATCGAAGCTCCCGGGGACGTCGAGCTGCCGCTCCGTCGGCGGATGCTGCAGATCGTTCTGGAGAACCTCGCGGAGAACTCGATTCGCTACGCGGGACCGGGATCCACGTTGACGATCTCGGCCCGCAAAAATGTGCTCGAAGCGGCCGATGACGGCCGGGGTGTGGAGGAGGACGAGCTGCCGCGGCTCTTCGAGCGTTTCTACCGCAGCGACCAGGCCCGCGCCTCGAGGGGCACGGGCCTCGGTCTTGCGATCGTGAAGCACGTGGTCACCGCCGCCGGTGGCGAGGTGGAGGTGACCGGCCGCCCGGGTCACGGCCTCACTGTGCGGTGCAGCTTCTCTATGAGCGCACCGAGTTGAGCGTCTTGATCGACGCCTTCAGAACCACCTTCGGCAGAGGCGAGAAGAGCAGCTTAGGCCCGGAGGCCTGCCCCTTCGTCACCGCCCAGCGCACGAGTTGCTTCAGCTCTTTCGCTTTCGGTGTGCTGGTGGGGAGGATCACGTAGGTGAAGGTGCAGATCGGGTACGCGAGAGGCTGACGCTTCGCCGGGTTCACGATCGAGATGCCGCTGTTCCCTGGCGCGACACGGAGGATCGTCGCCCCGGCCGCCGCGGTCGCGCGCAGTCCCGGCAGCTGGAACACGCCCGCCCGGTTCTTGACCGCCGCGATCTTGAAGTGGCTCTTGAGGGAGTACGCAACGTCTACGTAGGTGATGCCGCCGTTCGTCTGACTGAGCGTTGCGGCGACGCCGGAGCTTCCACGCGCGCCAACGCCGACGGGCCAGTTGACCGCGACACCCTTGCCGACACCGCTCTTCCACTGCCTGCTGACGCTGTTGAGGTACTCGGTGAGGTTGTAGGTCGTGCCGCTGTTGTCACTGCGATGGACAACCGTGATGGCGAGATCGGGCAGCGACTTCCCGTTGTTGAGCTTCTTGAGCGCCGGGTCGTTCCACTTCTTGATCGTCCCGAGGAAGATGCCTGCGACGGCGTTGCCGTCGAGCTTGATGTGATCGGGCAGTCCGTCGCCGCGGTAGGCGAGCGACGTCGCGGACAGGGCCCAGGGAATCTGGACGCAGCCCTTGCAGGCGGCGAACTGATCGGGCGTGAGTGGCGCGTCGCTCGCGCCGAAGTCGACGGTGCGGTTGGTGATCGCATTGATGCCGCCACCCGAGCCGATCGGTCCGTACGTCACCTTGAGCCCGTACGCGGCGTCGACCTTCGGAATCCAGGCCGACACGAGGGGAGCGACGAACGAGCTCCCGGCGCCGGTCAAAGACCCGGCAGAAGCTTTGGCTCCTGCTCCGGTGGTGAGGACGAGTGCCGCGCCGATCGCGGCGAGGACGGCCAGTGTCCTGCGAGTCAAGATTGCTCCTCTCGTTTGGTTCACGTCACGACGAGCGTGCCTGCGTTCCCTCCAACCATGGGCAGAACGGTGGTTGCAGGCTGGTGACAAGGTGGTGAACGACGACCTCGCGGGCTTTCTGGTCAGTAGGCTCGCGCGCTGGTGAGCGCCGCTCCGACGACGAGCCCGTTGCAGGCCCGCGGCCGCCGCCGGTTGCGCGGTCGCCTAGGCGATCTCGCGCTTCACGGCATAACGATGGCCGCGGCGCTCGCGTGCCTGCTGCTCGTCGGCGCGATCGTCTGGAAGATCCTCGAGCTGTCGGGCGACTCGTTCCACCGCTTCGGGCTCGGCTTCGTCAGCGCACGGGCGTGGGATCCCGTCAAGCACGTCTTCGGCGCGCTCCCCTTCATTTACGGGACCGCGGTCAGCTCCCTGGTCGCGCTCGCTCTGGCCACACCGCTTGCGATCGCGATCGGCCTGTATCTGAGCGAGCTGGCGCCGCGCGGGGTGCGTGGCGTCGTCGGCTCCCTCGTCGAGCTCCTCGCTGCGATCCCGAGTGTCGTCCTCGGGCTGTGGGGCATCCTCGTGCTGGGGCCGTTCCTCGCCCACCATGTCGAGCCGTGGTTGCACAGCACGATCGGCTTCATTCCGCTCTTCGGGGATCCCCAGCAGACCGGTCAGGGACTGTTCACCGCTGCCGTGATCCTCACGATCATGATCGTTCCGATCGTCGCATCGATCAGTCGCGAGCTGTTCTTGGGTGTGCCGCGTGAACTCGAGGAAGGAGCGCTGGCGCTCGGGGCGACACGCTGGGAGATGGTGCGCGGCGTGATCTTGCCCGCGACGCGCTCGGGAATCGCGGCGGCGGTGATCCTCGGGCTCGGGCGCGCGGTCGGTGAGGCGATCGCAGTGACACAGGTGATCGGTGGCGGCACTCGGATCGGGTGGTCGCTCTTTCCCCCCGCGGACACGCTCGCGAGCAAGATCGCATCCAGCTACCAGGGCGCAGGCTCGGGCCTCGAGACCTCGTCGTTGCTCTACCTCGCCGCGATCCTGCTCGTCCTCGGCCTGATCGCCAACCTGATCGCCCAGGTCATCGTGCGGCGTTTCGATCCACTTCGCGGAGCGCGTTCATGAGTCGTTATCGCCGTCGACGACTCGTGAATCGCGCGATGGAAGT
>JALYST010000278.1 GCA_030854665.1 Actinomycetota bacterium
AGGCTCGCTGCCGGGCGACGTGCAGCCGGGTCAGACGATCACGCTGCAGATCCCGGTGACCGCGCCGGTCTACCCGACGAACTACACCATGTCGCTCGACCTCTACAAGCAGAACGAGTTCGCGTTCAACGACAAGGGTGTCGCCGACAACGACACGAACACGGGCGTGAGCGTCGACTTCAAGGCCGGGTACACGTTCAACGCCCTACCGAAGTTCGCCGCGGGACAGTCCGCGACCGTTCCGGTCACGATCCGCAACATCGGCAACGGCACGTTCCCGACGACGAACGCGTTCCCGGTGAATCTCGCGTATCACTGGACGACCCCGGGCGGCGCGAATGTTGTCTGGGACGGCGCGCGCACACCGATCGGTGCCGATCTGCTCACCGGTGATAGCCGCACCGTGAACGCGACCGTGACCGCGCCGACGGCCGGCGGGAGCTACCTCCTCAAGCTTGACCTCGTGCAGGAAGGCGTCGCGTGGTTCTCGGCCAAGGGCGCGGCCACGGGGAACACGAGCGTCGCGATCGAGGGCCCGGCGGTCGCGTCGTTCGGCGCGAACTACGCGATCCCCACGATCACTGGCACCGCCGCGACGACGACGACCGTGCAGATCACGCTCGGCAACACGAGCAACTTCACGTGGCCGTCCGCCGGCGCGAATCCGGTCACCCTCAGCTATCACTGGCTCACCAGCGCCGGAAAGACCGTCGTATGGGACGGCCTTCGGACCAAGCTTCCCGCCGACGTGCCCGCGGGCCAGCTCACCCAGGTCCAGGCGAACCTCGCGTTTCCGAGCGCCGCCGGTACCTACATCCTGCGGTGGGATCTCGTGCAGGAAGGCGTCTCATGGTTCTCCGGGAAGGGCATCCGGATGGCGGAGCAGACCGTCTCCGTGCAGCCGTACGTCGAGCCGTTCTACGGCGGATCGCTCGGCGTCGACCAGACGCCGGCCTCGATGTTCGCGAAGACCATCGCGTCTGTGCCGGTGAAGATCGAGAACATGTCGAACTTCGACTGGGGCTCGAACGTGAACCTCAGCTACCACTGGTACGACGCGGCCGGCAACCTCGTCGACTGGGACGGCCTGCGCACGCCGCTCGCCGGTACCGCACGGACGCAGATCGCGGCGCTCAACGCGCAGATCGCCGTGCCGGCAACGCCGGGTACCTACAAGCTCCGCTACGACATCGTGCAGGAAGGCGTCGCCTGGTTCTCGGGCCAGGGTATGCAGACGCCGGTGAAGCAGGTCACGGTCACCGCGCCCGCGCTCAACGCGGTCTATTCGGCGCCCGCGACCGTCAATGGCGCCGTCAACTCCATGGTTACCGTCCCAGTGACGATCACGAACGCGGGCACAAGCACCTGGCAGCCCGGCGCCTTCAACGCCGCGTACCACCTCTACGTCGCGAACGGACCGCTCTTCGTATGGGACGGAGTGCGCACCGCAATTCCCGCCGCGGTCGCTCCTGGCCAAGCCGTGGCGCTGAACGTCATCGTGAAGATGCCGGCAGGCCCGGGCATGTACCTCTTGCGATTCGACGTCGTGCAGGAAGGCGTTGCGTGGTTCTCGGGACAAGGAGTCCCGATGGGGAGCGCTACTCTCCAAGTCCAATGAGGAAGCTCCTCGCGCTTGCGGTCATCGTCTTCCTAACGGCCTGCGCGCCGCGGACGGCACCCGCGACGCCCGAATGGCAGACGATCGGTGAGCTCTCACAGCCCCGTGCGTACGCGAGCGCGGTCGCGCTCTCGAATGGAAAGATCCTCGTGGTCGGCGGATTCGACCGCTTCGCTCCGGGTGTCATGAACGGTCAGAGCGAGCTCATCGATCCGGCGACCGGCACCGTGACTCTGCTTCCGCAACCTCTCCTCGGACGCGTGCATCAGAGCGTCACGACGGCGTGGGAGAACCTCATCGTCGTCGCGGGCGGAGTCGAGTGGCACGTGACGTATTGGTCCCCCGTGGACCGTGTCGACGTCTTCCGTCCATCGCAGAGCGGATGGGTGCTTGGAGCAACACTCCGGCATCCGCGCTCGGATCATGCCGCCACCGCATTGCAGGATGGACGAGTCCTCGTGACCGGCGGCAACGCCAACACGACGCTCCTGGCCTCGACCGAGATCTACAACGTGCGTAGCGACACGTGGACCCAGGCCGCGCCCATGCCGCGCCCGCGTACGCAGCACAGCGCTGTCACGCTTCTGGACGGCCGTGTCCTCGTCGTGGGCGGCATCGACTCCGATGGCTCGGCTGCGGACACAACATTCATGTACGACCCGCGCTTGGATTCTTGGACGAACGGCCCGCGTTTGACGTTCGCGCGCCTCCAGCACGTCGCCGTCGTCCTCCCGAATGGAAACGTGCTCGTGGTCGGCGGCGAGGGAGCGGCCTCAGGCACAAGCGAGCTTTACGACTTCCGCGCCGGCGTATTCCTGCCCAGCGGAACGCTCGCCGACCCTCGTCTCGCCGCGCAGGCGGTCGCGTTGCCTGACGGGCGCGTCGTGCTGAGCGGGGGGTTGCCACCACGGATGCACGAGTTCGCTCCGTTACGCTCGGTCGAAATCTGGGATCCGCTCGTGGGTCGGTGGTCGCAGCTGCCGCCCGCCCCGAGTCCACGCGCGTGGGGCAAGGCTGTGCTCGTGCGTGGGTATGTCTATCAGCTCAGTGGAACGGGAGACGGTGAAACGCCTTACCGAACGATCGAGCGCCTCACCTTGAATTAGATTCCGAACAGATGTCGGAAACTGCTTCGCGCGCCCGTATAGTTGATCGACATCGAGCGTTAGTCACGATGCGGCGCAGCGTCTCTCGCGGCGCGCATCGCTGAGGAGGGTTCTCTCAAATGGGTTTGTCATCCCTGCGTCGAGTTGCCGTCTCGGCTCTCGCCTTCATCCTGGTGCTTAGCAGCGTTGGGCTGTCGGCGACGCCGGCCGCTGCACAGGCGGGCAAGATCAGCGGAAGGGTCGTCGACTCGGCGACGCTGCAGCCGATTCAGGACGTATGTGTCTTCCTGGGGATCCCTGGGAACTTTTGTATTTGGAAGACCGATGTCAACGGGGCGTTCTCGGCCGACCTCGATTCCTTCGCGTCACGCGACGGGCTTCAGTGGGAAGTCTATTTCGTCAAGACCGGCTACGTGACGACGCACACGGCGAAATTCGTCTCACAGGGCGGCTACACGTTCGGCCAGGATGCCCTCGTGCCGAACCCGTTTCCGTTGACCAAGGCAATTGTGCCGAGCGCTTGCGCCACGACCGCGACCGGTGGACTCCCCGCGCTTGCTGCGACGGTCTTCCTGCCCAACATCACGCGCAATCTCGGTGGGCTGGGCGGCTGGTACACACCCTTCATCATCCAGAACGTCGGAGCCTCCAACGCGACGCTCGAGGTGTCCTTCTACAAGTTCAGCGACGGCACGTGTGTCGCGCGCTCCCTCATCTCGAACGTGGTACCAGGCACCTCGTACAGCAACGATCCCCGGGACAACGTCAAGAACTCGACCCTCCCCGATGACACGCAGTTCTCCGTCGTCGTGCGGAGCTTCGGCTCCGCGGCCGTGGGTGTCGTGAACGAGCACATGGGCACCGGCGATCGTGCCGAGGCGATGTCGTACGACGGGTTCACCTCCGGCGCGAAGACGGTCTACCTTCCGAACATCACGCGGAAGTTCTTCGGCCTCTTCGACACTCCGTTCATCATTCAGAACCTCGGCACCGCACCAGCCACTGTCGCCTCGACATTCCGGTCCTTCGACGGAACGGGAGCGCCCGTGACGATCATGCGAACGATCGCCGTCGGAGGAGCCAAACCGATCGATCCCGACTCGGACGATCGCACCCTTGGCGCTCCGGGCCTCACCGATAACAAGCAGTACGCCGTCACGGTGAGCTCCGATCAGGACGTCGCGGTCGTGGTGAACACTCAGGCTGACGGCCCATCGGTCGCGAAGCCAATCGCGGCGGCGACGGACGGCATCACCACCGGCGCGCAGACCGTCTACGGGGCGTACAGCGCGAAGAACGCTCAAGGGGTCGGCCGCTACAGCACGATCGTCGTCCAGAATCTCGCGACCACCACCGTGCGGCCGGTCGTCACCTTCACGCCGCTCCCGGGGACGGCTGGCTCGAGCAAGATGTACACGTTCCCATCGATCAACTCCAACTCCTCCAAGGCATTCGATCCCCGCATCACCTTCAGCACCCAGGGGACGTCGAACGTCTTCTGCGTCGGAGCCGAACCCGACTGTCTTCCCGATGGCGAGTACAGCATCACGATCGACGGTGGCGTCGGCGCGAGCATCGCGGCTCAGGTGAACGTCTACACCGCCTCCACCGCGATGGGCTACTCCGCGACAGCCACGCCCGCGCTTAAGTTCTTCCTGCCCAACGTGACCAAATCGCTGTGCTTCTGCCCGTCGCCGACGCGGACGGATGGCTGGTCAACTCCGATCATTGTTCAGAGCGTGACGGCAACGGCGCTAACCCTGAAGTGGTATCGCTTCACCGACGGCGGACTCGCGACGACGCAGACGATGAACATCACGGCGGGAACCGCAGTGCGCGTCGATCCGTGGGACGTCGCGGGGCTCGCCGCCGACCGGCAATACTCGGTCGTCGTCGATGGCGGTGTTGGAACGATCACCGCGATCGTCACGGAGTTCGGGCCAGGCGGAGACAACGCGATGATCTACGAGGGCTTTGCGGCGCCCTGATCCGAACGCGCCCCGTCGGCTGGCCCGGCCCCGCTTTCGGTGGGCGCCTGGGCCAGCCGGCTGGAACTCTGCCGCGCGTTGGCTAGGTGCCACCGATCTGCGCGTTCGTGCCGCGATCGGCGCGCTCGCGCTTCTCGTCCTCGCAATCCTCGTCTTCGCATTCGTTGGCCCAAAGACAGAAAACGTAACTGCGCCGAATGCCTCGCCGACACCCGCACCGAGCGCTATCGCAGGTCGAACCAGCGCCCCGACACTCCCTCCTCCGACTCCAGAAGGAACGCCCGCACCACCGCCATCGCAGCCGGTGGAGTCGGGGGCACCGTCGGAGTTCACTCCTCCACCATCCGCTCCGCGTGCCACACCGACGCCGACGCCACAACCGGGCCTCTGGCGTGTCGACGGCTACGTCTTCGATGAGTCAGGTAAGCCCCTGCAGAACGTCTGCGTGGCCGGTCCGCGTGGTTGCTTTCCGTTCACACCGCACACCGACGAGCGCGGCTATTGGTTCCTTGATGTCGCCCAACCGATAAACGGGGTGACCACAGCCTTCGACTTCTACTTCCAGATGCCCGGGCGTGAGACGATCTGGTGGCACTTCGTTCCGACGGGCCCC
>JALYST010000283.1 GCA_030854665.1 Actinomycetota bacterium
CCGATCAGCTCCGGCTGCACTTCGCGTTGAAGCTCGTCGAGCTCGGCGATGCGGCCGGTCTCCACGAGCTCGTGCAGTCGCGTCGCGATCCCAGGGCCGATCCCCCGCAGCTCCTGCACCCGACCCGTGGCGACCAGCTCGGCGATCGGCGCCTTCGTCTCACGAATCGTCTCGGCCGCTCGTCGATAGGCGCGCGAGGTGTAAAAGCTCGAGCCAGAAAGGTCGAGGAGCGCCGCGAAAGCGTCCAGCTGCTCCGCGATCTCCGCATTCGTAAGCGGTTTCACCCCCGATAGTCTGCGCAGATGGCAGTAATCGTCGTCCCGTTCCGCGGGCTGGCAGGGAAGCAGCGCCTGACCGGCGTGGGCGCGGACACCCACAGGGCCGTTGTCCTCGGCATGCTGGCCGACGTCCTCGCTGCGACGACGACGGTCGGTGAGACCGTTGTCGTCACGAACGACGGCGACGGTCGCAGCCTCGCTACGGCGGCCGGCGCTCGCGTCGTGGACGATCCCGGAGGCGGACAGAGCCCTGCGGTCGCGGCGGCGCTCGGACTGCTCGACATCGACGCCGTGTTGATCGTCAACGCCGACGTCCCGTGCGTGGTGCCGCACGACCTGCGCTCGCTGCTCGCCGCAACGCCCCTCGGCGGAATCGCCCTCGTCGCGTCGGAGGACGGGCGCACGAACGCGCTGAGCCTGCCGGCGCCGAATCTCTTCGACCCGCTCTACGGTCCGCACAGTGCGGACCGTTTCCAGCGTGCTGCGCGGGACCTCGGGCTCGAGGCCGTCGCCGTCGCGATTCCGAATCTCGCCGACGACGTCGACACGCGCGAGGATCTCGACCGTCTGCAGCTCCGTGCAGGCCCGCACACGCAGGCCGCGCTCCAAGGGCTGAGGCTTGCCTCGTGAAGGTCGCTGTGCTCACCGGCGGCGTCGGGGGCGCGCGCTTTCTGCGTGGGATCGTCGATGCAGTCGATCCCGCTTCGGTCACCGCGATCGTCAACGTGGGCGACGACCTGGAGGTTCTCGGTCTCTCCGTCTCGCCCGACCTGGACAGCGTGCTCTATGCGCTCGCAGGCATCGCAGACGAGGAACGCGGGTGGGGTAGAGCGGACGAAACCTGGAACGCGCTCGCGACGGTGGAGTCACTCGGCGGCGAGTCGTGGTTTCGTCTCGGCGACCGCGATCTCGGGCTGCATGCCGTGCGCACGCAGGCGCTGAGGGAAGGCGTGCCACTTTCCGCGGTGACCGCGAAACTCGCGGCGGCACTTCGCGTGGAGACCACGATCCTTCCCGCGACCGACACACGACTGCGCACGTGGCTCGATACGACGAACGGAAGCTTCTCCTTCCAGGAGTGGTTCGTCGCCCGAGCGCACCGCGATCCGGTCGACCGCGTCCGCTGCGAGGGTGCGATCGAAGCGCGGCCGGCACCGGGTGTGCTCGAAGCGCTGCACGAAGCCGACCTGATCCTGATCGCGCCGAGCAATCCGTTCGTCTCGATCGGGCCGATCCTGGCGGTGGAGCGAATCAGGTCTGCGCTGGAACGACGCCGCGTTCCCTGCGTCGCCGTGAGCCCGCTGATCGGCGGTCTCGCGGTCAAGGGCCCGGCTGCGGCGATGCTGCAGCGGCTGCAAGGCGGGACAACCGCTGCGCACGTGGCCGGCTGTTATCCGGGCCTGATCGACGCGCTCGTGATGGACGAAGAGGACGCCGCCGACGCCGATGCCGTCTCGAAAGCCGGCGTCCGTCCGGTCGTCACGCACACGCTCATGCGTGACGCCGCCGCACGCAGGCGTCTCGCCGAGGCGGCGCTCGACGCGGTCGCGTTCGCATGAAAATCGCGATCGTAGGTGGTACGGGTGCGTTCGGGCGCGCGCTCGCCAAACGCCTCCAGGAAGTCGGGAAGGATGAAGTGCTTGTCGGCTCGAGGGAGGCCGAGAGAGCGCAGGCAACGGCGGCGGAGCTCGGCGTCACGGGCGGCCGCAATGAGGAGATCGTCGCCGGCGCGGACATCGTCGTGCTCGCGGTGAAGTCGAACGCGACGCTGGACACCGCGACCGAGCTCGCGGCGGCGATCGGCACGACTCCGGTCCTCTGCGTCGCCAGCGACCTGCGCTTTACCGACGCAGGCGTGCTGCCGGGCCGCCATCAGGGCTCGCTGGCCGAAGAGGTCGCGCGGATCTTGCGCGCCCCGGTCGCTTCCGGGCTGCAGTCGTTCGCCGCTGCGAACCTCGTCGAGGGCGATCCCGGCGACGCACTCATCTGCGGCGGCGATGATCGCGCGAAGGAGTTCTCCCTCGAGCTGGCCGGACGTGTGGCGGAGCGTGCGATCGATGTCGGCCCACTCGAGAACTCACGCGCCCTCGAAGGCATGACCGCCGTGATCCTGAACGTGAACAAGCGCTACAAGGCGCACGCCGGCATCCGCTTCACTGGACTGCCCTGAGCGGCGAGCTTCGCATCATCCCGGTCACCGGTCTGCCGGAGATCAAGGAAGGGGACGATCTTGCCCAGCTCGTCGTCGCGAAGGTCGAGCCCGAGGACGGCGACGTGGTCGTGCTTGCGCAGAAGATCGTCTCGAAGTCCGAGGGCCGAGTTATTGCCCTCGCCGACATCGAGCCGTCGGAGCGGGCGCGCGAGATCGCCGGCAGCGACGAGGATCCGCGTCGCATCGAAGTCATCCTCCGCGAGGCGGCACGCGTCGTACGAGTTCGGCCGCCGCTCGTGATCGCAGAAACGACGCACGGCTTCATCTGCGCCTCCGCGGGCGTCGACGCGTCCAATGCACCCGCGCGCGAGATGCTCGTTCTGCTCCCGGAGGACCCGGACGGGTCGGCGAAGCAGATCCGCGGCCGCATCCGCGAGCTCACCGGTCGCGAGGTCGCGGTCCTCATCACCGACTCGTTCGGCCGTCCGTGGCGGCAGGGAACGATCGACGTGGCGTTGGGCGCGTCGGGGCTCGAGGTCATGCGCGACCTGCGCGGGACGCGCGACGGCGTCGGCTACGAGCTGCACTCGACGATGATTGCCGTCGCAGACGAGATCGCAAGCGCCGCGGAGCTCGTGATGGGCAAGGTCGACGGCGTTCCGGCGGCAGTCGTTCGCGGCCTCGAGGTCGCGGGCGACGGACGCGCCCGCGACCTCGTCATTCCGGAGGAGCGAGACCTCTTTCGCTAGAGGGTTGATGTGAAATCCGGCGGAGCGTCATCCGGCCCGGCGCAATTTCACGTCAAGCCTCTCTAACTAGGCCTCGGCGGCCTGCTTGTACTGCTCCAGCACTCCCGGCCAGCCGTTGTCGTACCCCGCGCGGCTTTCGCGGCGCTCGTCGGTGAGGTTCTCCCACCCGCGATGCTCGAGGACGACGAGCGTGCCGTCCTTGTCAGCCGTGAACGTCACCTCGATCTCGGTCGGCTCGTCGTCGCCGTCGCGTCCGGGATGCCACGTGAAGCGCAGCCGGCCTGCGAACTCGTAGTCGAGCACCTCGCCCCACTCGGTCTCGCGACCGTCCTTGGCCTTCTCGATCAGGCGCCAGCCGTCGCGATCCTCGAAGACCACGGTCTCGGCGTCCTCGAGAAAGATCCCGTACTTGTTCAGCGGCCACCAGGCCGCGGTCTGCTCCGTGAAGACGCGGAACGCGGTCTCCGGGGCAGCGTTCACGAAGATCTCCTTGCGAATCGTCGCTGTTGCAGTCACCGTCACTTCTTCCTCCCCTCCTCTTGCTCTGCCGCCCGCTTGAAGTTTGCGAGCGCCTCTTCCCAGAAGCCTTCGAGGTACTCGCGCACTTCGGCGAGGCCATCGGGGTCGACGCGGTACAGACGCCGCGTCCCGTTCTGTCGTTCCGTCACCAGACCCGCCTCCTTCAGGACCCGGAGATGCTGCGACACGGCAGGCCGGCTGACCGGTAGTCCGGCCGCGATCTCTCCTACCGCGCGCGGGCCGTCGCGGAGCTCTTCGAGAACCGACCGCCGGGTCGGGTCGCCGAGCGCCTGCAGTGCCTGTGCGTAAGCCATTACTTACGGTAAGTCTATACTTACTCTGGGATCTGTCAATAGGCTGGCCACCGTGGCCGAACTGCGGAAATCAGCCGTCGATCCCGATCCCCTGACTCAGTTCCGGCGCTGGTACGCCGACGCGGAGGCCGCGGAGATGAAGGCGCCACAGGCGATGGCGCTGGCCACCTCCACGGCTGACGGGGCGCCCTCGGTGCGCATGGTGCTGCTGAAAAGCGCCGATGAACGCGGCTTCGTCTTCTTCACCGGCTATGTCAGCCGCAAGGCCGGCGAGCTCGATGCGAACCCGCGCGCGGCGCTGCTCTTCCACTGGGATCCGCTTGGCCGCCAAGTGCGGGTCGAAGGCCACGTCGAGCGCGTAGCGGAGCAGGAGTCCGACGCCTACTTCTCCACGCGTCCGCGCGGAGCGCAGCTCGCAGCTGCAGCGTCACACCAGAGCTCTGTGCTCCGCGATCGCGCGGAGATCGACGCCCGCGTCGAAGAGCTCGCCCGCGAACACGCAGGCAGCGACGTGCGGCGGCCCGATCATTGGGGCGGCTATCGCCTCGTGCCGGAGACGTACGAGTTCTGGCAGCACCGTGACGACCGCATGCACGACCGTCTGCGCTACCGCCGCGACAACGGCGACTGGATGATCGAACGGATTTCGCCCTAGCGGTCGAGTCGCACCAGGGTGTGCAGTCGGTTTTGGTCCTCCGGGTCCGCGAAGCCTCGAACGACGCCAAAGCCGGCTTTTTCGAATACACGCAGTGAAGCGCGGTTCTCTGCGTCCGGATCGGCTATGCACGCGTGAATCTCGGGATCCGAGAAGACAACGTCACGCACGAACCGGTCGAGGGCCTCGGAGCCAACGCCGCGGCCGATCAACTCCGCCTCGCCGATCAAGAGATCAACGCCAGCGACGCCGTCCTCGACCGCCACGAGCACCTGGTAGTCCGGATAGTCGGACACTCGATAGGACTGAATGAATCCGGCGGGCCGATCATCACAGAGGATCAGATAGAGGTCGGTGGGATCGCTTCCTTCGATCGACGGCAGGTAATGCTGGACGATCTCTTCGTATGTCTCGCGATCGGTCCACCAGCGTTGTACGTGCTCTCGCTGCAACCACTCGTACAGGAGTGGCAGATCGCTTGCCGTCAACGGACGAAAGCCGATCCTCACGCGAACAGTTCGGCGACCTCTTCGGCATCCGCTTTCGACAGCGTGTGCTCGAGCGCGCGCAGTGCCGGCTCGAGGTGCTTCGGCCGGCGAGGCCCAACCACAATGGCGGTGACCCACGGCTGTGCGAGCAACCAGGCGATCGCCAGCGTCGCCGAGTCGACTCCCCTCCGCTTGGCGATCACCGCGAACCGATCGAGCGCAGTGAAGGTCTTCGGCCTGCGCAGATGCTCATAAGGGCCGGGCCGCAGCGCCATCCGCGAACCATCCGGCGCCGGCTCGTCGCGCTTGTACTTCCCGGTCAGCCAGCCGCCGGCCAGCGGACTGTACGGCGTGTACGCGATTCCCAAATCGTTGCAGAGCTGCGCGACACCGCCCTCGTCGCTCCGGTCGAGTAGCGAGTACGAGTTCTGCACGAGAGCGGGTTTTCCGGCCGCCAGAGCCGCCCCGAGCTGCTTCGCGTCGAAGTTGCTGACGCCGTACGCCTCGATCAGCTTCAGCTGGATCAACCCTTCGAAGGTCGCGACTGTCTCCTCGACGGGAACGTCCGGATCGAAGTCATGCGCGAGATAGAGATCGACGGCGTCGACGCCGAGGCGGTCGAGGCTGGACTCGAGCTGTCGCCCCACGCGCACGCGCGCGAGCCCGTGATCGGCTCCCTCGTTCATCGGATTGAATGTCTTGGTTGCGATCTGCGGTCGCACACCGCGGCTCGCCATCCACGTGCCGATCATCTTTTCGCTCTGTCCGCCGCCGTACGCGTCGGCGGTGTCGAAGGTCGTGATGCCGAGCTCCCAGGCGGCATCCATGATGCGAAACGCCTCTTCCTCACTCTCGCCCCGTCCGAAAAGCTGCGGCGCGGAGCCGATTCCTCCGAAGTTGCCGCAGCCGAGAATGATCCGCGAGACCTCGACGCCAGTCTCGCCGAGCCGACGGCGTTCCATCACGAGAGTCTACGAGCGGCGACTCCGCAGGTGCTTGCGCAGCGCACCGAGACGTGCGTCCCATTCCGCTCCAGCGCGTGCCATCCAGTCCCCCCGGCTCTACGTCCCGGAGGCGCTGCTCGCAGATGAATTGGCCGTCTACGGAGTGTCCGTAAGCTCCGCAGAGTGCGTATCGCCCTCCTCGCAGACATGCACGGGAACGCCGTCGCGTTCCGCGCGGCGCTCGCCGACGTCGAGCGCCACGACCTCGACCTGATCGTCTCCCTCGGCGACGTCGCCCAGGGCGGGCCGCAGCCGACGGAGTGCGTCGACCTGTTGCGCGAGCTCGGTTGCCCCTGTGTCTTCGGGAACTCCGACGACTTTCTCCTCACCCTCGATTTCGGTGCGGAGCCGGTGGAAGACGATGAGCGCAAGCAACGCTTGCTCGAGACCGCCCACTGGTCGCGGGGGCAACTCGGTGAGGGGAGGCTGGCCTTCCTGCAGGGCTTCCAGCCGACCGTGCGAAGCGGTGACGTGCTCTGTTGTCACGCGACGCCGGTGTCGAACGAGGATGTGATCCTGCCCGAGACGGACCGGGCCGAGCTCGAGCGCGCGCTCGCGAACGTGGAGACCGCGGCGGTCGCCGCCGGCCACGTCCATCTGCAGTGGCTGCGCCGAGTCAACGGGAAGCTCTGGTTCTGCGTCGGGAGCGTGGGGCTCGTCTACGAGCACGGGCAGCCAACCGATCCCGTGCCGTTCTTTCCCTGGAGCGAGTACGCAATCGTTAGCGATGAGCTAGAGGTCTCGTTCCGGCGGATCCCGTTCGACGTGGAAGAGTTGCTCGCCGCCGCGAAGGCGGCGGACTTCCCCCACTTCGACCGCTGGGCGGCAATGTGGCAGCGCTGAAGCTCCGGTTCTGCGACGAGGTCGACGGCGGGTTCGGCTGGATCGTCGAGGAGTTCATGGAGCGCTGCTCGCACGCGCTCGTCGAGGACGGCCGCGTCTGGGTGATCGATCCCGTCGACGGGGAAGGGGTCGAGGACCGGATCCGCGCGGCGGGCACACCCGCAGGCGTTCTCCAGCTGCTCGACCGGCACAACCGCGACTGCGCCGCCCTCGCGGATCGGCTCGGTGTCCGCCACCACGTCGTTCCGCAGGGGTCGCTGGGCCCGTTCGCCTGCATCCCCGTCAAGCAGAGCCGCTCCTGGAACGAGGTCGCGCTCTGGTGGCCGGGCCGCGGCGTGCTCGTCTGCGCAGACGTGCTCGGCACTGCGCCGTACTTCCTGGCCGGCGCCGAGCGATTGGCAGTGCATCCCCTACTGCGGCTGCGCCCGCCGCGTCGACAACTGGGAGCCCTTGAACCGGGCATGATCTTTTGCGGTCACGGCGAAGGTGTGATCGAAGACGTCGGCGGCGCTTTGCGCGAGGCGCTCAGCACATCGCGGCGGCGGATCCCCGGTCAACTTGCCAGCGCTTTGCGCGCTTGGCGGGCGAGTCGACCCAGCTAGCCGCGACGTAGCCGATCCCGATCGCGAGCGCGCCGCCGGCTGCATCGAAGAAGAAGTGGTTCCCGGTGGCGACGATGACCAGCAGCATCACGGCGGGATAGCTCCAGCCGATCACGCGTGCCACGCGGCCGTTGGCAAGCGCGGCAACGGTCACGCCGACGAGCAGTGCGTAGCCAAAATGCAGGCTCGGCACCGCGGCGAACGGGTTGTACAGGCTGCCGAGCAGGTCGGAGCTCAGGTTCACCTTCGCGTTGCGCGTCACCGTGTCCACGAAGCCGAGGTCCGCGAGTCGCGGCGGCGCGACCGGGTACAGGAGGTAGATCGAGAGCGCGATGCCGGTTGCGGCGATCAGCGTGTTTCGGGCCAGGGGGAAGCGCTCCGGGTGTGAGCGATGCAGCCAGATCAGGAAGGCGGCCGTGCCCAGGAAGTGCAATGCGATGTAGGCGATCCCGAGCAGCGTCGGCAGCGTTGGCACCCAGTGAGCCGCGCGCTGGACGGTGCGCTCGCCGAACAGGTGCAGATGGCGCTCCAGAGCAACGATCCCCTCGGTGTGCTCGCGGGCAACACCAAGAGTCGCGTGACCCTGCCCGCGCACGAGCTCGTACAGGCCGTAGAGGCCGAAGATCGTGGCCACCTCCACCAGTCCTCGGTGGGGGGTGGACGCGAGGCGCCGGAGGGAGGGAAGACGGTGGAGGGTCGCCACGTTCATGCCTTCGAGGCTACGCCCGTCTCCGACGCGGGACAGTACGGCTAGCCCTACCCGGCACTTCGGCTCCCTGGCGTCTTTGGACGCCCGATAGGCTCGCGCAGCCGTGTGCTTCGAGCTCGACTCTGTCCCGCCGATCCCCGTGATCCGAGGCGCCGCCGTCTCATACGAGGACCTGGTCCTCGAGGCGCGCGACGGAAATCGCTTCGCGGCGTTTGCGGCGTCCCCCGACGACCAGGCGGCGGTCGGCGTCGTGATCCTCCCGGACGTGCGCGGTCTCTACCGGTTCTACGAGGAACTGGCATTGCGCTTCGCCGAGCGAGGGATCGCGGCCGTGGCGTTCGACTATTTCGGCCGCACAGCGGGTGCGGCGAAGCGCGATGACGACTTCGAGTACATGGTGCACGTCGAGCAGACGACACCCGAGGGAGTCCAGGCCGACGTCGGGGCGGCAGTCGAGCACCTCCGCGCGAAGGGCGTTCGCACGATCTTCACGGTCGGCTTCTGCTTTGGCGGCCGAAATTCCTGGCTCGCCGCAGCCGATCGTCACGGTCTCGCCGGAGCGATCGGCTTCTACGGGCGACCGGGCGAAGGGAGAGACGGAGCGCCCGGGCCGACGCAGCGCGCCTCTGAGCTCGAGGCGCCGATCCTCGCGCTCCAGGCGGGCGCAGATCAGCACATCACCGCCGAGGACAACGCCGCGTTCGACGAGACGCTGACGGCCGCAGGCGCGGAGCACGAGATCGTCACCTACGACGGCGCCCCGCACAGCTTCTTCGACCGCCAGCAGGAGGAGTTCGCCGCAGCCTCCGATGACGCGTGGGCCAGAGTCCTCGCGTTCATCGAAACCCATTCACGCTAAGCCGGGTTCTTACGAAGCTCTTACCCCGCTCTCAACAGATTCTCAGGCTCGGCTGGTTCTCTCCAGCTCAGAAACTGTCTTCAAGTACCGGAGAATCCCGATGAATGACCCCAGGCTCACCCGACGCGGCTCGCTCGTCCGTCTTGGCGGATTTGTGGCGACGGCGCTCGGCGCGGCGGGACTGAAGATCGAAACGTCCGAGAGCGCCGGCCCGGCGGCTGTCGCCTCGGGCGCGGTGACATGCGTGCTGACGCCCGAGCAGACGGAAGGCCCGTACTACATCGCAAATGAGGCCCTGCGTCGCAACATCACCGACGGCCGTCCCGGCACACCGCTGTTGCTCCACGCATTCGTGGTCAACGCGTCGACGTGCAAGCCGATCAAGGGCGCCGCGGTCGACATCTGGCATGTAGACGCGGGCGGCGTCTACTCGGGCTTCGGCCAGGGAGCAGGCAATCGCACGTTCATGCGCGGAATTCAGCGAACCAACGCGAAGGGCCTTGCGCTCTTCCGCACGGTCTACCCAGGCTGGTACCAGGGCCGCACAGTGCACATTCACGTGAAGGTGCATCTCCGCGGCAACGTCCTGCAGACGCGACAGCTCTACTTCTCCGATGCCGTCACTGATGCGGTGTACCGCAAGGCGCCTTACGCGAGCCGGCCAAACCGTGAAGTCCGCAATGCGGACGACTCCATCTACCGCAACGGCGGCAAGAGATCGCAGGTGAGCCTCCGCAAGAACAGCGCCGGCGTCTACGTCGCCTCGATCGTGACGGGCGTCCACAGGTCTTAACACCTGATCGCTAGATTCGGGCGCGTGGAGCAGGTCACGCGCCGAGAATTGCTCGTCCGCGGCGGCAAGTACGCGGCCCTCGCTGCGGGCGCACTGCCTCTCGCCGGCGGGCTCGCACACCTCGCGCGGGCGGCGACGAACGGGATCTTCGATGAGCTCGCGCAAGTGGTGCGTGGCGCCGTCGTCGTCCGCGGCGATGCCGCGTACGACCAGGCTCGCGTCCTCTACAACACCCGCTTCGACACGTTCAAGCCGCAGGCGGTCGTCTTCTGCGAGTCGCTTGCCGATGTGCAGCAGACCGTGCGCTGGGCCCGCAAGCACCGCGTGCGGATCGTTCCGCGCTCAGGCGGTCACAGCTACGGCGGCTACTCCTCGACGTCGGGCGTGATCGTCGACGTCTCGAGTTTGAACGGTGTCGCGCTCGACGCGCGGGGTCGCGCGGTGGTCGGCGCCGGTGCGCGTCTCATCGACGTCTACGACGGGCTCTGGCAGCACAGGCGGACTGTTCCGGCGGGATCCTGTCCGACTGTGGGGATCGCCGGGCTCGCTCTCGGCGGCGGCGTCGGCCTGGCCTCGCGGAAGTACGGGCTGACGTGCGACAATCTGCTCGAGGCGACCGTCGTTCTCGCGAACGGGACAGCGGTCCTGGCCAACTCGCGTCAGCATTCGGACCTGTACTGGGCGCTCCGCGGCGGAGGAGGCGGCAACTTCGGAATCATCACGCGCCTCGTCTTCCGCACACACCCGGTCGGACAGGTCGCGACCTACGCTCTGGAGTGGCCGTGGTCCGACGCGGCGAAGGTCGTTCGGGCCTGGCAGAAGCTTGCGCCCCACGCACCCGATGGGCTCTTCTCCGTGCTGAACCTCAATGCGGCCGCCGGCGGCCGCGCGCGCATCACCTCGGCCGGACAGTTCTTCGGGAGCGCCGACCGGCTGCGCGAGCTCCTAAGGCCGCTTGCGAACGCCGGCACGCGGACACGCTTCACCGTGACGTCCCGGAGCTATCTGGACGCGCAGGAGATGTGGGCGGGGTGCTCCGGGGCGATCGCCGAATGTCACCTGCCGCCGCAAGGCCATCTCGGGCGCTCGACCTTCAAGGGCAAATCGAGCTTCGCGAACAAGCCGCTGAGCGTGCAGGGGATCAACGCCATGATCCGCCAGATCGAGGCCCGCATCACCACCGGCAGCGGCTCGGGCATCATCCTGCTCGACTCCTACGGCGGCGCGATCAACCGCGTGAAGAAGGACGCCACCGCGTTCGTCCACCGCGACGCGCTGTTCTCGATGCAGTTCCTCGCGTACTGGGACGCGGCCGCGGCGGCGGAGCCGAACCTCCGCTGGCTGAGGAACTTCTACGCCGCGATGAGCCCGCACGTCTCACCGTTCGCGTACCAGAACTACATCGACCCCGATCTGGGGAATTGGGGTCGCGCGTACTACGGGACGAACCTCGACCGCCTGATCGCGGTCAAGCGGCGCTACGACCCGCAGAACGTCTTTCGCTCGAGCCAGAGCATCCCGGTCAAGCGAGGCTGACCGGCAGCTGCGCCACAGCCTCGGAGTTGTCCGACTCGAGCTGTCGCCGGGCGAGCCGGATCGTCAGCGCCAGCGAGACGAGCCGCTGCTGCGCTCCGTCGTGGAGATTCCGCTCGAGCTTGCGGCGCTGCTCGTCGCCCGCCTTCACGAGGCGTGCCCGCGAGGCACCTCGTCGCCGAGAGTGAAGTCAGGCGTCCGCGACATCGAAGAGGCTCACCTCGTAGTCCTCGAGCGCGAGCCTGGTGGTTCTCACCGTCTCCGCCGTGAGCTCGCCGAGATGATTCCCTGCCTCGGCGCTTGCCCGCAGCGATTCCTCGTCGGCCCACAACGTGATCACCAGCGTCTTCGACTCGGCGGGATTCCAGAGCCGGATCAATCCGCGAAAGCCGGAGCTGTCCCGGAGCCAAGGCAAAAGCTGGTCGCGGACGATCTCCAGGCCGAGATCGTGCTGCTCCGGGGTCGTCTGGAGGGCGTGGAGGCGCGCGAGCAAGATGTCGTTTTACACTGTCGCCGTGTCTTTCGTCCCCCGTCTGGCGATCGCCTGGGCGATCAACCTCGCCGCCCTCTGGGCCGCGGACGAGATCTGGGCCGGCGTCCGCATCGACGGCTGGAAGGCCTACCTGATCGGCTCCGCCGTTCTCGGGATCGCGAACGCGGTACTGAAGCCGCTGCTCACCGTCGTGACGCTGCCGTTGATCATCATCACGCTCGGCTTCTTCTACCTCCTGATCAACATCGCGATGATCGCGCTGGCGGAGTGGGTGGCGCCGAACTTCTCCATCGACGGCTTCTGGACCTACGCCGGGACGGTCGCCGTGGTTTGGGCGGTCAACTGGATCGGCGACCAGGTGCTCGGTGACATGGAACGCCGCGCCAGGCCCCGTCTCATCTGAGGGGCGAACTCAGTCCCAGAACCCGTCGTGGACGGCGCTCGACTCCCTCGGCAGGTGGGGGCCGCTGACCTCGACCGGGTGATCTCCACGCTCGAAAATCTCGCGCGACGTGATCGCCAGTTGCATGTTCTCCGGGTTGTGGTTGCTGATGGAGCGAATCTGCTCCTGGCTCAGGCCGAAGACGACTCGCCTCACGTTTCCCCAGTAGATCGCGCCTGCGCACATGGCGCACGGCTCGGTGCTCGTGTAGAGCGTGCACCGCTCGAGGAAGTCGGGCTCGAAGCGCGCGCTCGCCATGCGCATCAGGTTCGTCTCGGCGTGGGCAGTCACGTCCTTGTCGGTGCGGACCGTGTTCTCCGCCTCGAGGACCACGTTCCCTCTGTGGTCGACGAGCAATGCGCCGAACGGATGGTTGTCGTGCTCGCGCGCCTGCCGGGCGAGCTCGATGGCGCGTCGCAGGTGTTGCCGAAATCCGGTGCTCATCCGCGCCGAAGATACCGCTGCAAGAGAGAACGGCGCCGAGGCTGTGTCTTGCGCCAGTCGTCGTAGGTTTTGAAGGTGCCGTTCTTGCGGGCCGCGAGCACACAGTCCGTGTGTGCGTGCCGTCGGAGGCCGGCGTCACCTTCGGGGGCGATCAGTAGGTGGTCGCTCATGGCATGCAGCTGATGTCCGCACAACGGGCACGTATACGTCGCCGGCTTCTGGCTGTGCGCGCGCCTTACGGCCCACCACTCGGTCATCCGCGCAGCGTACGCGCCTGCTCGTCCGGCTCCGAGACCAACTCCGGCCGGTAGACGAGCCCTTCCGGCTCCGCCACGTCAGTCGACTCGGGGCGGCAGCGGGCACGAGACGAACGGCCGCCCGAGCAGGAAGGAGCCCAGCTTGTACGCCTCGCAGCCGGTGCAGAAGCCCGTTGCGGCGGCGAGTAGCGCAAGTGCCGCGACGATTCCGCCGAGCACGCCGCCGAGGGTGGCCAGACCGGCTGCGTACGCGACCGTTGCGGCGACGAGGAAGACTGCGCCGACGACATTCGCAAAGCGAGGCGGGCGCGCGTCCTCCAGGGTGCCTTCGCCAAAACGAGGCTGCACGAGCTCGAAGTAGGCGAGGCACGGCAGGCAGAAGCGCCGGCCGAGAGTCAGCCCGACGAGCAGCTGTAGTCCGAGCGGGCCGAGCAGCCACCACCAGCCGGTCGCGACCGCGAGCGCGGCGAGCAGTCCGATCGTCGCCTGGTTGAAGCGCGGGGCGCGCGAGTCGATCACGTCGAGGTCGCGATATGGGTCTGCCGTTCGCTTCATTTCCGAAAGTATTCCGAAATGACCGTAGTCGACGTCTAGGCTGCATCCGTGTTCGTGCCCGTGGACTTCGTCGTGCCGCTTCGCCTCGAGACTCCGGAATTCCACCTCGAGCCTCTCGGCCCGAAGCACAACGACGCGGACTACCGCGCGTGGTCGTCCTCGCTGGAACACATCCGTGCGACTCCGGGGTGGGAGGGGAGCTCCTGGCCGCGCGATATGACCTTGGAGGAGAACCGAGCCGACCTGCAACGGCACGCGGACGACTTCGAGAACCGCTCCGGTTTCACCTACACCGTCCTCGAGGCCGGCGGCGACGTCGTCGGCTGCGTGTATATCTATCCGGCTCCGGATGGTTTCTACGACGCGCAGGTGAGCTCCTGGGTGAGAGCGAGCCGCACCGAGCTTGACGAGCCCCTCTGGCAGGCGGTGAGCGACTGGCTCTTTGGGGAGTGGCCGTTCGAGAAGATCGATTACGCGGGCCGCTGACTTAGTGGCTCAGAGCCACTAAGTCAGGAGAAGTCGATCACGCTGCGGATGCCGTCCTGCGCCTCCATCAGCTCGAAGCCGTGGTTGACGTCGTCCAGCGTGAGCCTGTGCGACACGAACGCGTCCACGTCGATGTCGCCGGCGAGGTACATGTCGACGAACTGCGGAACCTGGTCGCGTCCTTTCACACCGCCGAACGAAGAGCCTGCGACCCGCCTTCCGGTGATCAGGAAGCGCGGGACGACGTCGAGCGTCTCGCCCTTGCCCGCCACGCCGCACATGGTCGCGAGGCCCCAGCCCATGCGCGCCGACTCCACGGCCTGACGCATCACGCTGACGTTGCCGGTCGCCTCGAAGGTGTAGTCGGCGCCGAGGCCGCCGGTCACTTCCAAGAGCTGTTCCACGACGTCGGGGCCGCCGAGCATCTCGTCGGTCGCGCCGTGACGGCGCGCGAGCAAGAGCCGCTCGCCCGAGAGATCGACGCAGATGATCCGGCCGGCGCCTTGCAGTCGGCAGCCGACCACGGCACCGAGCCCGACCATGCCCGCACCGAAGACGACACACGTCGAACCGGTAGCGACCTTCGCCGTGTTCATCGCAGCACCGATCCCCGTGGAGAGCCCGCAGGCGAACAGGCACGCGCGATCGAGCGGAGCATCGGGATCGATCTTCGCGAGCGCGATCTCCGGCATGACCGTGTACTCCGCGAACGTGGACGTCCCCATGAAGTGACGGATCGGCGCGCCGTCGCGCGACAGCCGCGTCGTCCCGTCCGGGAGAAAGCCCCGGTTCTGTTGTTCGCGAATCGCGAGACAGAGATTGGTGCGGTGATCGCGGCAGTGCTCGCACTCGCGGCACTGCGGCGAGAAGAGCGTGACGACGTGATCGCCGGGCTCGACATCCGTCACGCCGTCGCCCACGCCCTCGACCACGCCCGCGCC
>JALYST010000034.1 GCA_030854665.1 Actinomycetota bacterium
CGACGGACATGATGGCGATCGCCGGCAAGGCGACCGGCGCCAAGGAGCCGTACAGCATGACGACGGCCGAGATCGCCGATGCGAAGAGCTGGCTGAAGAAGTTCAAGCCGAACGTCCTCAAGCTCGCGTCGCAGAACAACGAGGTCGTGCGCGCACTCGCGGACGGCTCCGCCTGGATCGGGATCACGAACCTCGGCACGGACGACCGCGTCAAAGACGCGGGCGGGCCACTCGTGAAGCCGGCCTACCCCAAGGAGGGAACGGTCGGGTTCATCGACTCCGAGCAGATGGTGGTGGCGTCCAAGAACAAGGATGCCTTCCCCCGCTTCATCAACGCGATGCAGCAGGCCCCGTACATCGCGCAGAACTTCATCACCAACGGGCGCCCGCTCTTCAACGAGAAGGCGTACAAGATGCTGGTGAACCAGGGGCATGGCGACCGTGCTCAGCGGCTGCTCTACAACCAGCCGGACAAGGCGCTGAAGATGACGCTCAAAGGCCCGTCCGGCAACGAGCAGGCGTACACGGACGCGTTCAACGAGGTGTTCGGCGCCTAAATGACGCTGCCCGGCACGAGCCCGGGTGTCGAAGCGACCCAGACGGCAGACGGAGCGCTGCCGCTGGGTCGCCCCGGGCGGCGCACGTGGTCGTCCGTGCTCGGCGAGTACGCCGGGTTCCTCCCTGCGCTCGTCCTATTCGGCGTGTTCTTCCTGGTGCCGCTCGGACTGATCGTCTGCTACAGCTTCTGGCAGACCGTCGACTACAACGTCGTCCACCACTGGACGGTCGACAACTACCACTACTTCTTCAGCGTCCCCACGTACGTCTCGACGTTCTGGGCGACAGTGTGGGTGTCGTTCGCGGCGACGGCGCTGACGCTGGTCATCGCCTTTCCCTTTGCGTACTGGCTCGCCCGCTACGTCCCGAAGAGGTACCAGAAGGTGCTGCTCGTTCTCGTGATCCTCCCCTTCTGGACGAGCTACCTCCTGCGGGTCTACTCGTGGCTCACCATCCTCGGGCCGCAGGGCGCCATCAACCGCTTCCTCGAATGGACGGGGGCGACCTCGAAGCCGGTCTCGTTCTTTCTCTATGACCGGCCTGCGGTGATCCTGGTCCTCGTCTACCTCTACTTCCCGTTCGCCGCGCTCACTCTCTACGCCTCGCTGGAACGGTTCGACTGGAATCAGTTCCGGGCGGCGATGGACCTCGGCGCCACTCCGGCGACCGCGGTCTGGCGCATCCTCCTGCCGCAGATCCGGCCGGGCATCACCACCGCCGTGATCTTCGTGTTCATCCCGATCCTCGGCGAATACCTGACCCCGCAGCTCGTCGGCGGTGCGAAGGGAGTGATGATCGGAAACCTGATCGTCAACTTCTTCCAGGGCGCGCAGTACACACGGGGTGCCGCGGCCGCCTTGCTGATCGCCGGATTGATCGTGGTGCTCCTGGCGTTGTTCCGCCGCTCGCTCGAGGTCGAGGATCCCTATGGCACGTGACCTCGACGTCGTCTCGTCTCGCGGCCGCCTGACCCGCGGCGCGCTCAGCTTGTGGGCCGTGCTGGTGTACGTATTCCTCTTCGCTCCGATCGTGCTGCTGGTGGTCTTCAGCTTCAACGCGAATCGGTATGGCACGTTCCCGATCACAGGCTGGACGACGAAGTGGTATGGGCAGGTCTTCAGCGACTACCAGATCCGCGATGCGCTGCAGACGACGATCCGCATTGCGCTCGAAGTCACGGCCGTCAGCACTCTGATCGGAACCGCCGCCGCCTTTCCGCTCGTGCGCTCACGGCTTCCGTTCCGCAGCGGCATCCGGATCACGATGGTCTTGCCGATCATGATCCCCGGGCTCCTGATCGGCGTGAGCCTGCTCGTCCTCTTCACGAGCGTGTTCCATCAGACGCTCTCCCCGACGACTGCGGTCATCGGCCAGAGCGTCTACACGACGCCTTTCGTTCTGCTGCTGGTGGCGGCGCGGCTACAAGGGTTTGACGCAAGTCTCGAGCGCGCAGCCAGCGACCTCGGTGCGAATACGTTCCAGCGGCTGCGGTACGTCGTCCTGCCTCTGCTCGCTCCGGCCATTCTGGCGGGAGCGCTCTTTGCGTTCACGCTCTCGCTCGACGAGTTCATCATCACGCTGTTCCTCATCGGCAGTCACAACACGCTCCCGATCTACATCTACACACAGGTCAAGTTCGGGATCACGCCCGAGGTGAATGCGCTCGCCGCGCTTCTGCTCGCCGCGTCGCTTTGCCTGATGGCCCTGGCCTTCGTGCTGCCCGGCATCGTCCGCCGCGCGTTGCGCCTCGTGCCTCGCCGCGCTGCGACCTAGCCGGCGACGGACACCCAGCCGCCGTCGGTCGCGCTGCGCAGGGCCGCCTCGAGGATCTGAATGCCACGATGCCCGTCGGCGAAGGTGGGAAACGGGCCGTGCTGCTGCGCGGCCATCGCGAGGTAGGCGTCCCTCAGGATCGTCCTGAACGCATCGCCGTAGCCCTCGGCATGCCCGGGCGGATACCGGGCGACTGCCGCAGCCCGCCCTGCGTTGGTGCCTGGATCTTGATGACGATCTGCGTCGGCTCTTCCGCATGCCGGTGCAGGAGCTCGTTCGGAGATTCCTGGTCCCACGTGAAGCCGCCCTTGCTGCCCTCGAGCTCGAACAGCAGCTGGTTCTTGCGGCCTGCGCTGAGCGCACTGAAGACCGCGGTTCCCGCAGCCCCGTTGTCGAAACGAAGCAGCAATGACGAGTGATCGTCGAGCATGCGGCCCGGAACGAAGGTACGAAAGTCGGCGAGGACTTCCGAGACGCGGGCGCCGGTCACGTGCTCGGCGAGATCGAACCAGTGCGCGCCGAGGTCTGCCGTGACGTACGTCGGGCCGGAGCTCGCAGGCTCGAGGCGCCAGCCTTCCGCGACGAGCAGGGCATCGTCGCACACGTAACGCCCGTGCACCACACGCAGGTCCCCGACCTCGCCGGCTTCGACCGTTGCGCGCATGTGCTCGACGAGCGGGTAGCCGCGGACGTGGTAGGCAACCGCACCGATGCGACCGCTCGCAGCGAGCGCCGCCAGCATGCGTTCGCTCTCGTCCGTGCTCGTAGCGAGCGGCTTCTCGCAGACGACGTGAGCGCCATGCTCGAGAGCGAGCATTGTCTGCTCCGCATGCACGGCGTTCGGCGTGCAGACATGGACGACGTCCACCGCGACCCCTCGAAGCAGCTCGGCAAGCGACTCGTAGGCGTCGACCCCTCCGAGCTCTTCCGCGAGCTGGTCGGCTCCCGCCTGCGTCCGGCTGCAAACCGCCACGATGGTTCCGCCGAGATCCCGAACCGCGGCGGCGTGCACGCGGGCGACGAACCCGGAGCCGACGATCGCCGTGCGAAGCGGCGTCATCCCGACTTCAAGAACATCTCCGTCAGCACGGCGATGTCCAGTCGGGCCTGCTCCGGCGGGGTTCGGCACTCGGTGCCGTTCACGATGCACTCGTGGAAGTGGGCGAGTTCCCGCGCGAAGCTCTCCTCGTACGACTCGAACGACTCGCCGACCCGGGCACGGTTGCGGGCTCGCGACACCTCGTACCGAGTCGGAGACTGCTTCAGCCAGGGCGAAGGGAATGCAAGCGTGTGCACTTCCTCGGCAAAGAAGAACGAGATCGACTCCCGGTACTCGTACGTTTCGAGGAGCTGGATCCAGGCGGTGTCGCAACGTGCCCCATTGGCAAGACGCAAGGAACCCGTCACCGCACGGCCCTCGTTCCACCAGTCGCCGTCGATCACCTCCGCGGGGAGCGGCTCACCCAGGCTTCCGAGCAAACCGTGGACGAGGTTGAGGTCGTGTACCAGGCTGCCCAGAAAAGAGCCTTCGAACGCCGTGACCACGTCGGGGGTATCGGCGCCGACGGCTTCACGCACCTGCGCGCACGTCTGCCCGCGGCCCGCCTCGAGCACCTCCGCGGGGATGTCCGCGCCGCGCGCGATCTCGCCCGGGCCGAAGAACGGTTCGAACTCCGGATCGTGCACGACGACGCTGACGTACCGCAGCGACTCCGCGGAAGGCGGCATCGACTCGAGCATCCGCTCGAACGCCGGATCGAAGCGTTTCATGTACCCGACCTGGACGACCTTCCCGGTCCTGCGTTGCGCCTCGATGATCCGGTCGGCGTCGGCGAGCGTGATGCACATCGGCTTCTCCACGAAGACGTGCAGGCCACGGTCGAGCGCTGCCAGAGTGGCCTCCGCGTGAGTCTGCGCAGGCGAGCAGATAACCACGGCGTCGAGGGTCGTTCCTTCGAGAAGCTGCTCGTGATCGGCGTAGGTTGCTTCGAGGTCGTAGAGCTGTTGCAGCGAGTTGCGAACGGTCGCGCTCGGATCCGCGACCGCAACGAGCTCGAAGCGATCCCACATGTGTGCGAGATAATGGAGATGCTCGGCCTGCGCGACGAGACCGCCGCCCACGACGCCGATGCGCAAACTCACGCGAGGACCTGCTTGGCCACCTTTTCGAAGGCGAAGGCGATCTCGTCGAGATCCTGCTCGTCGCAGAGCGGTGAGACGTCGACGTGGATCGAGCGCTCGAGCAGGTCGAGCGTGCGCGGGCAGTCCGGGGCGTCCATGCCGGCGGCCTCGAGCGCGGCAAGGACGGGAGCCCAGAACGGATAGACGTGGAGGTCAGGCGTGTCGGGGTCGTAGATGCGCATCGCGAGCACGCCTTCCGCGTTGAGCGCGTCGACTGCGTTGCGCGCGCGCTCGGCGTCTGCTGCAAACGCGACGAGCGCGATGCCGGCGTCGCCGTCGTCGTCGTTTGCGCGCCTGACCGTCAACCCGGGCAGCTCGCTGATCTCGTTGCTGAGCCTGGCATGGTTCGCGCGCATCTTTGCCAAGAGCCCATCGAGGCGGCTCAGCTGCACACGCGCCATCGCGCCGGTCAGCTCGGAAGCACGGAAGTTGTAGCCCGCGAACTTCGGCAGGCCGACACCCCGCCGCACGGAGTTCGCGCAGTCGTGCACGTCGAGCGCGAGATCCAAAAGGTCGTCGCGGTCGGTGATCATCACGCCGCCCTCGCCGGTAGTGATGATCTTGTTGAACTGCAGGCTGAAGGCGCCTGCGTCGCCGAAGGTGCCCAGACGGCGGCCGCGATACGTGGCGCCAGCGGCCTGGCAGACGTCTTCGATCATCACGAGGTCGTGCTGCTTCGCGATCGACCCGAGCTCGTCCATCGCGGCGGGCGCCCCGCGCATGTGCACCGGAAGAATTGCGCGCGTCCGCGGCGTGATCCGCCGTTCGACGTCGGCCGCATCGAGCGTCAGCGACTCATCCACCTCGGCGAGGACGGGAAGGGCGCGGGAGGCGAGCACCGCGTTCGCCGTCGCGTTCCACGTGTACGCCGGCACGATCACCTCGTCGCCCTCGCCGATGCCGGCGCCGATCAACGCACAGATGAGCGCCGAGGAACCGGCGTTTACACACAGGGCATGCTTCGAGCCCATGTGCTCTGCAAACTCGCGCTCGAACGAGAGAACCTCGTCCGGACCGTCGCCGACGCCGTAGTAGCGAAAGAGATTCCTGCTCTCGATCACGCGGGTCAGCGCCTCGATCTCCTCCCGGCCGACCTCCATTCCGCCGGGGAACATCGGCGCCTCCGGCCGTGTCCGGGCCGGCGTGCCCCCGTCCCGGGCGAGAATCAGGTCACTCTGGGTGCGTGTGGGCGTGGTCATACCGGCCGCCCATTCTGGACATGAAATCGTTTGCGATCAAGCTGGGAAGCCGCTCGAGCGGAGTTAGCTTCCCCGGTCGACTTCCCTGATGTTTTAGAGTCGGCTTGGGGGTGCGACCGAATCGCCGTCGATTCGACGCCTTACCTGGCTCGGATAAACGGCTCTTCATACACGTGGGAGGTTGTCGATGTCCTGGAAGCTGAGGGCAGCTACGTCGAAACGTGCTCGTGCGATCTGATTTGCCGGTGTAACGCTTCTTTTGACCATGGCGCGACCTACGACTTCTGTCGCGTGGTACTCGTCTTCAACGTCCGCGAGGGTGAGATTGAAGGCACGGACATCGGCGCGCTCAAGGTCGCCGCAATCGCGGAAACGCCGAAGGTGATGACGGACGGGAACTGGCGCCTCGGGATGTTCATCGACGAGCGAGCGACGGATGAGCAGGCGGACAAGCTCACCAAGGTCTTTGGCGGCCAACTTCTTTGGCGGCCAACTTGGCGGACCGATGGCGGCGCTGGCGCCGCTGATCGGGGAGATGCTCGGTGTTGAGCGAGCGGCGATCGAGGTGCAAGACGACGGCGTGCGCCACAGCGTTCGGGTCGGGGACGCGATCGATTTCGAGATCGAGGACATCGTGCCCTTCGGCATCGAGACCGGAGAGCCGGTCGATTTGCCGGGATGTTCCACCCGGTGGCGTCTGACTTGACGATCGCGGAGGCGACCCGCTCGCGCATCAACGCCTTCGGGATCGAGTACGAAGGCAAGGCCGGTCTCTCGACCTCCGAGTTTTCCTGGGCGGCTTGAAGAGATGATCGCACCGGCGCAGGAACGTGCTCCTGGCACGAGTCTCGCGCCGGCCTTCGCGGCGGCACGCGCACGGGTCGGCCTAGTCACCCTGCTCTTCGCGCTCGCCGGTAGCGGCTGGTGGTGGACCCTCGACCAGATGCGCGGGATGGACGGTGGTCCCTGGACGGGGTTCGGAACGCTGAGTTGGTTCCTCGGCATTTGGGTCGTGATGATGGCAGCGATGATGCTCCCGTCGGTCGCCCCGACGGTTGCCCTGTACTCGCGTATGAGCCGCGAGCGGTCGGCGCTTTCGCCGTTCGTCTTCGCGGCGGGTTATCTCATGACGTGGAGCGTTGCCGGCCTGTTCGCTTTTTCGATTGCGGTCACCGGACGTCGGTTCGGGGGCGATGTGCTCGCGTGGGATCGCGCAGGCAGATGGGTGGCAGCTGGAACTCTCGTCCTCGCAGCGGTCTATGAGCTGACGCCTCTGAAGGACGTCTGCCTGGGAAAGTGCCGAAGCCCTCTGGGGCTATTGCTCGGCTCTTGGAGAGACGGCTGGGGGGTGCCGTGCGGATGGGCGTGAGAACGGCGCCTGGTGTGTCGGCTGCTGCTGGGCACAGATGGCGTCGCTGTTCGCGCTTGGGGTTATGAGCATCACCTGGATGGCCGTCGTCGCCGGGATGATCGCGGCCGAGAAGACCGTCCCCTGGCGCCGGGTGGCGTCCTACGGGACAGCAGCAATTCTTCTCGCGCTCGGCGTCTTCCTCTTCACGGCCCCCCACGCGATTCCCGGTCTCACGATCCCCGGCGGTAATCAGATGCACCAACGAATGAAATGATGAGCGCGCTCTGCTCCGAGGCGCTCTATCGGGCCTGCTCGTACGCCGCGCGGGCCGCCTGTACGGCTTCGACCTCGGAGACCTCGGCAACCGGCACGTCCCACCAGCTCTCGTAGGCCGGGACTCCCTCGTAGCGGTCAACCTCGATCGAGAGGACGACCGTCGACTCCTCGCCCTTTGCAGTTTCCAGCCCGGCTCGGAGCTCGTCGATCGTTCCGCAGCGGATCACCTTCGCGCCGAGCGACTCCGCATTCGCGGCCAGATCGACAGGGAGCACCGGCGCCGGTGAGCTGTCGCTGTCGAGCCCCAGCGATCCGTTCTGCCGGTAGCGGTACTGCGTCCCGAAGCCGTCTGTGCCGAGCGAGCGAGAAAGGCTCCCGATCGAGCTGAAGCCCTGGTTGTCGACGAGGACGATCGTCAGCTTCAGGCCCTCCTGGATCGAAGTGACGATCTCGTTCGAAAGCATGAGATAGGAGCCGTCGCCCACCATCACGTACACCTCGCGCTCGAGCGCAGCCATCTTCACGCCCAGGCCCCCGGCGATCTCGTAGCCCATGCACGAATAGCCGTACTCGACGTGGTAGCTCTTCGGATCGCGCGTGCGCCAGAGCTTGTGCAGATCGCCCGGCATCGAGCCGGCGGCGCAGACGACGACGTCCGTCGGTCGCGCCGCATCGTTGACCGCGCCGATAACCTCGCTCTGAGCAGGCAACGGCACGTGGCCGAGCGTGTACAAGCGGGTGACCTCTTCGTCCCACTCCTTGTTCAGCCGAGCAGCGAGCTCGCGGTACGCCGGCTCGACCTGATGCCCTGCGAGCGCAGCCGCCAGCCGTTTCAGCGCGACCGCCGCGTCTGCGACGAGCGCGATTCCATCCAGCTTCGCTGCGTCGAAGTCGGCGACGTTCACGTTCACGAAGCGCACGTCCGGATGTCCGAAAGCGGTCCTGGAGGCCGTGGTGAAGTCCGACCACCGCGTTCCGATGCCGATCACGACATCCGCATCAGCAGCCACCGTATTCGCCGCGAGCGTGCCGGTCGCACCCACGGCGCCGAGCGCCGCGGGATGGTCGTATGGAAGCGAGCCCTTCCCGGCCTGCGTCTCGGCGACCGGAATTCCGGTCTGGTCGACGAACGCGCGAAGCGCTTCGGTCGCCTCGGAGTAGATGACGCCGCCGCCGGCAACGATCAGCGGGCGTTCCGCTTCGCGAATGAGCGCAGCCGCCTCCGCGAGCAGACCCGCGTCGGGCTCAGGCCGCGTTACGTGCCAGACACGCCGCGCCAGAAACTCTTCCGGGTAGTCGTACGCCTCGGCCTGGACGTCCTGTGGAAACGCAAGCGTCACCGCCCCGGTCTCCGCCTGGTTCACGAGGACGCGCATTGCGGCAGGTGCTGCCGCAAGCAGCTGCTCGGGCCGCTCGATCCGATCGAAGTAGCGAGACACCGGCTGCAGCGAGTCGTTGACCGAGACGTCTCCCCGTGAAGGCACCTCGAGTTGCTGCAGAACGGGATCCGGTCGCCTAGAGGCGAAGACATCGCCGGGCAGCAGCAGCACCGGCAGCCGGTTCACCGTGGCGAGCGCCGCACCGGTGACGAGGTTCGTCGCCCCGGGCCCGATCGAGGTCGTGCACGCGAGCGTCGCGAGCCGGTTCTTCATCCGCGCGAAGCCGGATGCGGCATGCACCATCGCCTGCTCGTTTCGGGCCTGGTAGTAGGTGAGCAGATCCGGGTGCTGGTAGAGCGCCTGCCCGATGCCGGCGACATTGCCGTGCCCGAAGATGCCGAAGCACCCCTCGAAGAAACGCTGCTCTACCCCGTCGCGCTCCACGTGCTGCGCAGCGAGAAAACGGACGAGAGCCTGGGCGGCCGTTATTCGAGGCATGGAGCTAACTCTCTCAAAAGCCCCTCACGCCGGGCCGGACCTGAAATCCCGACGGGCGAGCCGGACAGGTAGAGGTTAGACCCTTAACCGCCAGGAGGACGTCCCTGAGAGCCACCCTCACGCGAGAAGAACGGTTCAACCTGCTCTATGCGGCGCACGTCGAGGCCATCCGCCGTTATGCGTGGCGCCGCGACCCGCAGATCGCGGACGATGTTGTCGCCGAAACGTTTCTGATCGCCTGGCGCCGGCTCGATGTGGTGCCGAACGAAGAGCGGCCTTGGCTCATCGGCGTCGCGCGAAACGTGCGGCTCAACATTCGGCGCGGAGCGCTTCGGCAAGAAGCGCTCTCTGAACGACTGCTCCAGGAGCGCCCGCAACCTGCACAGCCCGGGACCGTCGAATCGCAAACAGGTGAGGCGATCAGGATGGCGTTGGAGCTCTTGCCAGAGGCTGATCGAGAGGTCCTGCTCCTCACGGTCTGGGAAGACCTCGACCGCGGCCAGATCGCTCGCGCGCTGGGCTGCTCCAAGCCGACCGTCGCCGTGCGGCTTCATCGGGCCCGGCGCCGCTTGTCCGTCACACTCGCCGGCTTGATGGGAGACGACTGCATTCAGCCCCCAACGTTCGTCCCTGGAGGTGCCTCCGATGCTTGACCGCGATGTCGCACGCCTGCTGAGCGCGAACGACCCCGCCAAGACCCTGACGCCGCTCGACGCCGGCGTACTCGAGAATCTCCGCCAAGCGATCGTCTCGACGCCGCTCATCCTGGCTGACGCCCGCAGAGCGCGGCGACCTCGCCGGAGAGCATTGGCGGTCGCGGTGGTGATGCTGCTTGCGCTCGTCTTCACGGCGACCGGCTGGGGCATCTATTCGATCTTCCACACGGCCACCGAGGTTCGCCACGACTTCGGCGGAGAGGCCGCGAAAATCCAGCTCCCGCCTGGGGCGACATGGCACCAACCAAGACTCGACGACAATTCCCTCTACGGAGGCAGGGCGGCGCAGATGCAAGTGCTCTCCCAGGCGACCTGCGCGTGGATCTCCTACTGGGTCGAGGGCTACCTGTCGCACGACACCACACAAATGGAGGTCGGCCTCCACGGGTTCGAGCGCGTTCGAGCGGCAATGCCCGTCCACCACGAAGGCGAGTCAGAAGATGTCGGCGGCTACGACGCGTCGTCGCTGCAGTGGTTCGACGCCATTCTCGCCCAGGAACGCGCAGGCAACCCGCACCTGGCCGAGCAGCATCTAAAAGTGAACTGCTAGGCCTCCCCTGCGATCGGGAGCGGCGCAGCGCTTAGTGTGACGAAACGATGGCAGCGCGCGTTGCTCTCGGCTTGATCGGTGTCGGCAGGATCGGTGTCTGTCACGCCCAGACGCTCCTCGCCCTCGATGGGGTGTCGACGGTCACGATCGCCGACTCCGATCCTGCACGGGCGATCGACGTAGCCCGGGAACTTGGGGTCGGCACGGCCGAGACTCCCGAGAGCCTCGTCGCCGCAGGCATCGACGCGCTCGTGATCGCCACCGCCACGCCGGGCCATGCACCTCTCCTCCGGCTCGCCGCAAAGGCCGGCCTGCCCGCGTTCTGCGAGAAGCCGGTTGCACTTGACCTCGCCACTATGGACGCCGTGCGCGAAGAGGTCGACCG